>CACWJS010000256.1 GCA_902761275.1 uncultured bacterium | reverse complement strand
CTCGCGGATGTTGGGCGTGTCGGTGAGGAGCATGACCATGCGGTCAACGCCGGGGGCGATTCCGCCGTGCGGCGGCGCGCCGAACTGGAACGCGCGGTGAAGGGCGCCGAACTTCTTGACGACGTCGTCCTTCGTGTAGCCCGCGATCTCGAACGCCTTGTACATGACCTCGACCTGGTGGTTGCGGATCGCGCCCGAGCTGAGCTCGATGCCGTTGCAGACGACGTCGTACTGGTATGCCTCGATGGTGAGCGGATCCTTGGTATTGAGCGCCTCAAGTCCGCCCTGCGGCATCGAGAAGGGGTTGTGCGAGAAGATGATCTTGCCGGTCTCGGGATCCTTCTCGAAGAACGGGAAGTCGACGATCCAGCAGAAGCGGTAGACGTTGTGCTCGCGGATGTCGTTCGTCATGTGGTCCGCGATGTCGGTGCGCACCAAACCAGAGAGGCGGTTGCACTCGTCGACGTCGGCGGCCATGAAGAAGAGCGCGTCGGTCGGCTCCATGCCGGAGTCCAGCTGATGTAGCCGAGTCCCTTGCCGCCGTTCTCCTTGACGAACGCCTCGCGCTTGTCGAACCAGGTCCTGGTCTCAACGCCGACGATGCCCTTGACGAGAAGGCCCTTGACGAGCCCGCCGTTCTTGACGCAGGCCGCGAACGCCTTGAAGTCGGCCTTCGCGAAGAAGTCGGACATGTCGATCCACTTGAGCGGGTTCCTGAGGTCCGGCTTGTCGGAGCCGTACGTCATCATCGCGTCGCGGTACTTGATGCGCGGCCACGGCGCCTCGGTGCACGCCCAGCTGGAGAACTTCTTGAAGGTCTTGCCTACGACATCCTCGACGACGGCGAAGATCTCGTCCTGCGTCGCATAGGACATCTCGATATCCATCTGGTAGAACTCGCCGGGACTGCGGTCGGCGCGCGCGGCCTCGTCGCGGAAGCACGGCGCGATCTGGAAATACTTGTCGAAGCCCGAGACCATCAGAAGCTGCTTGAACATCTGCGGCGCCTGCGGAAGGGCGTAGAACATGCCGCGGTGGATGCGGCTCGGCACGAGGTAGTCGCGCGCGCCCTCGGGCGAGGAGGCGGTCAGAATCGGCGTCTGGAATTCGTGGAATCCTTTTTCCCACATCTGTTCGCGGAGGAAGCGGATGACTTCCGAACGGAGAATGATGTTCTTGTGGAGCTTCTCGCGGCGAAGGTCGAGGAAGCGGTACTGGAGTCGGACATCCTCGCTCTCGTCTGCCTTTTCGTCGGGGATGTAGAGCGGAGTCACCTGCGAGGCGGACTCCATCACGAGTTCGTTTGCCTCGATTTCGATTTCGCCGGTGGGAAGCTCGGGGTTGATCGTGTCGGGAGTCCTCAGCTTCACCTCGCCCGTCACGGTGATGACCGATTCAAGGTGCGCCTTTTCGACGAGGCCGAAGAAGCTGCGCGAGGGATGCACGACGATCTGCGTGAGGCCGTAGTGGTCGCGGAGGTCCACGAAGAGGATTACGATCTGCGTGAGGCCGTAGTGGTCGCGGAGGTCCACGAAGAGGATTCCGCCGTGGTCGCGGAGGCGGAACATCCAGCCGGAAAGTCTGACAGTCTTGCCCGCGTCAGAGGCGCGGAGCTCGTTGCATGTATGTGTACGATAGGGATGCATCAATTTTCTCCTGAAAAATTGCCGTATTATACCATAAATCGGCGCATCGTGCCGAGACGGCTACGCTGGTAGAATGGATCTGGCACCCGGACAGTTGATCGGAACTTATCGAATCATTCGCCTTCTCGGTCAAGGCGGAATGGGTGCCGTTTACGAGGTCGAGCATACGCAGCTCGGCGTTCACTACGCGCTGAAGGCGTTTACGCTTGAGGACGGGCATGTTGATGTTCTGAAGAACAAGTTCCTGACCGAGGGCAAGGTGCTCGCGCGTCTGCATGATCAGCACCTCGTGCGCGTCTTCGACTTGAATTTCGACGAAGCCACTGGAACTCCGTACTTCGTGATGGAGCTTGTCTTGTCCGATGACGGCAGCACGCGCACGCTCTCGGACGTCAGGACGGACGAACTTGACGAGGACTGCGTTCTCCAGTGGTTCACGGAACTTGCCTCTGTCATCGACTATATCCACGAACAGGGCATCGTCCATCGCGATATCAAACTTGGCAATGTACTCCTTTCTTCCGACGGGCATGTCGTCCTCTCGGACTTCGGCATTTCGCGCCTTTTCTCGGAACGGCTGCGTTCCGACGTCAAGGCCGTCAACACGATGGTGTCGGAGGCTGCAACGTCCGCTCGCCTCATGATGGGGACGCAGGGCTACATGGCTCCCGAAGTCGCCCGCGGTGAAGAGGCGACGCCAGCCGCGGACTCGTACTCTCTCGGCGTCATGTTCGTCTATCTGCTGACCGGAATCTGGTACGAGCCAGGTTCCAAGGTGTTCAAACTGTTGGAAACCCTTGAATATCGCTGGATCGACGTTTTGCCGCGCCTCCTTGCCGAGAATCCGGCGGAGCGTCCGACGAATCTCTCGGACCTCGTTGAGCAGCTTCGAAGCGTCCCTGCCGCAGAACCGGAGAAGGTGGAGGAGCCGCCGCGGCGGAAGCGCCGCGTTCTTTTCGCGCTCGCGGGGGCTGCCGCGGTAGTTGCCGCGGCCATCGGCTATTTCGTGTTCGCTCGCCGCCCAGCGCCTGTTGCAATAGATGATTTTGACGCGGCATTCAGCGCCAACGGCATTTACGAGGGGGCTCGGCGGTGAGTTTCTTTCCTCCGACGTCTCTGACCTTGCTTCAGAAACT
>CACWJS010000255.1 GCA_902761275.1 uncultured bacterium | reverse complement strand
CATCGGCGGCGAACTGGCTGCGGTTGGCGAGATTGCCCTTGAGAACGTGCCGGAGTTCGGCAACGTCTTCTCCGTGCCGCTTGCGTTCGTCGGCACCGATGGCGTGGAGCGTCTGGCGAACTGGTCGTTCACCGAGAACGGCAAGCGGCGCGGGAACAGATATATTGCCGTCGTCAACGGGCGACTGACATACTGCAAGAGGGGTCTTGCGCTGGTAGTGGAGTAGTGCGGCGGAACTGATGGGGATGTCATGAGAAGCCTTGCGAAGGGATGCGCGTCGGCGGTCGTGTGCATGGGCGTCGCCGCCACGTGCATGGCGGCGCCGCCTCGCGTGAAGCTCGGCAACGAAATCGCCGACGGGCGTCCGTCGGTGCGCTGGCGCGGGTTCAACCTGCAGGAGATGTTCTACATGTGGAAGGACCGAAAGCCAAGGGACTTCCGCGAAGAGGATTTCCAGATCATCAGCGACTGGGGCTTCAACTTCGTCCGTCTGCCGATGGACTACCGCTACTGGATAAAGAACCGCGACCGTGCGAACTGGGAGGTTTTCGACGAGGAAGGTCTCAAGTGTGTTGACCGCGCAGTGGCGCTAGGGCGCAAGTACGGCGTACATGTCTCGATCAACATGCACCGATGCCCCGGCTACACGGTGGCGCCGGAGAAGGAGCCTCTGAACCTCTTTACGGACGCTGAGGCGCTGCGCGTATGCTGCGTCCACTGGGCGATGTTCGCGCGGCGCTACAAAGGCGTCCCCAACGAAACGCTGTCGTTCAATCTCTTCAACGAGCCGCCGGCCATGCAGGACGAAGCGTACGGGCGCGTCGTCAAGGCTCTCGTTGCAGCGATACGCAAGGAGGATAACATCCCCGGCTTCGCCGAACTCTCAGGAAACGAGTTCGCCGAAAAGCTCGTGGATCAGGTGCTCGGACAGGGCGCGGACATGGAATCCGCGCTGGTCACGGGGATCAGACAGGAGCCTGACGGTTCCAAAACGGTCTTCACGGAAGAAGGAGAATTCCTGTCCGACGCGGTCGTCATCGCGTCCGGAGCCAGACACCGTCTGCTCGGCCTGCCCGCCGGTACGCTCTCCGTGCGCTTCGGCATGGCGTCCGGGCCGATGACGCTCCGCTTCACGGCGGACGGGGCGTTGCTCAAGGAAGAGTCCATCGCTCCGGACGAGAAGAGCCCGATGTGGACCGGTGTCAAGTACGACAGTAAATGGGGCATCAAGCAGGGAACCTGGCTTGGCCGCGAGGAGTTCAAGTTCTCAAGGCCGGTGGGCTCGTTTGAGATATCGGTGGTCAACGGCGACTGGATCATGCCGAAAAGTCTCACATTCGTTTCGTCAGACTGCAAGCAACGGGCGGACATTGTATTTGAGGACGAATGGCATGCGCCGGTCAACTTCACCCAGCGTTTCACCGAATGGGCGGACGGCTTCAAGGCTGTCGGGCGGAAGGTTCCAAAGACGTTATACGCCGACCCTGGGCGCGACTATCTCTACCGCAAGCTGATAAAGGACTGGGAACCGGCAATCGAGAAGGGGGTGTTCTGCTTTGCTGGGGAATTCGGCGCGTGGAAGATGACGCCGCATCATATTGTTCTGGACCTCTTCGAGGACTATCTCGCGCTCTGGAAGGAGCGCAACATGGGCTGGGCACTATGGGAGCTGCGCGGCGGCTATGGCGTACTGGACTCGAACCGTCCAGACGTCGAATACGAAGACTTCCGCGGACACAAGCTCGACCGCAAACTGTTGGAACTCCTGCAACGTTACTGAATGTTTTCCCCAAAGGATATCAAATGAAGAACATAGTTTCATTGTTACTGGGTTTTGTCTCAATATCTCTCTGCGCCGAGGAGATTGACCTTTCAGGGGTCTGGAGACTGACTGGAGAAGATCGGGATGGAAAGGCGATCGTGTGCCCCATGTCCGTTCCGGGCGGTGTTCATTCCGCGCTTCTGGCGAAAGACCTGATACCTGACGTGTTCTATGGCCGCAACGAGGAGAAGACGTTGTGGGTCGCCAGAAGGGAATGGACGGTTTCGCGCGACTTCGAGGTGTCCGCCGAACTGCTCTCGCGCCGTGAGATAGTCTTGCGGTTCGAGGACTGTGAC
>CACWJS010000254.1 GCA_902761275.1 uncultured bacterium | reverse complement strand
ATGGCGGGGTTGACGAAGAAGTCGCGCCCCAGCGAAGAGGCCTCCGATACAGCGTACTCATGCCCTTCGTCAATTGGCGAGAGCCCGGATTTGTCAGCATAAACGCGACGCGTTCCGTTCGTGTCCTGCTCAAGCCCCGTCAATCTCTGGAGCTTGACGGCCCCGCTGGTCGGCAAGATAGAAGAGAACGACACGTGCCCCTCCGTGATTTCGTCATCCTTGTCCGCAAACGGCGGCTCGGCATCAACCAAACCATTGTCGTTGTCGTCGTCGTCGTTCGCAATGAACGTGGAGGGCATTTCTATCGACAAGCTGATCCCGTCACCAGTGAAACTGCTTGGCTCAGGGTCGTACAGCGTGCAACTGCACAGGCCATACCAGCCGAATGCGCGATAATAGCCCTCCCACGATGCCACGGCAGACAGCCAATGTTCACCGCTGCACAAGCAGTTCTCGGAGCACACCCACGTGAAGCCGAATGCGTTTGTCTCACACGAGCAGCAACCGCCAGAGAGCGACCCAAGCGACGCACCAACGTCTATCGGCGAGGAATGAAGCGCGTAGTTGGCAGTAAGTGCATCGCCAGAACCACCACCCGACCTCATCTGAACTCGTTCAAACGCAAACTCCAGCGGCAAAGAAACAGTCTGGTCGCCAAGGTCGCTCGCTCCATCGCAAGTGACGCGGATTGTCGCAACTCCGAGAACCCCTGCCACCGAAAGATCAAGCAAGTAGTAGGCATCGGGATTCGCATTTGGCGGCAAGCTGTTTGCCACGCCAAAGAAATCTCCGTCGTAGCTTGTAGGATTCGCGTCTCGCTCGTTGTGGATTCCGTCGTCATCCCAATCGTCGGGATTGATGCGGCGGCAAACAGTCTCGACATCGTTTGAGCGACTGATGAAATCGCCATTGGGGAAGAGGACGATCTGCGCGTTGATGGGGCTGTTTGTGTCGCCACCGAGGAAGAAGTTTTCCCAGGTGAGGACGCGGCTACCATCGTCGCCGTCAAGCCGCCACAACCGACTTTGGCCGGGAACGGCAGACATTGGAACGCCGACAGCGCAGATTTCGTGCGCGGCATCGTGCGGTGTTGGCCGGAGGCGCCCATCGATAAAATACCAAAACGACGAAAACGCCTCGTTGTTTGTTCCGAGCGGGAACGACCAATCGCCAAAATCAATCCTGTTGTTGCCAAAAGATGACGCCGCGCCGTGGATGTGCCAGTTTCCAACAAGCATTGCGTTCGTCGGCATCGAATACGAAACCGCCGCGTTAATCGTGACGCTCTCCACTCGCCACCCACGAGAGATATCATCCGCCCCCACCGATTCCGTCAATCCTGTTAATCCTGTCTGAGAAACTCCGCCCTGCATCATCTGCGGCTGATTCATGTTCGGCGGCACATTGTTCGTCTTCTGCGCTGTAAGGGTTGCGACAATCGCAGCGGCGGCAAACCCCAGCAGAAGCGAGCGCGGCAAACGGCGAAGTGCGCGAAGACCAAACCCTGCGGCGTATGCAGCTGCAACGGCGAACATCGCCATTACGGTGCAATAGCCGATATAGAACCAGTCCGCCATCACCGAATCCTTATGTCAAAGCGAACGCGCTCTTCGCCCACTTCAACAGTCTCGCCTATCTCGCCAAGCCCGCGCCGCACGACCTTTACGAGATTCCATGCGGGATCGAACTCGCGCTTCCCGATGACAACCGCGTTTGTAGCTTCTACAGGAGGGTCAGACCCTTCTGTAGAAGCTGTGCCTGTGCGGAGGTCGGTGCGATACCACTCGCCGCAGTCGCAGCCAAAGACAATGGCGGCCTCGTCCAGCGACAAATCTCCGTCATTGTCGCCGTCTGCGCCGATGGCGACAAGCACCTCGTTTGTCTCGCACGAGTCAAACGCCACCGAAAATGTCAGCGTCTGTAACCGTGTTGCATCGACATTCAGCGCAATGTTTGTGCTTACTTCCGCATCAGGCGTCGCCGCTTCCGGCAACGACGGCACGACAACCCGCGCCCCAGCAGTATTTTACCATAAATCCCCACCATCGCGGCAAATCCGCCGCGAGAAACTACCACCGGTTTTATATAAATGCGGTGGTTATTAGCGATGGAAAAAAGATGCAAAGCGGGGGGCGCGGCAAATCTGCCGCGCCCCCCGCTTTTTGCATAACCGCGTGGTCGGAGACCACACCGTTATGCATACGGGTCGTAGAAGCGCACCCAATGGCGAACTTCCTCTCCGCCGATGGTAGCGGTGAACAGGACTTGCTTCCCATACCAGTCTTCGTTCGGCCGTCCGGAAGTGTTGGTGGCGTTGGAGAACGCTATTAGCGTGGGCAACGTCACGACGTCCTGAAGTCTGTCGAGAACGGCAACTGGCTCGCCGCCCTCGTACAGTTCGAGTTTCAGCGCGGTGCATCCTTCCAGATTCTCACCCCTCGCCACGATGCTATCACCGAAGGTAATCACATCGTCGGGATAGCCCTCCTGCTGCACGAGCGTTATCCTGCGCGTCGGCGGCGGATTCGCCGCGACATTGAACACGAGTCTCAACATGTCTTGCTCCTTTCGATGGCTGCGGCGACGGGGCGGCGGAGCGAATGTCCGCCGTCCCACCGCCGCGGCGCTTACGCCGCGCTGACGATGGTCGCCGTCTTGGGCATGGAGACATACTCCATCCCGTCCTCGACGCGGGTGACGGTGAGC
>CACWJS010000253.1 GCA_902761275.1 uncultured bacterium | reverse complement strand
AGACACAGGTCGCGACAGTTAGCAACGAATCCGTCGATCTTCCGATCCTCACCGTCCAGCGCATGACCATCGCGCCCACCACCGTCCAGGGAGGTGTGTCATGATCCCCGCCGCGCGAGAAAGCTTCGCGGTCGGCCAGGTCGTGCCTGTGTGGGGCTGGTGGGGGTTCTATGTGGAGGCTGTTGACGCGGGGGCGACCGTCAAAATGACGAAGACCGGGACTCCGGCTGCAGTGACGCTGGAGCATTCGACGGACGGCGGGGAAACTTGGATTCCCTTCGACGACGCCGGAGGGACGACGATCACCTTTGCGCGGCCGGGCGCCCGAGCGTGCTTTCGTTCGGGGTCCAGCGGCAACGCAGCCTTCGCCTCGAGCACATCGGCCTTTCACCAGTTCGTGTTTACCGGAAGCGTGAAGGTGGGAGGCGACATAATGAGTCTTCTCACCCGTTCGGACACCATCAAGTCCTTCTCGTCGAACTTCGCTTTCACGAAGTTGTTTGGGAACGCCGCGACGCTTGTGGACGCCTCGCCGCTTGTGCTGGCTGCGACAACGGCAACGAATCAGTGCTATAGAGGCATGTTTTCCTCGTGTTCGCGCATGGTGAACGGTCCGAAGATCGCCGCGCGGACCCTGCGGTCGGAGTGCTGTCGTGAGATGTTCTACGGTTGTTCGGCGTTGAAGACAATGCCGGAACTGCCGACCACATCGTTGGCCCAGTTCTGCTACTATAACATGTTCACAGGGTGCTCTGCTCTGGCAGACGGGGTGGTGCTCCCAGCTGGTACCCTTACGACAAACCGCTATACTTTCATGTTCCAGAACTGCAGAAGTCTGAAGAGCATAATCACGAACCAGACATCGTTCACTGGGTGTACCAACTGGGTTCAGAACGTGGCTTCCGGGGGGACTTTCACCTGCCCGTCTGCCCTCGGCACTGCCGCTACGATAACACGTGGCAATAGCGCCTGCCCATCCGGTTGGACGGTTGTCAACATCTAGGAGTCAACATGAGCATCACATGCTACTATACACTCAACACCGCCACTGGCGAGCTTGAACGGCTTGTTCCGCCGATCACGGTGGACGGACGCCTCGTCCTACATCCGACGGACGAGGAGGCCGCGCTTTATGGCGCGTATCGGCGTGAGCCTGACGAGTCGCCAACGCCGCCGGAAGGTAAACTGGTTGAGCCCGACGGATGGGAGGTCCGCGATGGCGTATGGCATCGCAAGTGGCGCATTGTCGATGCGGCGTTGCCCACGCTTGATGAATACGACGCTGCAATGGAGGAGCGTCTTCTTCAGGAGCGATCGGCGCGCGGCTACACTACGCGCGAGCCCGCGTTATGGCCTACGCGCTCGAGCTCATCAACGACGTGCAGGCACGCACGATTCCGCAGCCGACTCTAGCCGAGTTCCGCGCCAATCTGCCGCAAATCATTTGGTCGTACCAGGAGGATTCGTGATGCCTAATACCATAATTGCAACTCTGGACGGGGGGGGGGGGGGTATAAATGTGTAAGATATTCCTCGCCGTCATTCTGCTTGCGTTTGGCGCACCTTTTGACGGAGGTGCAGCCATGCTCATAGCGGCCCGCGCATCCTTCGCCATTGCCAATGCAAAGCGTTGGCGAAACCCCTACATCACCGACGGGCTGGTTGCTATGAGGGACGCCAAGTGGAATGCCGGTCTGGGCGTCCACGACGCGAGTGCGAATACGTGGGTAGACCTGTCGCACAACCACTACGATCTGACCGTGAACATCTCGGCGCAACACTACTGGACAGAAGACTCGCTCAAGGTTACACATAGCGCCACCGTGGGCGCATACCGTGCGGTAGAGATAGCGGATCCCATCTGCACAATCGAGGCAGTATTCCGCAACACTCGTATTTCCACCGGTGCAACCGTTGCGTATTTCTCGCCGTCTCGGAGCATCAGCATGGACAACCGCACTAGCGGGAACGGCTACCGCTATACGCTATGCTATAATCGGCCCTGTGGCGTTGGAGCGGCCAACACGTATGACCACGCTAATTACGCATCCGTGCGGATGTATTTGGCTGGCACATTTGCATCCGGGGCGGACAAAACCTTGTCTGCGGCGTACATCGACGGTTTCAACGTAGGCACGCACGCCGGGACATGGGGCATCAACACAGCTGCATACCCGGTTGTCGTTGGCGGGCGGAGTTCCTGGAATGGTTCGACTGGCAACATATGCTGCATCCGCCTCCACTCCCGACCGCTGACTGCCGCAGAGTTAGCCGCAAACTACGCGATAGACAAAGCGAGATTTAACCTACCATGACCGATTTGCGCGGGTGCCAGACCGTCGGGGCTCCTAAGACCATACGAGACTGTTGAGCCTATTCCCAGACGGACCTCCCGCGCATCTATTTAATGAATCGTGTTCTGCAACAAAACCATGACTACATCCGAATACATCCTTCGCAAATCCGTAGTGACCCAGGGCGAGATGTCATCCGCCGACTGGGACCTCATGGACGCTGCGATAAAAGAGCG
>CACWJS010000252.1 GCA_902761275.1 uncultured bacterium | reverse complement strand
ACGGCAGGCTGCGCGGCGACACATTGCCCTTGGCGCAGAGCGCCGCCGCAGTCCCCGCGGCCTGCCCAGTCACGAAGCACGGGCAGATGAGGCGGAAGGTGTCGATCGTGTCGGGCGCGCCCAGCATGCGGCCCGCGCAGAGGACGTTCTCGCAGCCGACGGGAAGAAGCTGACGGTACGCAACCGGAAACTCCCCGCAGACGCCGTCGGCATCAATTCAGCATCAACACATCATGCGTAGACATCCTATACACTCTATCTGACCTTGCCGCCTCCTTCTCATAGCAGCAAGCGCGGCAGAATGCGCAAAGTGGCGCGCTCGGTGATTGCATCCTACCCTTTCCCGGGGGGGGGCACGGATTCTCAAAGCCAACCATAAGCAATCCTTTCGGCAAGCGACATCTGCGACATCTTCTTCACTGCGTTCTTATCACTCCTCATCTATTCGTTGTTGCCGTATTCGACGGGGAGCCATGTGCGGTAGAAGTTGGCGCGTGTCCTGTTTTATAACACCGCTCATGGCATCGCTTCAATGAGATCGGCCACGGCGTCGCGCCAGGCGTAGATGACTGCGGGACCCGTGGAGAAGTTGTCGCGTTCCGCGCACACCCAACTTGGAACCGATACGAGTTCCCGGCTCGACGTCCGCCTTGTTCAGATATGGGAGAATCGGGTGCGCGTCTTCACATAGCCAGTCACCTCACAGGTCACGTTCGCCGCCGTGAACAGGCCACCACCCTTCTCCGCAGCCAGATCAGATACCGTGACCTTCACGCCCTTCAGCGTCTTGCCTCCCGCCGGCGTCACCACGACCTGCAGGCAGAGAGAACCTTATTCGCCGGATAGTCAGTGCTGTCGGACTGCGCGTCTTGGATAAGCCGGTAGTTGTCAGGACCGATCGAAACGCCGTTCGTCGTCATGTCGAGCGTGACGATGGCCTTTTCCGTGAGCGTGAAGTCGATTGTGACGAGCCGGCTGCTGTTCTGACTTACCGTCAGTGCAGTGATCTCTGGTTCCGCAAACACGGCTGCAACGCAGCCAAGTGCGACGATTGCTGCTGTTAGGCTTTTCATTTATACCCTTTCTTGTTTGTTGGTTGTGTCAGTTGAATACTATTACAAATCCATTCTTTCTCAAATCGAATTTCGGCATGTGAAAGCTATGCCATGAAAACACGAACGACGAGAAGTTCTGAATGACGGAAGTGGTTTGAGACACTACCGCATTACGGTTCGTTAACCAGGAGGAAACCGCCGCGAAGCATCTTCTTGATATCCAGCGGCGCATAGCCGAAAACGGCGGACATCCTCCGCACTCCCTGGCGATTGTAGTCGGCCTTTCGAGCGCGGCGTACAAGCGGCCCGACGGCGTGTACGTTCTGCCGATAACGGCGCTGAAGCCGTAATGCTGCACTGCGCCGCACCGCATCTGTTCGCCAGCCGCTCATAGTTCGCGCCCCACTTTCGTCTTGCGCTGCCTTGCGGCGCTTTGCGTCGCCACGTCAAAGGACTTGCTCAAATCCGTTACGGAAAGCGAGTTGCGGAAAGTATCGGCGTCGATCGGACCTTTCGGCGTGAATGTCAGGATCCGCAGTTCGCCAGGAAGAAGCGTGCAATCTGCACCAAGCATGATCGTGCGTGTAGTAGTAGAACACCTTAAGCGCGTTCTTGAATTCCGCCGCCTGCGGCGTCAGGAGATGCCCCAGCCGTCTCCAGCACCTGCGCGGCTCGGAAGCCGCCCCAGACGAAAAGTCTCCACGGGCGTATGTTGCGCACGACCTTCACGACCGATCCTCGCCTGTCGAGGAACGTCGCGTCTATCGGGAAGCGCCTGAAGCAGGTGGGAATGCAGTTGCAACGCGGTATCAGCATGCCGGCGCCGGGGTCGAGTCCGTCGCGGCCGATGAGGCCGCGCGCACGCTCGGCGAACGTCTCCGCCACCTCTGCGTCAACGCCAAGAACGCGCACGCGCCTCATGGCCAAACCGTCACGGACGCTTGTAGCCAGTCGCGTTGGCGTTCCACGCGAAGAGGAAGAACATCATGCCGACGAGGGCGAAGCCGCCGATCGACAGCAGCGCCGCGTTCCACCCGAAGTGCTTGCTTATCAGCGCGATGCCCAGGCCGGACACGGTCGTCGCGGCGTA
>CACWJS010000251.1 GCA_902761275.1 uncultured bacterium | reverse complement strand
AGTGACTCTTGCGCTTGGAATTCTTTCTTTAGTCGGCACTCTTGCCGTTGGCGCGTACGGGATCAAGAAGTCATGAGTCCGTCAGAGGTGTTTTCTGATTTGACGAGGCGCGAGGAGTTCTTCGCTCTTGCGGCGCGTGTCTTCGGGGTCGCGCGCGGCGAAATCGACGAGACGACGGCGTACGAGTCGATCCCGGGATGGGACAGCGTGAACCATCTTCGCCTCGTGATGGAAACTGAACGCGAGTTCGGCGTCAAGTATCCGCTCGAGAGGATTCCGTCGCTGATGACGCTCAACGATTTTCTTTCATAGGAGGTGTTATGAAGACTGCAACTGTTAGACTCGTTTTCGGCGTGCTCATGGCTGCCGCTCTTGCGACGGGATGTGCATCATCGAGGTATCCGGCGAACGCCAAGCTGAAGACTGGTTCTGGGCCTCTTGTCCAGGCCCATCGCGGTGGGCGCTTTGAATACGACGACAACGCACTTGGCGGTTTCGAGATGTGCCTCTCGCGCGGCATAAAGGGGTTTGAACTTGATGTGCGCTACACGAAGGACTGCGTGCTTGTGGTGATGCACGATTCGGGTCTGTCGCGCACGACCAACGGAGAGGGGAATGTAGAGGACACTACATTTGTTGATCTCTGCAAGCTGCGTCTCAAGAAGTCTTCCGAGCAGGTTCCGGCACTGTCGGAAGTGCTTATGATGATGAGCGGTCGAGAGGACATATTCATTGAGATCGAGATGAAGGCGGGCCCGAGCGACTTCTATACGCCATACGTTCTCGAGGACTACTGCCGTCGGCTGAGTGCGATGGCGAAGATGCTGATGAAGCCAGGGACGTATGCGTTCACTTGCTTTAACGAGAAGACTCTTGCGACGATGCGCAAGGTAGATCCCGACGCGCCGCTTGGGCTTATCGTCGGCAAGCCGCTTGAGGACGCGCACATTGCCAAGGCGAAGGAGCTTGGCTGCTGCAGCGTCGCGTCGCGCGTTGGAACGACCAAGGAGATGATTGAGAAGGCGCACGAGGCGGGACTGACGGTTTGCCTTTGGATGTGCCAGGAGAAGGAGACATGGGACGCGTGCGCCGCTATTGGCGCCGACCGCGTCACGACCGACTTCCCTCTTAAGCTCTCCCGCGAGGTGGAAGTCGCCTCCGCTCCTTGATCTGCTCTACAGAGGCCTGCGCCCGACGACCATGCTTGTTGTTGTTGGCCAACTTCGCCGCGCCGCCCGATGGCTCGCGGGGCTCTCGTTCGGCTACAGGGTCGCGACGGCTCTCGCACATCAGACAAATAGCCGAGTTTAGCCATAACCGCCGCGCAAGCGGGGCTCGCGTTTTGTAGCGAGCCAAGCCGAGCGAAGCCACTCTTACGCCTGCGACCTTCCGCCTGCCTCACCCGCGACCATCGGCTCGGCTTGGCTCAGAGGCCGGAGAGCCGACTGGCGCACGAGAGCACGTTTGTGGGCCCGACGTGATTTTGACCGCCAACGCAAAGGGCGCGCGTGAAGGCGCGCGCGTCAAAATCATGTCGGTGGGGTGCCCGCAAACTGCGGGTCGGGCGAGCAGGTCGGGCGTAGGCCTCTGGTAAGCTGTCGGGCGGCGCGGCGAAGTGGGGGTGGTCGGGTGTAGGCCTCTGAAACGACTTAAAATTCGCTCTTGCGCGAATTGAGCCATATTTGGTATAATTTGCGCCGTTTTGCCGCGGAGGGTAGCGACGAGTGTCGCGAGAGTATGCGGTCAGATTACCAGAAAAGGCATAAGATGGATCAGATAAGGATCAAGGCGGAAGCGCGTACCGAACAGGGTACGGGCGCTGTCCGCCGCCTTCGCCGCACGGGGATGATTCCCGGTTCGGTGATGAAGATGAAGAAGGGCGGCACTGAGCTGATTAAGCTCCCTGCGCACGACTTCATGATGGCGACGCGCGGCCACGCGAGCAAGCAGCTCCTGGTCACGCTCGATCTCGACGGCAAGGAAGTTCCCGCGCTCATGCGCGAAATGCAGAACGACGTCCTCGCCGGTACACCAATTCACGTTGATTTCAGCGAAGTGTCGCTGACCGAGAAGGTCCGCGTCACGGTTCCGCTGTATCTCGTGGGCGAACCTGTCGGCGTGAAGCTCGGCGGCGGCGTTCTCGAACAGACGCTCCGCACGATCGACGTCGACTGCCTGCCGACCGACATCGCGGAGAAGTTCGAAGTCGACGTTTCGGCGCTCGGGCTCGACCAGACGCTGTTCGTCCGCGACCTCAAGCTCGGCGAGAAGCAGACCATTGTCACGCGCGGCGAAGTTCCCGTGGCGGTCGTAAAGGCCCCGGATGACGTTCCTGCGGCCGGTGGCGCTCCTGCTGCCGCTGCGGCCGGTGCGGCACCCGCTGCTCCCGAGGTCATCAAGAAGGGCAAGGAAGAGGAGGCCGCTGCGGCCGACAAGAAGGAGGAGAAGAAGTAATGAAGAAGTACGATGCTCTCTACATCTTCGTCGGTAT
>CACWJS010000250.1 GCA_902761275.1 uncultured bacterium | reverse complement strand
GATGCTGTTTGCTGCGACGATCGGTGCCTTTGCCGCATCGACATCCTTTGCAGCTTCTCGGCTTGTCGTGCCACCCGATGGTGTGGCGTTTGGCGAGATTCCCGCAGGGGAGGCGGCGGCGAAGTCTGTTGAGCTTCGCAACGTCTCTTCTTCGCCCGTCGCCGTTTCGCAGGTGAAGGGCTGCTGCGGGGCGGACGCTGCGCTCTCGGCGATGCGCGTCGAGCCCGGTTCCGCTGCGACGCTCTCCGTCTCCCTCAAGCCGATGCTCCCGGGCGAGTTCTCGAAGCATGTGCAGATCCTCTGCGACGACCCGGAAAGTCCCGTAATCAACATTCCAGTTACTGGCATGGCCGTCGAAGGACAGACGTCTAACGCCGCCTCGCGCTTCACGCTTCCGGCAATCGTCCTTGCGGGAATCGCGGACGGCTTCAACCCCTGCGCGTTCTCAATCGTAATCGTGCTCGCCGGCATTCTCGCAGTCGGGGGACGCAGGCGCCGTGCGCGGATGCTCGGTGGTTGGGCGTTTTGCGCCGGATCGTTCCTCACCTACATGGCGATGGGACTCGGACTCATGCAGGCGATCAAAGCGCTGGAGGGGCTCCGCACCATGCACGACGTCGTGATGATTGCGCTCGCGGCCTCTCTCTTCGTGCTCGCAGCGCTGAGTGTCCGCGACGCTTTCCGCTATCGCAGGGCGAGGGTGCCGTCCGTAATCACGCTCCAGCTTCCGGGTCGCGTTAAGAAGCTCATCCGTGCGGTAGCCGAGGCAAGCTGGTGCGGCCCAGCTGTTGTCGCCGCGGGACTTGGATGCGGAGTCCTCGTGACGCTTCTCGATTCGCTTTGCACGGGACAGGTCTACGTGCCTGTCCTTGCGCTCATCTCGCGCGAGCCTGGGGCGTGGCGCTCCTTCGCGCTGCTCTCGGTCTACAACCTCGCGTTCATCGCGCCTCTCGTCGTCTTGTTCGTCCTTGCGGCGAATGGCGCGGACTCCGAACGGATGTCACGCTGGTCGAAGCGCAATGTTTTTCCGTCGAAGATCGCGCTTGGCGTCGTTTTCGCGATCCTCGGGGCGCTCATCCTCATGCGCTTCGGCGCACGGCTTGCAGAGATGGCCTGGGGGGCGATGTGACGACGGAGGTGCGGCTTGTCTAACTAACAAATGAAAGCAGGACTGAAAATGAATACGAAGACACATTCCACGAGTGCTGACTCCATGCTGTTTGCCGCGGTCGTCGCGGCGTTTCTTTCGCTCTGCTGCGACGATGCTCTGTGCGCTCAAGATAATGGCCGACGACGACTCGCCGTCGATATTCACCGCCGAGTCGCTCCACGCTGTTCTCGGCGGCTACACGTTCAAGCGGATTGGCCAGAAGACGATGCCGGACGGCGTGACTCCCGCCGAGGTGCTGTTCTCCCATCCGAATGGCGAGACCGTGTACTTTGTCTTTGCGAACGGAGAGTCCCTCGGCAGACCTGACCCTGGCGTCCACATCAAGATGGACGCGCGGCTTCAGATGGTCGACTCGGAGGGCTGGGCTACGACGCACGATCCCGTCTACTACGACCTCTACGTCGGCGACGGGACCAAGCGCAGGTTCCTCGCGACTAACATGACCGGTGCGCTTGGGGCTCTCGTCTCTATCACGGGCGCAAGAGGCAAGACGATTACTCCAGCCGACATGGGCGTCGACATTGTCTACGACTCCGTCGGCGTGAGGCAGTATCTGACTCCCTCTCGGCTTGCGAATGTAACGCGGACTGCGGACTTTCTCGGCTACGATGTCGCGGTCTATGCGCTCCAGGAGCAGCCACAGAAGGACGCAGCCACAGGCCTCTACGTTGTTCCTGCGGGTCAAACCGTCGAGCATGTCTCCATACGCCGCGAGAACGACGGAAAGAGGGCGATTGTCACGATCCGAAAGGGAGGTGGCGAACCACTGCGGTATGTATTCGACTACGCGATGCGCGAATGGTCGCTCACGAGGCCGTCTGGCTTGGAGGAACGCAAGGAATGTTTCATCGACGATGAACGGGCCGCGCAGGTCAATAAGACGGACGTCTCTCCGTCTGGCGAAGTCCTTGCGAAAAAAGTCAAGAACTACAAATGGGAGTCGTGGGGTTTCGCGATGACGAACCGCGTCGAGGGCTTCGGCGGCGTCACCGACACGACGACTTGGACATACTACACTTCCGGCAATGGCAAGGGCCAGGTCAAGACGGAGCAGCATCAGTCGGGGCTGCTAATACAGTACGCCTACGACAACCTTGACCGTGTGACCTCAGAGACGCGTTCCGGTCCTGACATGATGACAGAAGTGACGACATACGACTACACCCCCGTCGACGCAAACGATCCCGTTCTCCCCGTCGACACCCGTCCGCGCACGGTCGTGCGGAAGCTTAACAACATTGAGTGTGAGCGCACATACTACGTCTATTCGCCACTCACCAACATCGTCGAGCGCGTCGGCACCCAAGGCGCGGCCTACGGCGGCACCAACGTTCTCCGCACTGTGATGGCGTTCTACCCAGTCGTCGTGAATGATCCTCGTTCCGGCTGCGTTCAGTCTATCCGCCACGAGGACGGCAGACTCGACCTCTACGACTATGTTCTCGTCTCCAACCTTTGGACGAAAACAGTCACCCACCTCCATGAGCAATCCCCCTTGCCTGTTTCCGGCAAGACCACCCGCGACATCACCACCACCAATCGGCGCGGCGAAGTCATTGAAGAGAAAACCGAGGCGTTCATAGACGGAATTTGGTATACTATCGCCAGAAACCAGATGACA
>CACWJS010000249.1 GCA_902761275.1 uncultured bacterium | reverse complement strand
GTAGACATTCGAGTAGTTGCCCTGCCTCCAGTCCTGCGTGACGGCTTCGACGGTGTTTGAGGATGGCGCTGCGCAGAGTGTCGCAGCGGCGATCGTCGCGAGTGCAGAGAGGATTGTCGTTGTCTTGTAGTTCATTTGTCTCGTCCTTTCGTTATCTATGTTTTCTGTTTTGATTTTTTTGGGGGCATGGCATGGGGCATCGGCTAAAAGCCGAATTCGTCCAGACCCATGTTGATTAGCCCCGGGGAGATGAAGTAGAAGTTGTAGTCCACTGTGTAGGAGTAGGGGTCGTGGTTGTCCGCCGGCAGGTTGTTCGGCCAAAGCCGCCGGACCTTGTCGTCCGCCACGTTCCACATTGCCTTTGCGCAAGCGGCGCAGTTCGATGAGATGTTGACGCCTGGCGCAGCGAGCCCTGTGCCGCAGTTCCAGCTCAGTGTCGCCGTTGCATCGTTGTCCGTTCCTATATACTGCGACATGTCCTGCCGGAAGTTGTTGACTCCGATTAGCTGTGACCCGAAGCCGACTGTCATGTTGCTCAACTTTGCCAGCCGCGTCGGATAGCCGTAGAATGTCGCGACTGCGCCGAAGCCGGATAGGTCGTTTACCTGGTTGTATCGCCATGTCGTTTTGCGCTGCTGGTTGTCCGGGCGTCCGAGATAGTCGCCTGCGCCTTCGCGGACGAACCATTTCAACCCAAACATAGGGCTGTTCCGTGTTTCCCAGTCGTATTTGACGCAGAGGTTTGCCATGATTGTGCGCGTAATGGCGAGGTCGCTTATGAAAATGTCTTCGACTCCTGCCCCGCACACTGGAAGGACGATGTTGGCCTCCGTCCAAGGGGAGCCGCCGACTCGGGCCCTAAATCGGTAGACGCCGCCTTTCTTGGGATTTCGGAATTCTGCGTCGAAGGGCGATATCGAGACGAGTGAACCGCTCGCCTCTGGGACTGCCTCGATTAGCTCCCATTCGCCAGGAAGATCATACCCGAAGACCCCCTCTGGCTCGAGTTCGAGATGCATGTAGATCGTGAAGTTGGCGATGGAAAA
This sequence comes from uncultured bacterium, assembly GCA_902761275.1. Lineage (GTDB taxonomy): Bacteria > Verrucomicrobiota > Kiritimatiellia > RFP12 > UBA1067 > UBA1067. The sequence continues at coordinate 1,119 of CACWJS010000249.1, read as the reverse complement.
TCCGTTCGCGCCAAGTGTTGCAACATTGCAGAAAGGCACGACGAGATGCTTGTCCGGCGCAAGACTGTTGGTGATCGAGAATGGGCAGGCCGTCTCGCCGGCGAAGGGCGGGGGATTGGGGCTTGTCCCCGCGACCGAAGAATCCACGTGGAGATATTTGACGGATGCGACAGTTAGCGACTGGGTTGCGGTGAACGTCTCGCCGCATACCGTTACGCTCGCGGCAAACTTGACGTCATCGACCGCTTCGCTTGTCGAAATGCCTCGCACGGAGAGAGTCCGTGCGTCTATCGTTTCTATGGATAGATGGTTTGCTCCTTCGACACATTCTATCGTTGGAAGCGAGTCCACGTTGTACGGGGCGGCAAGTGAGGTGATAATTTTCAAATGTCTTTATTTCAGCTTGCTCACCATATTCATCATCGTCTGGGTATGGGCCACCAATTACACGATCATCTTCGAAAGTCCATTTCCAATGTTCGCCGTCTTCACCTTCGCTTCTCGCGAGCATGCTTTCGCCAGGTACGGCGGTGACGGCGCCGATTCCCGAATCGATCTCGGTGTCCACATCGCGAAGATTGGCGCGTATCTTGCCGTCCTGGAAGAACCAGGTATAGGATGACAGCATTGCATCCTTTCCGAACGGGAAGGGGAATCCCGGGAAGTCTGTCTTGTTCGCGCCGAAGGGGGATGACGCGCCGTGCACATGCCAGTTCCCGACGGGAACGGCGTTCGTCGGCAGTTCGACATCGGGAGCTGGTATCTCTGTCAGGACGCAGTATCCATTGATGACATCATTCGTGGTCAACGTCGGGATGCCTGTGTTTTGGAGCCGCTGCAGAAGTGCGTTGTGTTGCATCATTGCCGTCATGCCGTTTTGCAGGGCGGCGGGCGGTCCGTGGTTTGGCGACAAGAATGGCGCTCCGGCGTTCAGCAGACCGTTCGTCCCGCCGCTGGCATTGTTGTTGCCATTCGTGTTGGCCTTCTGCGCTTCGACTGTCGCGATTATGGCGACGATCAGAAAGATCGCCTGCATGGCGCGTGGCAGTTTTCGCATCTGCCTGAGCCCAGAGGAAACGAGCCGTTTTGTGGCTAGCCATGCGAGGAATCCGTAGAAGG
>CACWJS010000248.1 GCA_902761275.1 uncultured bacterium | reverse complement strand
CGATATCGAAAGACCGCTGGACTTTACCATGTCGGACGGCGAGAGCGGCGGGCATATCTCCACCGTCCCGGATGTCGGTGCCGCCATAGAATCGATAGTTGGCAGTTGCTGCCCCGTCAATCTAGACGGCAGCAACTACGTATGGAACTGCACTGGTTGCCACTGTACCGGCTACTGGCAGTCATGGCAGATTGGGGCATCATGGGAGGGATACAGACGATTCTTCTGGACTACAGTCCAATGTCCGTGCCAGCGTAGCAACGAGCAGAATCCCGACGCCTGGTTCTCGCTGTCATGCCCCTCAGTGATCATAAAGGGCGGGAACAGCCATGTCGTCGCGGGATCGTTCAATCCGCCGTGCGAGACGAACGCGACGATGTCGCTCGCCTGCATCGCAGGTGCAGAGAGGATAGAAGTACTCGACTCGGGCGACGACTGGCAGGAAATACGGGGCGTTGCGAAAAGCGGCTCTATTGGCGATGTCGCATTCGCGCTTACGCTCGAGATAGGCGGGGAAACACACTGTAAGACCCACACGCTCACCGTCGCGGAGGTCGTCAGAATGGATGTCACATCCCCCGTACAGGGCGCAAGCGCGAACCCGCCGCCGTTCATGACCGGCGTCGACTATCCCTTCTCGGTCACCAACAGCCCCCTTCCCGACAAACACCTCGTCGTTCCGTTCTGCAATGTCGCGACGCTCACTGAGGGCGGCTTCGAAGTTGCGGACTTCTCAGTGAGCATGAATCTCGTCCTTGAGCCGGAGGGCGTCAACGCCTCCTCACTTCCCTGCGAATGGGAACTCATCGAAGCCCTGCCACAGATGAGCGGATCCCTCTCCCACGCAGGTGCGCTTGCGGCGCATTTCGTCAATCCAAGGCAAGGTGGCGTGTACCGCTTCAGAGGTCGCTGCGACGGCTCGCCGTGGACGCATGCGAACATCGTGCTGCCGCTTTGCGGTGCGAGCATAGATGCCGTGTTTGACGCCGACATGGCCGTTGTCGCCAGCGCCATGCAGACGCTGCGAGACACGAAATCGTGGTATCAGAAGCAAGACGGAGACTTCGGCGACAAGTGGTTCTACGACCACAACGTCATGGACTACATCGGACGAGTCGACAACACATCATGGCCGACAGTCTGGCGATACAACCAAATAACCGACGATGTTCTCAACGAATACTACAGAATGGGCGCGGTCGCAACGTTCCGAGGCGTACCGACGCCTGTTGCCAAACTCGGCAACTTCATGGCGGGGTATGGGACGGAAACCGTCGGAGTGTGGCGTATACTGCGCTGGGCATCCCAATTCACCCGGGGGTTGGCAAACGATGCCACGGGGAGTATGAGCTGGGCTGTAGGCGAGGACTTTGCGACCTCTGCGGGAACCAACCTCGTTGAATGCACAACGACACTCGCGACAAACATGTGGTCTTTGGTCGCCGGCGGACAAGTGGAAAACGACAAGGTCTTCGCTCTTTGGCCAAATCCTGGCATCGTTCGCAAAACCCCGCAGCAGCAGAACTAACACACAAAAGGAAAGACAAATGAAAGCAAGAACAACGATCATGGCCGCATTATCAGCCACCGCGCTCGCCATCAATGCGGCACCGACCCAGAACACCTACCATGCCGTCACAAACGACTGGCGAAGTGGCATGTATTCAAATGTCCTTGAACTTGCGCAGTCGCGGCTTGCGGCGAACACGAACGACATCGTCGCGGCGTACATCATGAAGGACTACGACATCATGTTCTCCGACTTCACGGCAATGTCGAACTCGTTTCAGCGCCTCATACGTGCCGGTGCGCTCGTCACGCTTCCCGCCTACACGAACAGATTCCCGCGACTGAGGCAGGGCTACGAGGATTTCCTAGAATTCGTCATTCCCGCCCACGACGACAACTTTCGGATCCAGGAGCAGCAGCGCCCCATCCCGCCCGGAACGCCTATGAACAGCGAACATCTCCTTCAGCTCTTCTGGGAGAGCAACCTGTGGTAGTCAGTCAACAAACTTTTGAGACGCCCATCTCTTATCGCCTTTTTTGCAACCAGCGATGCAACTCGAGTCATAGTCAGAACAGTAGATTAAACATCATGAACCAGACATCAAGCGACATGTCGCAAAACTTCACTATCGGCGATCTTGCTTATGACGTCCAGCTTCAGGCACTACGGCATGGTAAACGCATGGAGTTCCTCACACTCTGCGAGTCAAAGATCATCGCCTATCTTTTCCGCAATCCGAGGCGGCATATCTCGTCCGACGAGTTGCTGCGTATCGCCCTCGGAAATAATGCGCGGCGAAAGACAACCGTTGTAGAGACGCGCATCTGCTACATCAGAAAGAAAATCGCCGCAATCAGAGCGACGACAACAATTAGAACGAACCGCTATCGTGGATACATCATCGAATAGACATAGTAGACAGTCGCCTTTGTCACGAGATAGTATATTGTGTATATCGCCCGGCAACTTCCCGTCCGCTTCATAGGTGCCGTTTTTACGCCCTCCAACAACATTTCCTCTAAAAGCACAGCCTTCGGCCTTCTCAATGCGGACGAGAATATGCGAGATACGGAGACGTTCCTCCTGAGAACCAATGCCCATCGGACACGAGCAAAGGCAATGCGCATAGCCACACAAAGCGCGGCATGACATTGTCCACGATCCATGCGTAATGCGCCGACTCGTTAAAGCCCAAGATGGCGATTCCAGCCAGCAGCGCGGCAAAACACGCAAGAAGCCATTTTCTCGCGAGAATTCTCTCTCCGTGCACAATCGATATCGCGACGGCGATTGCAACAAGGCATAGGGGGACGAGACCGTTTCGAAGGAACAGAACGCTTGCAAATGCACTCTCGGAAGCGACGCAAATCCGATGTGGCGACGGGAAAGAAAAGAAATCGAAGCCCTGTATTGCAAAAACATTCCACGCCACGCCAGGGGAAAGACAGAGCGCCGTGCGCAACCACCACTTCAAGTCATTCTTCCCGGACTCTCGGCAGACGCCGCCGCAGAGCAGCAGCGCCGCGGCAAGAACCAAGCATTCCAACCTAAACAGCGCCGCGACCCCGACCAGCGCCCACCCGCGCATCGACCGCCCGCGCTTGACGGCATTCAGCCCCATCGCCACGAGCAGCGCCGCCAATCGCGTAGTCGGCCTGGAACATGAGTCCGGGGCCCATCGTGTTCGCTCGGCAGGGGACGAGCGTAGTCCTGGACTTGAAGGAAGTCTGCGCGTTCTGCTCGATCGTGAGCGGATGGAGCTGCACGCCGATGCGGTAGGGCTGCGCGAGCCACTCCTTGTCGGTCTTGAACTCGCCGCCGATCATCGGC
>CACWJS010000247.1 GCA_902761275.1 uncultured bacterium | reverse complement strand
CAAGGCGGGGGGAGAGCGTGCGCTCAGGTGCCCGGCGGTCGTCCAGTATTGCCGCGCAGGGGAGTCGGTGCGCGCGCCGACGTCCGAAGCGGGCGGGCTCAAGGTGACTTTCTTCCCGTTCATCGGCTCCGCCCGGTGAAATGGTGAAATGGTGAAAGGAAGCGAATGATGAAAAAGACACTTCTTGCAATACTGGCGACGGCCGCCGCGCTCTCCGCGCAGACGGCTCTCGCGGAAACGGTGGGAATCGCGAACGCCGCGGACTGGGCCGCGTTCGCCAATCGCGTGAACAACGGCGAGACTACGCTCAACGCGAAGCTGACCGCCGACATCACGCTCACGGGTGATCCAGTGCGCGTTGGACTCGTAACGAGCGGCGACGGTGCAGTCTCCCACACCTACGCCGGTGAGTTCGATGGTCACGGTCATACGATAACACTGGACTGGGCGTACTCGATAAAAAGCAGCATGGACTTGCTGGCGCCTTTTGCCCATGTGTCTGGTTGCACGATACATGATCTCCGCATAGCCGGTTCCCTCACGACGGATCTTGGTTATGCATCTGGATTTATAGGAGACGTCTATGGCGGCGCCGTGCTCGAAAGATGTCGTTGCTCCGTCGGCATTGCAGTGGATAGCAACAGTATTGCGATGTTTGTGGGTGGATTCTTCGCTGCTACAGACACACTTACTCAAAACAGAGAAGTTATTTTTAGAGACTGTCTTTTCGATGGCGCACTGCAGTTGCCGCGTGGCATATATTGTGCAGGTTTTGGGTATAGCTTAAACAGTGATTCACACATTCGCATCTACAACTCCCTTTTCGCGCCGGGCAATGTGCAGGTGACGCTCCCTGCGACTCTCTGCACGACTTTCACGAGTTCTGACAACAGCCAACTGTCAAGAGCCTATCGCACTCAGACCTTTGGCATAGAGCAGGGCACGGATGCCTCGTCGATGAGTGCCGGAGAACTTGCCGCCGCCCTCGGGGAAAACTGGATAGTGTTAGACGGCAAGCCAACGCCTGTATTCAACTCCGGGCTCGTGCTCTCAGACAAGCAGATATGCACTGTCGCGAGCGACAAGATTCTTGCGGGCGCCGCCGGCGAAAGCGCGATTGCCGTCGAGGACGGCGCGAGCGCGATCATCAACATCAAGAGCGGGGCGACGCTGACGGTGAGTGGCGGAAACGCGAGCGGAACGACCGGCGCCGCGCCCGCCATCCGCGTCCCCGAAACCTCGACGCTCTACATCGTCGGCGACGGCACTCTGGTGGCGACGGGCGGCGCGGCCGCGAACGGCGGCACGGGCGGCGACGGCAGCGCCGGTCAAATCAATATCCCCAATGTGAAAGGCAGAGGCGGTGCGGGCGGCGCTGGCGGTGCTGGCGGCGGCGGCGGAGCGCCTGCGATTGGCGGCATCGGCGGCGCGGGCGGCGCTGGCGGCTCCGGCGGCGACTACACCGCATGGATGCCGTGCGATAACACCAGCTACAACAACAACGGCAAGCGCGGGCTTGAGGGCTCAAGCGGTGCGAACGGCGGCGATACCGGCGGCGGCGGCGGCGGTGGTGGCGGCGGCGCGCGCGGCCAGGATGCGCAATACGGCATCGGCGGCGGAGGCGCGGGCGGCGCCGGCGGCGGTGGTGGCGGAGGAGGCGGCACCTACTGCAGCACCACCACCACTCCCTATATAACCCTCTGGGGCGCCGGCGGCGCGGGTGGCAGTTCCTACTGCGGCACTGCGGGGGCGGACGGAATTTGCGGACGACAGTCTAACGATTATGTCGGCGGCTACGGCGGCAACGGCGGCGCGGCGAACACGACACGCGGTGACAGCGGCACGCTCCAGGCGCTGGACAGCGTCGCCTTGACGGTTTCTCCGGCGCGCACGGCTGCGCAACCGACGGCACTGAGCGCCGGGGATGCGCCGGCCGCTCCGGTTGCCGTCACGTTCATGTCGGACGGAACTTCCGTCGGCACGGAGCAGGCGACTCTGATGCTCGCGCCGCCGGCCGCGCCTGCCGCTTCCAAGGCCGGCTATGCATTTCAGGGCTACTACACGGCAGGCGGAACACAGATCTACGATGCGGACTGCAACCCGGTCTATCCCGTCTGGCAGACCGTCGAGGATACGACGCTCTATGCGCACTGGGTGCCGGCGTATTCCGTCACATTCGTTTCGACGGACGCGACAGTTGGCTCTGGCGTCTATGTGGAAGGGGAGACGGGGGCTGCCGCGCCGATTCCGACCCGTTCAGGCGACTACATCTTCCTCGGCTACTTCACGGAGGATGGTTCGCAGGTCTTCGACGCAAGCGGCGCACTCGTTTCGGGTTCCCTTTCGGGACTGGCGCCGGACACGAAGCTCTACGCGCGTTGGGTGCCGCCGGAGGGCAGCGTCGTGAAGCTCGTCTATCGCGGGCAGCTGAACCTGCTGACGGGCGATCCTGCCGTCCACAGCAGCACATACACGAAGAAGATGCACTTCAGGGTGTACGACTCCTCGGAGTCGACGACGCCGCTCTGGACGACCGGCGAAGGGG
>CACWJS010000246.1:1813-2224 GCA_902761275.1 uncultured bacterium | reverse complement strand
AAGTTCGTCCGCGCCAGCGTCGGAATACCTGACCGCCATCTCGACTGGATCGCCGAGATCGACGTTGTTCTTGAACTTGACGCCTTTCGTTACGCGCCCGTTGCGGACATCGAGGCAAGGGATAACGCGCTTCGTCAGCATGACAGCCACTCCTTTATGAGTTCGAGGCCGATTCTGCCAGACTTCTCGGGGTGGAACTGGCAGGCCCAGAGCCGCCCCTTCTTGACCATCGCCGTAAACTTCACCCCTGCGTATTCCGTGACGCCCGCAGTCTCGGGAACGACTTCCGCATAGTAGGAATGGACAAAGTAAAACTCTTTAGTCACCGTTCCCCATTCCCCATTCCCCGTTCCCCGTTCCCCATTCCCCGTTACCCGTTCCCCATTCCCCGTTACCCCATTCCAGCCAATC
>CACWJS010000246.1:0-1758 GCA_902761275.1 uncultured bacterium | reverse complement strand
TTCCACTCCGTTCCAGCCGATTTCTGGGACCTTAAACCCAGGAACCGACGGAAAGCGGCGGACGCGGCCCGAAATGATCCCGAGGCAGCCAACGCCGCCGTCTTCCTCGCTGTGGTCGAAAAGAATCTGCATGCCGAGGCAGATGCCGAGGAACGGCTTTGTCGCCGCCGCTTCCTTCACCGGCTCGACGAGCCCGAGCGAACGAAGGTTCTCCATTGCGCTTTTCGCCGCGCCCACGCCAGGGAACACGACGCGGTCTGCCGACGCAATTACCTTCGGGTCGCTCGTCACTACCGTCTCCACGCCAAGCGCGGCAAAGGCAAGCTTCACGCTCGTAAGGTTCCCGGCCTTGTAGTCGATTATCGCTGTCATTGTCTGTATCCGCCTTGGCGGGATATTTTACCATAAACGCGCGAGGAGCGCGACGAGCGCCGTGTCGGTGCGCAGTATGCGCGAGCCGAGGGAATAGCGCGAAAAGCCGTGGGATTCGAGAAGAGAGACTTCGTCGTCGGTCCAGCCGCCCTCGGGACCGACTGCAAGAAGAAGCCGGCCTGGCTTCTGCGCCGGCGCATTGGGCGCCCCGCCCGGATGCCCCACTACGCGGTTAGCCGTCGGGAAGAGGGTATCAAGCTCGTCGCCGACGAAGCGCCTGAAGTTCCTGCGCGTCTCCATGCGCGGCACGACGCTTGTCCCCGCCTGCATAAGCCCGTCGACGAGAAGCGGACGGTAGTTCTCCTCCTTGAGAAGCGTCGCGCCCCAGAAGTCCTTCTCGACCTTCTTCGCGCCGACGAGGACTATCGTGCCGACGCCGAGCGACGCAAGCTGCGGGAGAAGCCGCTTCATGACGCGCGGCCTCGGCGGGGCGAGCACAAGGTCGCACCATGGCCGCAGCGACTCCTCTGTGTGCGACACCTTTACGGCGACAGTCCGCCCCTCGATGGAGACGATCTCGCCAGTGCCGATGCGGCCGTCCAGCTCGCCTGTTTTCAGCGTCTGGCCGACTTCGCCGTGGAGAACCGCGAGGATGTGCTCCGCCCTCGCGTCGGAGCACGTTGCGACTCCGTCCGCGATTTCGGAACTCTCGAAGAGGATTCGGTTCACAGACCGTCAGACGCGGTAGTATTCTTCCCAGCCCTCGCGCGGCGCAGGCCCCTTGAGGAGAATTCCCACCTCGGCGTCGCCGACGGCCTTCTTCGCGACCGGGTCGAACTTGAAGCCGCGGTTGAGCCGCTGCGCGATCACGCCAAGGCAGAAGACCTCGGAAAGCGGCGCGGTGACGCGGAACGGGCTCCTCGCCTCCTCCTCGCCCTTCACGGCGAGAAGGAAGTTGCGCCAGTGGTCGCTCCCCGCCTTCTCGAACGCCGGCACCTTCTCGTCCTGGGCTCCTACGCGCACGAGCGTCGCTGAGTGCGAAAGCCCCTGCCAGACGGTGCCGTCGGCGAGGTATATCTCCTTGCCCGGCTTGAGCGGCGGGTCGATGAGACCGTCGTTCGCGGTCGACGCCGGGAAGAGCCCCTTGTTGTCGGCGTAGCGGAAGCCCTCCGGGAGCGGCGGCTTGTTGTCGAGCCCTTCGTACCATTCGAGCGTCACGTCGTCGAACTTCATCGTCAGCGTGTCCTGGATCGGGAACACAAACTGGTTCCAGCCGGTCACGTTCGATATAGAGACTTCCGTAGGAAGCGCACCCCTCAGCGTGAAGCGGTGGACGCAGTCGAGGATGTGCGCGCCCCAGTCGCCCATGCAGCCGTTGCCGTAGTC
>CACWJS010000245.1 GCA_902761275.1 uncultured bacterium | reverse complement strand
GTTTCTTTGCGCCTTTGTCGATGCTACGTTCGCGCAGTATACCATAATGCCGTGTCGGGCTCAACTCGCCGACAATGAATCCAATCTACCGTCGAGAGCGGACGCGGAAGGAGCGCAGCGAGTGGAGTGTCCGCAAATGACTTCACGTCCCGTCGGCGGATGGCGGCTTGCGAGCCTCCTTGCCGCTATAATCATCCTAACCGACATGTTCATTTACAGAATTCCGTGGCGAGTTTGCAATATTCTGCGGTCACACTATTTCACTCGTCGTCATGCGCGCATTATACCAAATCCGCGGCAGATGCGGCGCGCGAGGCGACATCGCGGTGCGGACGAAACTACTCAGTCTGCTCGGCAAGGGCTTTTTTCGCCTTTTCGCCGAGGACGGGCCCGAACTTCGAGACGATGCCCTGAAGCTTCAGTTTCGGAGTCCGCGAGCGCGACCAATTCGCCCCACTTGTCGTCCACTGCGGCGCATGTGCCGCGGAACGGCCCGAGCTTCTTCGCCGCGTCGGCATATCGCTTCGCCTTGACGGCCTTCGCGGCCTGCTCGCAGGCGGCGAAGGCATCGGCATGCAGCGAACGGTCCAGAAACGCAAACGCCTTTTCGATGTCGGCGGCAGGGGGCGTTGCGTGCCCAAGTCCGTCGGTCTCGTTGTAGAAGCAGTTGTGGAAGCCGTCCTTGCCGTAGCCGTAGTAGGCCTTGATGGTCCCGTCGCGGTTAAAGTCCTTTGAACCCGTGAGGAACACGTAATAATGCTTCTTGGCGACGTCAAAGAGCTTTTTGTCCCGCTTCGGAAGAAAGCCAGGATAGCGGTGCCCAGGCTTCTCGGCAGGAAGATTGTCCCAGAAGTCGCATCCGATGACATAGAACCCGCCGCCGGTAAACACATCCGGATATGTTATCGAGACCATCGACGCGCAGCGTCCGCCACCCGAGTTCCCCGCGATGAAAATCTGCTTGGGGTCGATGTTGTACAGCTTCTTCAGGTTGAAGACGGCGTCGATGGCGGCGCGAAAGCGTATCGGCGGCCAGATCTCGTTTCCCGTGCCGTTTGCGCCCGCATAGATGAATCCGCGCTTCGCAAGCGACTCTCGCAGCTGACCCTGCATCCCGCCTCCATCCGTGGCGCTTATCCACACGAAGAGCGGAGCAGGTTTGCCCTTGTCGTAGGACTCAGGCACCTCGACGGAGTACGTGCGCTCCGAGACGTTGTAGGGCTTGTCCTTGCCTGCGTCGTCCTTGTCGTCGAAGGAGGAGGGAACCCTGCGCTTCATTTCGGCAAAGTCACCGACTGGGTCGCTCTCCTTGAACGAGAGAGTAAGGCGACCCTTCGCATGCGGCTCGTTGGCTGCCGCAATCCCGGCAACAAGGCCGACAAAGACGAGTATGGCGTTTTTCATGGCGCATATTTTCATGCCAACATTATACCACATTCCGCGGCGGATGCGCCGCGTGTCACTGAATATCCGCCGAGACGCCGTTCACCGTCACAAATACGAGCAAAGTCTTGTTTCCCGACTCCTTCTGCGAAAGTCCACCGCCGACAAACACCATCGTCCGACCTGGCTTGACAGTTGTCTTGACGTCAACACTTCTAACAGGGAAAAACGGCTGCTCCATTGGCAGGTCATACCGTGAAGGCGTCGCCAAAGGGGCCTTCACGCCGTAGTCCTTCCAGATCGGATCGGATACGAACTGCACAATGAGCTCAAGATCAACAAGTCGACAGTCTAGTGTCAATGTCGGCGTCATCTGGACGATGGAGCCGACCTCTCTCATCGTAAACTTTGTTGGCTCTACCGCAGACAGCACGCAGTTCTGAGAATGCAGACTGTTGGTAAAAGCGGTTGATTGACTGTTTGTTGAGACAAGCGACTCGATTTTCAGATCAAAATCCGTTGGGTAAATGTATTCAGTCACGGCCTTCGTCACATATTCTGCACCCGAGCGCACAACGACGTGGGATGAATCAATGAGGTCAACGTCGTCACGATCCAAAAGTTTTTTGCAGAGAGCGGCCGCATCGGAGACATGGCTTGAATCCTCGAATCCGACCGCCTTGAGTGCTTCGCGTCCCGCACCGACCAGCCGCACGTTGCATTCGAGCAGATTTAGAACCTGCCCATTTTCCAACTCATTAAAATACTTGACGATCTTCACAAGATTATCAGGTGTATTGGTGACGCGCAGATAGTCC
>CACWJS010000244.1 GCA_902761275.1 uncultured bacterium | reverse complement strand
GGTAGCGATGCTGCCCGACGACGCTCGGGTCGTTGACGTCGACGATCTTCTTGCCTGGGAGTTTCTCCTTCCAGTAGGCGAGGTCGTCGGTCGTCATGCTGCCGCCGTCCGCAAGGGGATAGCCGGTCTCGGAATCGTCGTTCTCGAGGATGGAGATCGCGTTTTTGACGCCGTTCTCCTCAAGGTATTTGCGTATCTCGTCCATGAACTGCGCGCGCTTCTTGCCGTACCAGGCGATGTACTTGTTGTAAAGCGCCTTGTCCTTCTTGATGTCCGCGCGCGACACGGGCCTGCCGCCGTTCTCCTCCTTCGCGAAGCGCGCGCGCGTCTTGTCGGAGAAGCTGATCGCCCAGTGGCCGGGACGCGGGCGCATCAGCGCGCCGACGAAGGCCCCCTTGTCGACCAGGTCCTTGTAGCGGAGTATCGTGCCTTCGAGTATGTACTTGAGCTCTTCGAGAGTGTCGGGGTCGGTGATGTCGACGCGGAGCTTGCCCTCGGACCACCAGATGTGCGTGTAGTTCGCGCCCCGCGCCTTGCGGTCGGGCTTGTTGTCGATGTCGAGCGGTTCGGCGCGCTTTTGGGGGCCGAGCGCCTCCTTGGGATCACCGGCCGCCCCGCCGTACTCGTAGTAGGGAAGGAGGTCGAACCCGTACTTCTCCACGGCAAGCGAGACGATCTTCGACCAGAGATCGGCGTAGTAGGCGTCGCACGCCCACATCCACTTGAACGACTTTCCGCCCGGCTTGCCGTGCTTCCAGTGGCAGTCCCAGTGCTGGTTGTGGCCGAATTCGAGGAGGTCCTTGCAGTACGTGTTCTGCCCGAAGATCTTCATCGCGCGGAACTTCTGCTCGATCCAGTCAAGACCGCCGTTGCCGGGGCAGAGACTGTCCTTTGCCATGACACCGTCGCTCATCTCCTCGCGCCAGAAGATGTGGCGCCGCGGCAGCGGGGCGGGCGGCAAGTTAAGCTTGGCCCACGCCGCCTTCTCGTCGAGGATCTCGCAGAGCTGTATGCGCGAGACGGCGATGCCCTCGGAGCATGGATGCCACGGACGCTTGTACTGGGAGATCGCGATCTCGAAGCCGTCGGTCGCTATGTCGAGCTGGTGTTTTTCGCCAGTCTTTTCGGCGAGATTCTTATCGAGGTCGCGGCGATTCGCGGCCTTCAGGCCGAGAAACGTGAGAGACGTCCACTTCTCGTACTTGCCGGACTGCGGAAGGTTCAGCGACTCTGGCTTGTGGTGGACGATCGGGCCCTCGAAGGCGTCCCCGTTGGAACGCCCGGTGTAGAACGAACGACGCGAGTTGTTGCCGTAGTTGCGGACATGGAACGCGCGCGGCTTGTCGTCGGGATACTCGATCACGACGACGTATGCGGCGTTTGGCTTGAGCCCCTTGCCCTCGCCAAGTCGCCAGTCGAGGTAGGACGCCGTTTCCGACTGCACGTCGAGAACTCGGCAGGGTTTGCCGAGGACCTTCTCGACGCGGCTCGAGCCCTTAGGCCAGTCCGCGAAGCGGTGATCCGACTTGGTGCAGTCGATTTCGTCGACCACCTTTACGTCTCCAAATGGCGGCAATGCGATTGTCGCCGCGAGCAGCAGTGTTACCATGTCCATTTTGTTTTCTCCTTGTCTATTTTAAGATGAATTCCACGACCGGTATCTCCACCGGCGGTTTCTCCACCGGAAGATGAAGAGTGTTCCAGCGGAACCTGAGTTCACTTCCGTCGTTCAGCAGCCGACAGCACTTCACGCGCTCGCCGAACGGGACCTGGAACGTACCAAACCGCCAGGAGAGCATGTGCATGTACAGGCGGTTAGTCTTGGGGTTGTAGGTCAGCGTCGTCCCGGGAAGCGGCGCGAACTCCTCCGGCGCGGGGCCGCACCCGTAGATCGACTCTCCGTTGACCCTAAGCCACTTGCCGTAGTCCGCAAGGCGCTCGAGGGCGCGATAGTCGAACTCGCCAGTCGCCGTCGGCCCGACGTTCATGATGACGTTGCCGCCCTTTGAAACGGC
>CACWJS010000243.1 GCA_902761275.1 uncultured bacterium | reverse complement strand
CAGAGAAGTTTGATTTCTCGCTTCTCGAGGCGGCACGCGACCTCGGCGCAAAGAACTTCTACGCGTTTCGTAAGATATTTCTCCCCGGAATCAGGCAGGGGCTCGTTTCCGCTGTTCTTATGGTGTTCATTCCGGCGATTGGCTCGTACGTGATCCCACAGATGCTCGGCGGCACGAACTGTGTCCTTATCGGCAACAAGATTTTCATGCGCGCTATCCAGAACCGTAACATCCCGCACGCATCGGCGCTCGCTACTGTAATGGCGGTCAGCGTCCTTATTCCAATAGGGCTTTCGATGTGGTGGAAGAGGCGGCAGGACATGCGCGACCGCCAGCGCCTCGAGGAGCAGACGGCACGGCTCTTCACGGCGGGAGAGGGGGCTGCGAAATGAAGCGTTCGATGGTCTCGGTAATGATCCTCGCCGCAGTTCTTGCGTTTCTCTACGTGCCGATTATCCTCGTAGTTGTCTATGGGTTCGTCCCCAATGGCATATCCATGAGCTTCTTCGGGTCGGACGGCTCCTTCCTCGGTTTCACTGGGAAGTGGTACAAGTACATATTCACGGGCCACCAGTCCGTTAGGTCGCTTCTGGAGAGCTTTTGGCTTTCGCTCATCATCGCGGGGCTCTCCACGCTTGCCTCGTGCGCGATTGGCACGACATCGGCGCTCGCGCTCCACAAGTGGAAGGACCGCCTGCAGTCGGTGCACCACGCGCTCGTCTATACGCCGCTCATCATGCCCGACATCCTGATAGGCATTTCGCTGTTAATGCTATTCGCCGCGTGCCACGTGAACTGCGGCTTCTGGACGATACTCATTGCCCACATCACGTTCTGCGTCTCGTATGTCGCGATGACGGTGCTTGCACGCCTTCAGGACTTTGACGACCGCATCACCGAGGCGGCGTACGACCTCGGCGCAGGGCCGTGGTATGCGTTCTTCCATGTCGAGTTGCCGATACTGCTTCCCGGCATCGTCGCGGGCGGGCTTCTCGCTTTTACGCTTTCCATCGACGACGTAGTAATCACTTCGTTCGTCAACGGCGCGGGCACGAACACGTTCCCGACATACGTCTCGTCGATGACGAAGCATTCGCGCAACCTGCCGTCGGTCTTCGCGCTTTCGACCCTCATGCTCGTTTTCACGTGCGTGCTCGTCGGTCTCTCGAAGCTCATCACTTCAAAGGGGCAGTCGAAGCTCAAGCCGAAGGCGTCGTGATGAAACTTTTATTGGTTTGAGAAAGAATCAACCATACACTAACGCGAGGTGATTAAATGTACTTCTGTTCTGACTACGCAACCGCCGTCATGCTATGCGTCGTAACGATGCTCTGCTGGGGAAGCTGGGGCAATACCCAGAAGCTCGCTGGCAAGACATGGAGATTCGAGCTGTTCTACTGGGACTATGTCCTCGGACTTGTCATCTTCGCGCTTCTCGCCGGCTTCACGATGGGTTCTCTTGGCGGCGGTGCGTGGAGCTTTGTAGAGAACCTCAAGACGAGTTCCGCCTCGCAGTGGATATGGCCTTTCCTCGGCGGCATAGTCTTCAACGCCTCGAACATTCTCCTTTCCGCGGCAATTGCGGTGGCGGGTATGTCGGTCGCGTTTCCTGTCGGTGTCGGGCTTGCCCTCGTTGGCGGCACTGTCGCCAACTGGTTTGTCGACGGCAAGGGCAATCCCTGGCTTATCTGGACAGGGCTTGCGATCATCGTCGCGTCCATTATCTGCAATGCGCTCGCGTTTAAGGCGAAGCAGAACGCCGCCGGCAGTGCGTCCGACTCGTCAAGCGTCAAGAAGGGGCTTCTTCTCGCCGTCTGCGCGGGCCTTCTCATGAGCTGGTTCTCGCCGCTCGTGAACCGCGTCGTCGACATGGGCTTCGCCAACCCTGCGCCGGCGGGCGGCAAGATGACGCCGTATGCCGCGTTCTTCGTGTTCACGCTGGGCGTTCTTGCTTCCAACTTCGTATTCAACACGATCATGATGAAGAAGCCGGTCTCGGGTGATCCCGTGAAGGGCTCGGAGTGGTTCAAGGGC
>CACWJS010000242.1 GCA_902761275.1 uncultured bacterium | reverse complement strand
GACAACTTACGTTCTTCATCGTGGCGCTTGCCGCCGCAGGCTGCGCCACGGTTCCGACAGACGCGGCGCTGGAAGTCGAGGACCTTTGCGAGTTCTCCCGCGAGAAGGGCCCGGAGGGGCTTTCCGACATCACGCGGATAGGCGGAAACAGGTACTATTGCGTAAACGACCGCAGGGGGCTTCTCTACGAAGTGGAGATACGCCTTGCGGACGACGGGTCGGACGGGACGTTCACAGTCCTGAGGAGCGTGCGCCTGGATTCGCGAGTGGATCTCGAGGGTTGCGCCTACGATCCGCTGACTCACTGGGTCTGGGTGTCCGACGAGCACGACACGTCGATCCGCGCGTACAATTCGTCGTCTGGAGCGATGGTGGCCAAGGCGGCGGTGCCAGACGTCTACGTGAAGAACTCAAGGAAGAACCGGTCGCTGGAGGCATTGGCCATCTCGCCGGACGGCCTTAGGATGTATGCGGCGAACGAGGACACCCTCGAATGCGACGGGGCCGCCGCTAGCCGCGAGAACGGCGGCATCGTGCGCATCCAGGAGTTCGTCCGCAATGACGCGGCGGACATCTGGCGTCCGTCGCGGCAGCTGCGCTATCCGACAGACCCGGTCGAGGGCACTCCATACAACGGCATGGCAATCTCGGGCGTCTCTGCGATGTGCGTCCTCGACGACGGCAGGCTGCTCGTGCTGGAGAGGGAGATGAGCCGGAAGGACTTGCTTCTGCCGACGATTCGCGGGCGCCTGTACGAGGTCGACCTGTCGTCTTCGTCGAAGACGGCGACCAAGCGCATGCTGTGGGACGAGAACACCATGTTCGCCAACTCCGAGGGAATATGCCAGGGGCCGACTCTGCCGGACGGCAGACGCACGCTCGTTCTTGTGTCGGACGGCGGGGGCGACGCGGACGAGAATGTCCTTGTGTTGTCGCTTAGATAGGAACCGCTCTAGCTCACGTTCCAATACGCGTACCAATAAGGTATCGGAACGCTACTGTAGAGCAATGGGGATGGTGGAAAGCGGAATGACGAGGAACGTCCGCATAGGCGTGCTTGTGGAGCGCCAGCGGGCCTATGGAAGGCGCTTCTGCGAAGGGGTGGCGTCGTTTGCGGGCGACTGTCCCGGGATATCTCTCGGCATGTTGGAATGGTGCAGCCTGAACACCCATCGCGGATTGTCTGGATACGATGCATTTATCGTCCGTGTGCTGGACGATCGGATGGAGCAGGTTCTGCGTCGTACGCACAAGCCGGTCGTCGACGTGTTCCACGGAAAGAAGCGCTCCGGCTTTGGCGTGGCTGACATTGACAATGTGGCAATCGGGAACCTTGCCGCAGAGCATTTCATCTCGCATGGATTCCGTGAATTTGCCTATTGCGGATATGAAGGGATTAACTTCTCGGATGTGCGGCGGACGACGTTTGCCATGGCTGTCGAACAGGCTGGACACGTCTGCCATGTGTTCACGCCGCGAAAACGCGATGCCGACTATTTCAACGAGAATGTCGTCAGCGAGTATCCGCGCGAGCAGGCGATCATCGACGGCGTCAATGTCGGCGAGGATATCTACCTGATCGAAACTGAAATCACCAAGAACGGCGCTCATATCATGAAGCAGATGATCGAGCACCGTGATAGACTGACGCGCGAAAAACGCTGGCAGCAGCTCGACGAGGATATCGACTACAAGCCCACCCGTCTCGACCGTGATATCGTCAACAAAAGCCAGATCAGAACAATCATCAAAACCTTCAAAGAAAAGGTTTGCACCGAGCTGTTCCCACGCCGTAAGGAAGTTCCCAAGACCCTGATCTTTGCGAAAACCGACAGCCATGCCGACGACATCATCCAGATCGTCCGTGAAGAATTCGGCGAAGGTAATGATTTTTGCAAGAAGATCACCTATAACGCTGAGAATCCCGAGTCGGTTCTCAGCTCATTCCGCAACGATTTCAATCCGCGAATTGCGGTCACTGTCGATATGATCGCTACCGGCACCGACGTCAAGCCTATCGAGTGTCTGCTGTTC
>CACWJS010000241.1 GCA_902761275.1 uncultured bacterium | reverse complement strand
CAAGGCAGGCGACATCATCATCATTCCGAAGCTCGATGATGCACGCGTGAGCGACACGCTCTCTGCTGATGGCAAGATTGAACTCGCACCTATTCCGCTTCCTACGCCGCAGTATCCGGTTGCGATCGAAGCTGCCAACAAGAAGGAAGAGGACAAGCTCGGCACCTTCCTGGCCCGCGCCTCCGAGACCGATCCGACCATTCAGATCCGTCGCGACGAGGAGACTCACCAGACCATCCTCACCGCCATGGGCGACGAGCAGATCAACACGCTGCTCATCCGCATGAAGGAAACCGCCAACGTCGAGGCCAAGCTCATCCCGGTGCGCATCCCGTATCGCGAGACCATCCGCAAGATGGCCGAGGCTCAGGGTCGCCACAAGAAGCAGACCGGTGGTTCCGGCCAGTTCGGCGACTGCTGGCTGCGCCTCGAGCCCAACCCCGACATGGGCTACGAGTTCGTGGACGAGATCAAGGGCGGCGCCATCCCCGGCGGCCTGATTCCGGCTGTCGACAAGGGCGTTCAGGACGCCATGGCCGAGGGCTTCCTCGCCGGTTACCCGATGGTCGACATCAAGTGCACCGTCTATGACGGCTCGTATCACTCCGTCGACTCGAACGAAATGGCGTTCAAGACCGCTGCCCGCATCGGCTTCCGCGCTTGCTGCGAGAAGGCCAACCCGGTCATCCTCGAGCCGATGGCTGACCTGCGCGTCACCGTCACCGACGAGTATGCCGGCACCGTCATGGGCGACATCTCCACCCGTCGCGGCCGCATCGTCGGCACCGACGCCGCTGACGCTGGCGAGACCACGCCAGAAGAAGCTCGTCGACGAGTACCAGGCTGCCCGCGCTGCTGGCAACTAATCGCTCGCTTAATAATGCGACAAGCAAGGCGGCCCGCTTTCGAGCGGGCCGCTTCTTTTTGGAGCTGGTTTCTTTTGCTTGATGGTGCGACCAGGTATTGATGACGTAAAATGCATCAATAAGACGACGTCGAGTGGCGGGCAAGTTCTTGTTGCGCCCTGTGGTTGTTCAGCGTGTTTGCCAAGTGAAGGAGGCAGGCAGTGAGCGTGCAGATTACCAGGCGGTACTTCGTGAAGGGACTCGGGCTTCTCGCGGCTTCGGCTGCCTTGGGGCCGATGTGGGGATGTGCCAGTCAAGCTTCCAGCCAATCGAGTAGCAGCGTATCGCAGGCTTCAAGCCCGATGCTCGCCATCATTCACACCAACGACAGTCATGGCCATGACGTCGAGGTGAAAGCGACTGACGATAATTCGGGCAACTTCTCGATGGCGGCTGTGGCACAGCTCAAGGCTGACTGGGAAGCCAAGGGTTATGACGTCCTTCTCGTGGACGCCGCCGTGCCGTTCGCCGGGCTTGCGCTCGCCGTCGCTGCGCGTCGCCGCCTCGGAGGTGAGCAGCGCCTCCATCAGTTCGCGGCACATCGCCTGCGCCGCCGCGTTCAGCCCGTGCTCGAGCCGGCTCGTGCAGGCGATGCCGTCCCGCGCGATGCTGTCCGCCGCCCGCTCCGCCAGCGCGCTCAGCGCGGACGCGCCCTTGAGCGCGATTTCTGCGAGCTTTTTTTTAGAGGGGGGGCGGACGAGAGGATGTCCCGCGCATCGGCCTCGGACAGCTCCGAGACAAGCCTCTTGAGCCGCTCTCCGCCGCTGACGGCGTCTTTGAACTGTGCGAGCTTCTCGCGTGGTATGTGTATGGTGTGGTTTCTGCCGTCCGCCCAGTACTGGAGGTTGTAGTATGTGGCGACCTCCCCTCCGGCGAGCTGCTTGCGCATTTCGCAAATCTTGCCCTGTACGGCGGACGGTATGGCTGCGATGGCTCCGATGATCTCGGAGCGCGGACGGACGTCTGGGTGCTCTTTGGTTTTCATGTTCGATAGAATACCATAGAACACCGGGAAGGTCAACGCAATTTTTGAAATTTCTGCATAAATCCAGCGGGCCACCCGATGAAATGATGGTTCAGATAGACTACTGGTCGGACTACGCCTGCCCCTACTGCTACATCGGCGAGGCGCGGCTCAAAAAGGCGGCGGAAGAGACTCTGCCGAAAGGAGGATGGACGCTCAGGATGCACAGTTTCGAGCTTGATCCGTCCGCTCCGCGCAAGACGGAGACCGACACCGCGACGCGCTTCGCGCACAAATACGGTCTCTCGCTTGACGGCGCAAAGGCGCGGATCGAGGACATCTCGTCGCTTGGGCGGGCCGAGGGGCTGGACTTCCGCTATGCAACGACGCGATACACCAACACGTTCGACGCCCATCGACTTACGCATTATGCGCAAAGCCTCGGCGACGATGCGAAAACCCATAGACTCGAGGAGCTGCTCTATGCGGCCTACTTCACGAAGAATCTTGAACTTGCGGACCACGCCGTTCTGCTCGACGCGGCTGAAGAAACAGGACTCGACAGGAGCGAAACCTCCAAGGTCCTCACTTCCGGAAAGTTCGCAGACGAGGTGCGCAGGGACGAGGCTGCTGCGGCGAGAATGGGCGTCCACGGCGTTCCGTATTTCGTCGTAAACGGCAAGCTAGCCATCCCCGGAGCGATGTCGAAGGACGATTTCGCCGCCGCGCTGAAACAGTTTGCAGGCGAAGCAAAACCTGCCGGGGAAGCGAAACCGAAGACGCACGTGTGCGGGCCTGACGGATGTCGGCTCGAATAAGGGAGGCGCGTTATGGTCGCAAGAGTTGTCGTGCGCGACGTCTTCGAGACGAACGCATATTTCGCCATTGACGAGGCCACCGGGAGCGGTCTCCTGATGGATCCGGGTGCAGAGGCTGCTCGGCTCTACGGCATCGTGCGCGACAGAGGCTGGTGCATCGAGAGGATTC
>CACWJS010000240.1 GCA_902761275.1 uncultured bacterium | reverse complement strand
GGAGAAGGACGTGAAGCTCTCGTCCATAGTCCGCGCGCTCAAGGAGGGAATCACCCCGAAAAAGGTCGAGGACAGGCTCAGCAGGATGCTGTCGTCCAAGGGCCTTGAGCGCGACCTGCACGACGTCATAGCTGCGGAAGGCTCGAAGAAAGTCCACCGTGACACGCTCATCATACTCGACCCGTCCGACGTGCAGAAGCCCTACGCGAGGAAGATGGAGCATCTCGCAAAGGTATGGGACGGCAGCAAGGGCGAGGTTGGCGACAACCTGGGGTACTGGGGATGCATGGCGGTCGCCTGCGAGAGCGGGGGGCGCAGGCCGATACCGCTGCACTTCAGGCTGTGGTCCGCGGACTCGCCGGGGTTCGTCAGCGAGAACGACGAGGTGGAGAGCATCGTCAGAACCATGTCGAAGCACACGAAGAGGCGCGGCATATACGTCTACGACAGAGGCGGGGACAACATAGAGTTCTACCGCTTCCTGCTGTCGGAGGGGCTGGACTTCATCGTCCGCCTCAAGGAACGCTACGTCAGGAGCTGGAAGCGCAACGTCATGTGCGGAGAGCTCGCATGGGAGTGCCGGATGCGCTACAGGGAAGTCGTGACGTTCGACCATCATGGGGAGGGAAAACGCGTGACGATAGAGTTCGGAGTCGTGCCAGTGCGGCTCCCCGACATCCCGGACAGGCTCCTTCACATGGTCGTCGTCAGGGGCTTCGGCAAGCAGCCGATGATGCTTCTGACGACGCTCGCGAAGAGCACGTCGCGCGAGGCCCTCTGGCAGGTCGTCGAGGGATACATCACCCGATGGAGGGTCGAGGACACGATCCGCTACGTCAAGCAGTCGTACAAGCTGGAGGACATACGCCTTTTCAAGTACGGCAAGCTCAAGGCCATGGCGGCGGTAGTGCTCGCCACGGTATACTTCAGCATGGCGTGGATCGGCAACTCGGAGAAGCACGCCGTGATCGCAAGGAGCATAGCGAGGATGTCGTTCCGCATACACGACGTGCCGGAATTCCACTTCTACTCCATAGCCGACGGCACAAGCGACGCCCTTAAGGGCCGCGGCGGAAGGTGGCGCGGCTTCGACCCGTCCGAGGACGAGAAGGAGCGCGAGGCGTCGCTCTTCGAGTTCTTCGGCCTAAACACCGGATGACGGCGGACGGAAATCCCGAGATTTTCGCCACATGCACGGAAACGCCTGCGCGTTCCCAACGCCGGACTTTCACTTATCGCAAAACGAAAATCGCCACTTCACCCTTTGTTTACAGGGGTACGACCGTTTCCATGCCCGAAAAATTGGGGAACCTCCAAGCGCGCGGAAGCACAAAAATCGCCCCTCGTCCCGTGCATTGCGCACTGAATCGCGAAATGCTATACTATCTGCAGTTGCCTATGGGATGATAGCGGACATGCATGAAATCTGCAAATGCTCTTCACGTCGATAGAGTTCCTCTTCTTGTTTCTGCCGATTACGCTGGCGGGATACTTTCTGTTGCCTTTTCGGTGGAACCTGAAGAACGTCTGGCTGCTTGCCGCAAGCCTCCTGTTCTACGCATGGGGCGAGCCGACTTTCGTGTTCGTGATGCTCGGCTCCATCGCGTTCAACTACCTCGCGGCGCTTCTGGTCGACGCCGTCCGCAGTCGAAAGCGGGCGGCAAGGGCGGCTCTTGCCGTCGCTGTCGCCGGGAACCTCGCCGTCATCGGCCTCTGGAAGTACGCCAATTTCGTCACGGCCACCCTGCGCGGCTGGTTCCCGTCCCTGCAGGGCGCCATCCCCCAGACGAGCTTCGTTTTGCCCATCGGCATTTCGTTCTTCACCTTCCAGGCGCTCAGCTATGTCGTGGACGTCGCGCGCGGCAACGTGAAGGTGCAGCGCAATCCGCTCAAACTCGCGTTGTACATCGCGCTGTTCCCGCAACTGATCGCAGGCCCTATCGTGCGGTACTCGACGGTCTGCGAGCAGATCGAGTGCCGCCGCACCACGCTGGACATGTTCAGCCGCGGCATCGTGCGCTTCCTGTACGGCTTCAACAAGAAGATGCTCCTCGCGAACCTCTTCGCCGTCGTCGCCGAC
>CACWJS010000239.1 GCA_902761275.1 uncultured bacterium | reverse complement strand
CGCGGTCTCGAGCGCGCCGTAGCGCGTCTCGCCGTCGCAGAGGTTCGCGAGGACGGCGAACCGCATCGACTCGCCCCTGTCGAGCCGGAACGGCGAGACGGCCTGCGGCGAGAACTTGATCGTGTAGATCGTCTTGCGCCCCTCGTGCGCGATGTCGAGCGCGACGTCCTCCACGACGCCGAGCGGCTTGTTAGCCGTATAGAGGTCGATGCCGCGCGTACGCATGGTAGTCGGCTGGAAGCACGCGAGCGCGTTCGGGTCGACCCTCCTAATCGCCTCCTGGCCCTCGGCCAAGAGAGATGCGAACTTCTCCTCTATCGCCTTGATACGGTCCGCGCCCTTGAGCGACTGGTCGACACGTCCCTCCTCGGAGCACGCCGGCTCGTTGAGGAGCTCGTAGCACCACGGCTTCCAGCCAATCTCGCGCGTGAGGCGCGCGCCTTCCTCCCACATCGTGAGCCACACCTTGCGTCCTTCGTCCGTCAGAATTGAATACGGCATAAAGTGGTGCCCGCCCGGTGCGCGCGCCTTCTCGTCGCACGAAAGGCACCCGTGGCCCCAGTTCGCCGCCGTGAAATCCACGTAGACAGGAAGAGTGCTCGCTATCGCCGCCGCATACTTCTTGTCGTCGCGTCTACGCATGCGCTGTTTTGGGTTCAGTTTCAGCATCCACTCCATCGGCGCCTCGTAGCCAATGCCGTCGAGCCCAAGCCGCTGCAGGTTGTCGTAGCCAGGCATCTCCTGGTAGAGCCACTTCAGCTCCGGAACGTATCCGGGAGTGTCCTCGTTGCACTCGAGTTCCGTCGCGCCGTACCAGATGGTCGCGGGGAAGTAGTGCGGCTGACCATTTACAAGAAGATGCCCTTCCTTCGAGACGGAGAACGCCGCGTTCTGCGGATAGAGCTCGTCTTTGGGAAGAGCGTCAAATGGTACGAACGGATCGAAGCCAAGACCCTTGGGATCGAGGTATTCGTCGGCCGGAGCAACGGCAGCGGCCAAAACAACGGAAAGAGCAATCGACAGATGTTTCATGACGCGAGTCCCCTCAGTCAATCATGTCGTGGTATTTGCCGTCCTTGAAGCCGCGGCAGGTGCCGAGCGGAAGCCCAGCGCCATTCACGACGTTCCAGCCGCAGTCGAGGTCGAACCAGGCGTAGCGGAACGAGAACGCCTCCTTGATGTCAGGGTGTGTGAGCTCGATCGTGTCGCCGATGATCTTCGCGTTGGCAAAGCGAAGCTTGATGCCTTCCTTGTCCTTGCCTTTCTTGTCTTTACCCGTCTCAACGGGACCGGAGAGCTCGAAGCCCTTCACGGCCTTTCCGTCGCGAGTCTTGAGACCCTTCGCGTTCTTGAGGTGGATCACGCACTTCGGGCCCTTCCACTCGACGGACTCCACCTGCGGACAGCGTCCCTCGACATTCTTGCCGTAGACGTTCTGCAGCGCCCAGTTTGCGTAACGCTCGCCGACCTCCTCCTTGTGGATCGGATGGATGTCCGCCTCTCCGAGGTCGAGTAGCGAAATCGTGTCGCAATCGGGAAGCAGCGTCGCGAGTTCGTTGAGTTGACGGCGCATGTCGGCGTTCACCGACCACGTCGGGGCGTTCGTCTCGCCGTTCGCCATGCGCTGCGTGGAGTTCGGCTTTGTGTCGAGCTGGTGCGGGCATATCTCCGTGATGATCACGGGGAGTTTGTCCTTGTAGGTGAACTGCGCGCGCCATCCCTCGACAAGAGTCTTGAAGAAGTCGGCGTACTTGCCGTTCCCGAGGTCGCTACAGCCCTGGTACCAGACCGCGCCCTTGATCGCCATCGGATAGAGCGGATGGACGAGTCCCGCGTCCATGGTCGTCGCGCTGAACAAGTTGATTGCGCGCGCATCGTTCGGCTTGCGGCACTCGGGGTGATTCCAGATGTCCTTCGGCATCTGCTCGCCGATGCATGCCTTGAACTTCATTTCGTGCGACTCTGCGCGCGACGGCCAGAGCGCGATAGACACCGGCTTGAGCATCCCGCCCGGCTTGCCGTCCTTGCCGCCCCAGACCTTGTAGCGCACCGAAAGGACGTTGGTGCCGACGCGTCCATGTTCCTTGATGGG
>CACWJS010000238.1 GCA_902761275.1 uncultured bacterium | reverse complement strand
AGGGCGCCGCGCCGATCAGCAGTAGAATATGTCATAGTATGCGACGGTAACATAGTAAAGGGCACAGAAGGGCATGAAACACATAGCTGCCGCGCTTGTGGTGTTTTCGGTCGCGGCGGCTGCGGTCGCCGCAGATAAAGGTTCGGTAAAGGCGCTTTTAGACGAGTATGTCGAGAAGGGCCTTGTCGCCGGCGTCGTTTCGGGAATCTCCGACGCGTCGGGCGAAGTGCGCTTCGATTGCGCAGGTTGGGCGGACGTGGAGAACAGGGTCCCGATGCGCACCAACACGCTCTTCGCAGTCTTCTCAATGACAAAGACCTTCAACGGCGCGGCGCTCATGGCGGCGATCGACGACGGCAGGCTGTCTCTCGACGACGAAGTCGCGAAGTTCCTGCCCGAGTTCGCCGACATCAAGGTGTCCGTGAAGGACGCCGAGGGGAAGAAATCACTAGTTCCGCCGAAGCGTCCGCTGACGATCCGCGACCTCGTCACGCACACAAGCGGCTCGCGTTTTTCGCCGCCGATCGTAAAACGCGCCGTCCCGCTTCGCGAGATCGCGCGCCAGATGGCTGCCGTTCCGCTTGTTGCGCAGCCGGGCGAGACATTCTGCTATGGAAACGCCTGGGTCGACGCATCCGCCGCGGCGCTTGAGGTCGCCGTTGGAATGCCTTACGAAAAATGGCTGAAGGAGCGCGTCCTGGATCCGCTCGGAATGGGCGACACCACCTTCTCGCCGACGGCGGAACAGGCATCGCGCATTGTCAAGGCGTATACGACGGACGATGGGCCGCTGCGCCTCGGTTCGGACTGGTGCACCCCGCAACTCGTCTTCCCGTGGGAGGCGAAGGTCTTTCCGTGTGCGGCGGGCGGGCTTTTCTCGACTCCGGCGGACATGATGCGCTTCTCTCAGATGCTTGCGCACCACGGGACATGGAAGGACCGCAAGATCATCTCGCGCGAGACTTTCGACAAAGTCTTTGCCGTCAAGCAGACGCCGCCCTGCATTGCCGAGCCGTACTGTGTCGGCAGCTGGCTTTACGACGACTGGCTTGGACACGAGGGCGCGATGCGGACCGACCAGCGCGCGAATCTCAAGACTGGCCACAGCCGTCTGTTCTTCATCCAGACCGAGAACAGGGGCGGCTCGGCGTTCTTCTCGTTGAAGAAGAAGTGGAACGCCGCCTGCGATGCCGTGCAGGGAACGCCGCCGTTCAATCCAAAGAACTGACGCCGCTCTCCACTTGCTGGCCGCGCGGAACAGCCCCATAATGCGCGGGAGGACTGCGGTCCGTCACTGTCCTTCCCCCGATTATCGCTGCATGGTGGAATGCGGTTGACTTTGCAGCGCATGAAAGCGTATAATTCAGTTGCTTAAATGATTACAAAAGGCCAAGTAATGAACAGTTGCATGATTCCAGTTCGCTCGATATGTTTTTCTGCCGCTTTTGCGCTTCTTGCACTCCCCGCCTCCGCCACGTGGACCATTTCCACGGAGGGCGTTCCCTCCGGCTGCACGCATGTCATCACCGACGGCAATTGGAAGATCGGCGTCTACCGGTATTCGGATGACAACTGGAACCTCGGCAAATACTCTGGAGCCAACGGATCGGGCTACGTCGCCGGTTCCGGGGACCTCGATCTGACGGGTGTCGAGGAGGACTGCGGCGTCGTCATCAAAGCCTCGAACAACGGGGCGCTAGAACGAATAGCCGGCCTCACGTCCATCGTATTTCCCGACTCGCTCGAAACCATGCATGGTAACACAGTGGCGGGATGCAAGGCTCTCACGAACGCCGTGGTCGGCTCCGGCATCCGGTCCTTGGGCCAACAGGTGTTCTACGAGTGTTCGTCGCTCAAGACCGTCACTCTGCCCGAAGGCTGCCCCGGCTTGACGACGCTGGGCAATGCAGCCTTCCGAATGTGCAAGGCCCTTGAAACCCCGCTCGACTTTTCGAAGTCCGTCTTCACCGAGCTGCCCACGTATGCCCTCGTGGACCTCCAAAAGGTGAACGAGATCCGCCTTCCAGAGACACTGACGACGCTCGGGACCGAATCGTTGCGCTACCACGCGGGACCGCGCGTCATCTGGTTCTACGGTC
>CACWJS010000237.1 GCA_902761275.1 uncultured bacterium | reverse complement strand
AGGAAGTCGCGTCGCCGAGCGTTGCGACCGTGCCGCCGATGGTGGCGAACGTGCTGGAAACCTTCGAGAAGCCGGTCGTGCCGGAACCCGTCGCCCAGGCGATTCCCAGCGCCGGCAGGGTTGTGAACGTGCCGGCGACGGAATTCGTCTCCGCGCCGTTGTTCCCGACGGCGCGGAGGACGTAGTCGTAAGGCGTTTCCGCCGAAAGCCCCGGCCAGGAGGCCGAGAAGGCGTCGTCCACGACAAGACCGTTCGCGAGGGCCGTCCAGTTTTCGGGCTCGGCCGCGCCGTGCTCCCAGACCTTGGCCTCGATCGCGCAGGATTCGGCCCCGCCTTCGCCGAGCTTCGTCACCGTGCCGGCAAAAACGGCACGGTTGTGGTGCATCTCCTCCACGCCGGGCGTGGCACTGGAGCCGTTCGCCCAGTCGACCGTGAGGGTCTCAGGCGGCGCAACGATGACGAAGCTCTGGTCGTTCACCGTGTCATAGTCGGCCTTCACCCAGTCGGCGCTCAAGCCGCCGGAACGAAGGCGCACCTCGTCCATGTAGCCGTTGAAGCGGCGGCCCTTGCCCTTCTCGTTGTTGGCGGGCGTATCCGCCGTCGAACCGCCGATGCCGATGTTGGTCGTACCGTCCTGCTTGGGTGCTTTTGGTAGAGCCACTGTCTCAACGAACACGCCGTCCACATAAATGTCAGCGGCGCCGGCATTTTCGTTAGTTGCGTACCAGCGGATGTCAACCTTGCGCCATGTACCGCGCGTGTACAAGCTGGCAAAATAGGCGGATGTCAGCGTCCCATTGTACTTATCGTTGGCGGGGAGTCCGGGAAGTAATTCATCGGCCGCGTAAAACTGAAGCTGATTACTGTTATTGGCATGAAATCGTACGCCCCATCCACCCGGATTGTTGTATTCGCCCTTACGCCGGTCGATAAGGAAGCCATAGCTGAAATCCCCATTCTGTTTGTCGCTTGCATCCGGCTTCATCCAGAAGGACGCCGAAAAGTCGGTGCCGAGCGAATCGGCAGCGGCTTTCTGCGTCCCGTTCGTCGCATCGACGACAATGCCCCAGGCGTGGTTTTTATCCCCAGCGATTTTGCGGCCGGCGCCAATGGGGCTGCTTGCGTAGGTTGCACCGCCATACGTCTTGCCTTGCATTCCGTTGGGCGACGAATCGTTGACGACTTTGCCGGAGCCGCCCGTTTCCTTGAGGTGCCAGACACCGACGTAGTCGTCCCAGGGATTGTCGTTCGTGACGTAAACGCCGTCCGCGACGTTGTAGCACATGTAGAATTTTACGCCGTTATTCAATTGCGGCAGCTTGACCCAGGCAAGAGATTCGCCTTCGTGGATCCAAGTATCGACTTCGGATGCGAGGCGGGTGCCGTCCTCGGCAAAGAAGGCCAGATCGTAGCCATAGGTTGTATCGTGGTTCTTGTTCCACGAAGAAGTGTCCTCGTAGCGGAACCCGGTAATGCCGGCTTCCGACACGCGTACGAGCACCGGGAAGTTCGTGAGCGTCTCCGTGCCGGTGTAGCCCTCGACGGAGAGCTTGATCGAATGGCCGAAGTCGGCCATCGTCAGGTTGTCGGCGGCCCTCGCCGGGCCGGCGGCCAGGCAGAGCGCCGCGGCGAGGAGCCCGGCGGAGAAGAATTGTTTCATGGGAATGCGGCGCGGTGTGTTCATGGTTCGGTGCGTCGGTTGGTTTCGGGAAAGGATGGATTGCATCGTGCGACCGGCGGCGGGCCGACGGGCGGCCTTGCGCGTGCGCTGGTGTGGGGAAAGCGGGTCTTATACCAAAGTCGGGTCCGGATGTCAAGCAAAAGAATGGCTCTTCATGGGATAAACGAATAACGCAGACCTGGAGCGTGGAAACAAAACACGTGATCGCACGGATGGCGACCGTCACCCGTGCCAGGATTGCCCCCTCCCCCGGAACGGGCGCTAGAGCATGGGCGGGTTGAGGGCGTCGCGGACGGGACCGAACGAGCGGCGGTGCGCGGGCGAGACGCCGAGGCGGGCGATCGCCGCGAGGTGGGATTCCGTCGGATAGCCCTTGTGCTCCGCGAAGCCGTAGCCGGGATACTCCGCGTCGAGCGCGCGCAGGA
>CACWJS010000236.1 GCA_902761275.1 uncultured bacterium | reverse complement strand
ATTGCGCTGGTCCCCTTCACGATGCTTCCCGTGCTGAAGATAATCAGCATGGAATCGAGCCAAGGGCTCAAGTTGCCGGGCTTCCTGTCGACGCCCATCACGTCGGCGTTGATCGAAGCCGTGATCGCGATACTTGCGACTGGATATGCGCTCGCCGTTTCGACGAAGCTATCCAACGGCTCCTGCCCCTGGTCGGCAGGCGCAATGGCCGCCGCCATCTCTGCAGCCTCGGCGACATCGCCGTTTGCCGGAAGCGGCAAATACAGGCCGCTCCGAGTCTTTTCCATGCTCGGCGCATCCGCATTCTATGTCGCCGTCGCAATAGCGACTTCCGGAAACTACGACATGACGAGCTACGGCGCGGCATTCGCACTCCCCTTCTTTGCCGTAGCCAGAGTTGCCCTTGCCATCCGCGACTGGAGAAAGGAGGCACACAAGTGAAAAGCGTTGCAAAGATGACGGACGCCGAGTACAAGGCGACAGTCCGCGACCTACGACAGAGGGCGGCGGGCGGCAAGAACACGCTCGGGTTCTACATCCAGCTGATGTTCCTCGCTGGTGCTGTAGTCGCAATCGTGGCAAATGGCGCTTGGAGAATCCTATGGGGACTCCTCGCCTTCCTCGGCGTCATTGTCATATCGACCGCACGAACCTTCTTCTGGAAATGGACTGAAGACAGGCTTCAGAAAGACGCGGAGGCGGGTCACATAGAAAGAGCCGTCCGATGGGACTACCTCTGCCTCCTTATCGACTGGTCGATTTCCTTCGCCGGGTTCTCGGTCGTCGCCCTTACCGTCTTCGGCGCGGCAAGCGGATACACCGTCCCCCGACCGTTGCTCTGGATATGCGTCGGCGGGATGTACACACTGCCCTTCACCTTTAGGCGCGAAAAGCCGGGATACAACTACGGGAACTTTCTATTCTGGGAGCAATGGACGCTCATCGCGACAATCGTCGCCTCCGCGTTCATCCCCTTTGGCGTTGGATGGGGCATTGCGGCGCAGGCTGCGATAGCTTTTACCTCAGTCCCGCTTGGCTGTCGCTTCAAGAAGGCCGACATACTCGAGAAGGTGCAGATATACTACCGCAACGCCAAAGTCGCGCGTGCCACGCACACTGCTCCGCTTCCCAATCCCACACAGCCGTTCGGCGTGGAGGCATTGAAGGCGATCCTGTCCGATGTCCGCATAGCGTGGTTTCCGTTCTCGGTGTCTTTCCTCTCCTTCCTCACGGGAATCGTGTGGATGATCGCCCTTAAGAAACCGTGGCCGCTGCTTGTCGCGGTGCTGGCTATAGTTCCCGGCTATCTGCTGATGCTGTCGTTGGACTGCCCCATATCATCGGAGCCCGAGGAACTCGCAAGGCGCGGCGTCGACAAAGACCTCGTTCGCGGCTCCGTTGAACTTCGCACCCTGATGCTGTCAGTCGGGCTCGCAATCGCATCGTCTACGATAATGTGGTTCGGAGGTCGGGACGCCTCGTTGCTTGTCCCGCTTTCGCTTCTTGCGCTCGGTGCGTGCTCCGCCTCCAACTACGTGGCTTTCGAGGGCCAGACAATTGCCGACCCACTACTCCTTGTCGCCTACATCGCCGCTTTCGCGTCCACGTGCGCCCTACGCATCGCCGGTCTCGCATGGTGGCAATGCCTCATGCTTATCCCGACAATCGGCTATGCGCTGCCTGCGTTCCGCTATCTCTTCCCTCGCAGCGGCCTTCGCGGAGAGGCGCGAAAGGCGGCGCTTGCCGTCGCCGCAGAATTTGCGGCCGACTCCCGCACTGACGAAGAGAAAGCCCACGACGAGAAGATGGCAAAGCGCCGCGCCCGCGAAGAGCGCCGGATAGCAAGCTTCCGCCGCAGCAGGCGGGGCTGAATCAAGTTCGGCGGCTATATCTCTGCCAAAATTCGGCTGCGGGTTGAAGCGTATTCCTCTTCTGAAATGAGCGACTTGCGCCTGAGTTTTTCCAATTGCCTAAGTCGCTGCTCGACGGTTTGAGCGCTTCTTGGATGCTGCAAAATACTGTTCGACGGCTTACTACCAGATTTACTACCCTTCAAGTCGTCAAGGCTCGGGATTGCGGCGACGGCCTGTCGGAGAACCTCCTCGT
>CACWJS010000235.1:2032-4146 GCA_902761275.1 uncultured bacterium | reverse complement strand
TCTTCGGCGACAAGGACTTCAAGACCGCGCGACATGATCAAGAAGCTTCTCCACGAGGTCCGTCAACTGGGTGGCATTCTCCGCGATAGACGCAATGGCGTCGCGTCTGTCGGACTCCTCCGGCAGTCTGTGCTCTTTCAGAAGGTCGGCATTCAGGCAGAGTCCCGTGAGCGGCGTGCGCAGCTTGTGCGAAATGTCCGCCACAAACGCACGGTGCGCCGCCGACTGCCGCCGCGTGCGGCAGGCATCGACGGCGAAGAGCCCCGCCATTCCGCCCAGAATGATGATGAGCAGCAACAGAATCGCCGCCCCCGCTTCGTTCGCCATGCGCTCGGCGCGCGCGGAGACCTCCGCATTCGCGCGTCCGTGCTTCTCCCGGCACCCACATGTGCATTCTGGCTGGTTGGCGACCGCCGAACAGATGCCGGAACGGTCGTACATGACGAGGCGAACGCCCGCCAGCGCGATGAGAAGCGCCGGCAGGCCAATCAGCGTGATGATTGCAATGGTTCGCTTCATTGGGCGATTTTATTTCTTGCAGTTGCAGCCGGTCTTGCCGCAGGCACACTTCGCGTGGTCCGTGCAGCAGGTGCAGGGCTTGCCCTTGTCGCACGCGCAGGCCTTCTCCTTCGCGCAGTTGCAGGCATTGCCACAGACGCACGGCTTGCCGTCCGTGCAGGCGCACGCGCTCTTTCCATTGCACGTGCAGCATCCCGTGAAGGCCATCGCCACCAACGCCACGACGCCCGCCATTGTCATCAATTTGCTTTTCATCTATTAGTTCCTTTCGCATTCTTGCGCCTCAAGACACCATGTCTTAAAGCGGCGTAGAGTGTAACATTTTTCTGAAGCGGAAATGTCATACGAATGTCAAACTTCCGGAGAAATCTCCAGCGCTTTCAATTACCATTCAACAGGCTCGTAGTCGCTCAATCCTCAACGCGCCTACCACTTGACCGGCTCGGCGAGGATGGTGCCATCGGCAGGCGTGACGCTGCCCGGCGCGGCGGACTTGTACTGGACGCAGAGCATTGTGAGCGGCGTCGAACCCGTGTTGCGGACGGCACGCTTGCCAGCGGGAGCGACGCGCACGACCGAGCCCTCTTTCACGGGGATGTTCGTTCCGTCGACCTGATACTCGCCCTCTCCCGAAAGGAAGAAATACAGCTCCTCATGTTCCTTGTGCGTGTGGTAGAAACCGCCCTCCGTTCCGGGCGCGAACACTTGAAGTGAGAAGTCCGCGCCGCCGGCCTTGACCGCCGCCCCGCCGAACACCTTGCCCGGAATCTTCACGTTCGGGCCGAGTTCAAGCACATAGTCCTTGATCTCCGCGAGTGGGCCAAGATCGATGGCCGTCGCGTTGGCGATATCCGCCGTTACCTTTATTTCTTTCATTGCTTTCTTCCTTTCTTGTTTTGTTTTCGCCGCAATGTACGCAAAGATCGCAAAGAGTCAATCCGATTTTGCGCTCTCTGCGTTCTTTGCGGCTTCTAAATTGGACAACACTTTGTTCAACAGTTTTTCAAGCATTTCGCCCTCGTCCTTTGAGAGGGGCGAATAGACGCGCGAAGCGAGCTTCTTCGATATCGCGGCGAAACTGCCGCGCAACGCCTCGCCTTCGGCGGTCAGCACGACGACTACGCTTCGCGCATCGTCCTCTGACTGCATTCGGCGGACAAGCCCCACCTCCTCGAGCTTGTCGACGAGAACGGTTGTCGTCGGCCTCGTACGGTGCGCGAACGCGGCTAGCTCATGCATGGTCGCCTCGCCCTTCATGAACAGAAGCGCCAGCACGTCACCGTGCGACGGCACAACGCCAGAAAGACCAGCGGCGACAAGTTCGCCGCGCAGCCATTTCTGGGTCAAATCGTGAATCCGGCCCATCAACATGACAGCATCGTGTTTCATGGCCGGACATTATAGTTAGATGTCTAACTTTTGTCAAGGGGCGGCACGTAAATTTTTCTATCGCATTCTGGTTCGCAATATCAAGCTTCAAACGTCTGGACGGCGGCGATGGTGCGCGTGATGAGGTCGTCCAGCGTCCAGCCGAGCTGGTCCGCCCCGCGCCGGATCACGTCGTGCGAGCAGCCGGCGGCGAATTTCTTGTCCTT
>CACWJS010000235.1:0-2021 GCA_902761275.1 uncultured bacterium | reverse complement strand
TCGAGGGATACATCAGCACGACGGCGCCGAGAAGCCCCGTCAATTCGTCCACGGCATAGAGGATCTTCTCCATCTCGTGTTCGGGAGCGATGTCGGTGCAGATGGCGTAGCCGTGCGAGGCGACGGCCCGGTTGATTGAATCCTCGACGCCCAGCTCTTTCAGCAGCGCCTGGCTCTTGATACAGTGCGCCTGAGGCCATTGCTCGAAGTCAATGTCGTGCAGCATCCCCACGATCCCCCAGTAGTCCTCTTCTTCGGCGTATCCGAGTTCACGCGCAAAATAGCGCATCGTCTTCTCGACTGTCTCGGCGTGATGGAGGTGGAACGCATCCTTGTTGTAGCGCGTCAAGAGCTCCCACGCGGCGTCACGCGTGAGATGGGTTGTGCGTATGGCATTCGGATCTGACATAGTTGACCATCTTTCTTTTGGTGTTAACGGCGAATATTATCCCATAATCCAAGGACTATAGGGTAATCGGAAATGGATCTGCTTCAAAATAGGCGTTTCCTATCATGCAAGATGTCATACCATATTAGAAGAACGACTTGTGCGCGTCTCGCGCGGCGATTCCCTCTACACAACAAGTTCATAAACCCACATCTACTCTGTCTTGGATTCCTGTTCCAACTCTCGCTTCTCAAACATCAAAGCGAAAGATACCACGAGAAGGACGCAAGAACACCATATCGCCCGGATTCCGAGCTTCGGCACGGCAAGCGAACCAAGAGTAGCACCGAGTGCGAACAGCGCGATGATGCCAAGGTAACGTTCCGCTCGGAGCCACGCCCGCCTACCGCCGCCGGACAGGGCACGGCCGCCCCATTCTGCGAACGAACGGAGGTTCCCGATGCACATCGTGCTGGAGTAGACATTGCCATGTATCTTGCGAAACGCCTGCACCTGCATCGCGCATGTAAACGAAACGATGGCGTTGGCCGCGAAGTCGAAACCGGACGGGATGAAACCAACTACGAACAGAAGCACAACTTCGACGATAAGAACTTCCTGCCGCCAATGCAAAGTAACCGAACGACGACGCAGGAAAAATGCCGCGAGCACCCCCAACATGAACGCCGTCACGGGCAGAAGATAGTGTATCGCCCCTGCAATGTCAAGTGCAAACACCTTTGTGCCGAAAAGGACGATGTTTCCCGTCTGCGCATTTGCGAACACATGTCCGCGAGCAAGAAACGAGTAGGCGTCTTGAAACCCGCCGGACAGGGCGAGAAACGCCGCTACGCGCCATGCGTCCGAGGCGTGCGTCCTCTTCATCCCCATCAACCCCTTGTGAGTATTGTGAATCATGCCAACGCCCTATTTTCGATTGGCTGGTAGTCGATTTTCGATTCCTCGTCGGTCGTTTCGAGCTTCATGATGACGGGACGGAGACCGTCGATGCCGTATTCCGCCGCCAACTCCTTGCCGAGCGTCGTCTTGAGGATGCTGATTTTGACTTTTGTCATAGGCTTCTCCAAATAGATTAGCGCAAAAAGGATCCCGCCAATGTCAGCCGAGGGCGGCTGACAGTATTTCGGGCTCAAGCAGAAAAGGGATGAGGCCGACGTGCATGATCCCGTCGTCGTCCTGCATGGGCCGCATATATCCACTGCGGACGACGATCTTGCCGAAGAAGTCCCCTGTCTTTTTCAGCGGCAGCGTTTCTCTCTCCGCCTGCTTCTTGCCGTCCATGCTGAATGCACTTTGTATGTAGAGCTTCCGTGAGCCCGAATTCACGATAAAGTCGATCTCATGGTTCCTGGTTGAGCGCTCGCCGCCTTTTCTGGTCGTGATCTGCACCACGCCGACGTCGACCGCATACCCTCTCCTGACAAGTTCGTTCCATATTGCATTCTCCATCAGATGCGGAAACTCTATCTCACGGAAGTTGAGGCGTGCGTTCCGCAGCCCAAGGTCCTCGCAGTAGAACTTGCACGGGAACTCAAGGTGCTTCTTGCCCCGTACATCCCATCTCGACGCCTTCGAGAAGAGGAAGGCGTCTTCCATGTATTTGAGATACTTG
>CACWJS010000234.1 GCA_902761275.1 uncultured bacterium | reverse complement strand
TGCGGGTGGCGGCCCCGTGCGTCTCAATGGGCGGACGCTGAAAGCCTGCCGAATCGTCCGCGCGGAATCGAAGGCGGGTGAGTCGCCTTGGCAGTTCGGGCGGCGTTTCTGCCGGATGATGTGCCCGAAGCCGAAGCTGCCGAAAGCGCCTGTCTATGGCTACAACGACTGGTACTGCGCATACGGAAAGAACACCGCTACGAACTTCCTCGCCGACGCAGAATACATCGTGTCGTGCGCGAAGGGCTGCCCCAATCAGCCATACGTCGTGATGGACGATGGCTGGCAGAAGAACTCGCCGCCGGTCGTCGGCGAGTCCGGACGCGGCCCGTGGGACGCGGCAGGGGCGAACTTCGGAATGGAAATGCCGGAGTTCTGCCGTAGGATCGCCGCGCTCGGCGCAAAGCCAGGGCTTTGGTACCGTCCGCTCCGCGCATGGGACGAACTGCCGGAGGAGCAGCGGCTGATTGCAGACCGCGACTATCTCGATCCGACTGTGCCAGCCGTAAAGTCTCGCATCGTGGAAGACGTCAGGCGTTTTCGTGAATGGGGCTTCAAGCTCGTCAAGATAGACTTCCTTTCTTACGACCTTGCGCAGATATTTCCCTGCGATCCGTTGTCCTATTACGACCGCTACATTCAGGACAACCGCAAGTGGCGTAACGATTCGAGAACTACGGCCGAGGTCATGCTTGACCTTTACAAGGCGATGAAGGACGCGGCGGGAGACGATGTGGTGATAATCGGCTGCAATGCGTTCAGCCATCTTGCGGCGGGGGTGTTCGAGTTGCTCAGGACTGGCGACGACACGTCTGGCAGGGATTGGGACAGGACGCGCAAGAACGGGGTCAACACTCTTGCGATGAGGTCGATACAGGATGGCGCATTTTTCAAGATAGACGCCGACTGCGTAGGCTTGGCCTCCGAAGGAGCCGTTCCGTGGAATCTCAACCACCAGTGGATGGAGCTTCTTGGCCGCAGCGGTACTCCGTTCTTCGTCTCTTGGAAACGTGAACTGGCTACACCAGAGGTGCGCGAGGCGCTGTCAAAGGCGTTTCGTCACGCCTCGTCTGTCCGCGACGTAGCGGAGCCGCTTGACTGGTTCGAGACCCGCCAGCCTCGCCGCTGGCGCTTCGCAGACGGAGCAGCCGATTTCAAGTGGAGCAATGTTTTTGCGGCTCGTCCGGCACCGCGCCCTGCGCTTGCGGCGCGGCTTGCGGAAGGGCCGGAGATAATCGGCATCGTCCATTGGGGACTCAACACGTACACCGACCGCGAATGGGGCTATGGCGACGAAGACCCCGCGATGCTGAACCCCGCGAAGTTCGACGTCGACCAGATCGTTGGCGCTTGCAAGGCCGGTGGAATCGGCGGGCTTGTCATCGTTGCGAAGCACCACGACGGCTTCTGCCTCTGGCCGACGAAGACCACGGAGCATAACATTACCAAAACTCCGTTTTGGCGGGGAACGGGGAATGGGGAATGGGGAACAGGAAGAGACTATGTCAAAGAGATGGAACAGGCGTGCAGAAGGGCAGGGCTGAAGTTCGGCGTATATTGCTCTCCGTGGGACCGCAACAATGCGCATTATGGCACGGAGAAGTACGTGACCGATGTCTTTCAGCAGCAGCTGCGCGAATTGCTTTCGGGCTACTACGGCGAGATATTCGAGATGTGGTTCGACGGCGCGAATGGCGGCGACGGCTACTATGGCGGCGCGCGGGAGAAGCGCAAGATCCCCGACGGCTACTATCGTTATGACGCCGAGACGTTCGCGATGGTGCGCAGGCTACAGCCGAAGGTGAGCATCTTCAACGAGCTGGACGCGGCGGACTTCCGCTTCGGCGGAAACGAAAGGGGGCTTGTCGATCCAGATTCACGCGCAACTGGCGGACACTACGACGGCGTGTGGGAGAACTACAAAAAGTGGTCGAACACTGGTCTGATTGACGGTTCTACGTTCCATCCGATAGAGGCGGACTTCCCCCTTCGCAAGGGATGGTTCTACCACGAAAAAGATCGCGGCACGACAAAGAGCGCGGCGTACCTGACGAAGCTCTACCTCTCGTCCGTCGGCAACGCCGCCACGATGAATATCGGCATCGCGCCGAACAAGGACGGACTTCTCGA
>CACWJS010000233.1 GCA_902761275.1 uncultured bacterium | reverse complement strand
GGAACGAGCGTTCCGGCAGTAGCCATTCCGCATATCACGCCAACCGCAAGCCTCAGGCGATACTTGCGCGCATACTTCCACACGCGCCCGTACGCCTCCTTCAGGGTGTAGTCCCTGTCGAAGAACTCCCGCTTGTATTCGACCTTGCCTGCTGCCATGCGTGAATTATACCATATTTTCCCACGGACAAGGGCTGAAATGGTATAATGTCGCCTATGCCAAAGACATATGATCTCGTCGTCCCCCTCGGCTTCGCGTGCAGCTGCTCCCAGACGCTGCGGCAGGCCGGGCTACAGCTCGCATCCTTCCCCTGGGACTGGGTGGGAACGCCGCCGCCGATCTTCCGCTGCCGCACGATCTGCAGCGACTTCAAGGACTGGATGAATCTCGAGGACCTGAAGTGGGCGGGCAGGAACGACACATACGGGCACGAAGAGGTGCGAAACGTACGCACGGGACTCATCATCATGCACGACTTCGTCCAAGGCGTCTCGATCGAAGAGCAGTATCCCGCAATCACCGAAAAGTACACACGCCGCATCGCCCGCCTCGACAGGCTGCTGAAGTCGTCGAAGAGCGTACTGCTCGTGACCATAGACACGCCCGTCTCGCCCGCCCCCGTGTCGCCCGAGGAGGGCCGCAAGTCGATCGAGATCATGTCGGAAAAGTATCCGAACGCCAAATTCGACTTTCTGATCGTCAACCTCGAGACAGGCAGGAGCCTCGAAAACCGCATAGACGAGACCCCCCTGCCAGGAGTGCGCAGGATCGCCTTCGACTTCAAGTGCTACGCGCCCGACGCCCCGGTCTTCGGGATCGAGGTCAAGATGATCGCAGACTTCCTGAAAGGCGAATACGCCGTGCGCGACTACCGCAGCAGGGAGGAGATCGCGGCGCACAAGGCAAAGAGGAAGGAAAAGCACGCGAAGAAGCTGCAGCGCAAGATGGACGCAATCGGCGCCAAGACGAAGACGCAGTACTATCTGCTGCGTCTCCGCAACGCGCTCCGCTCGATTTTCCCGAAGCGAAGCGACCTCATCGTCGTGCATGTCGACGGCGGGATATGCTCGCAGATAAACTTCGTCTCGTACGGACTCGCCGTCGCCAAGCTCCTTGGCGGCAAGGCGCGCGTCAAGTACGACATCTCGTGGTTCAGGGAAGACGGCAAGGACATCAACGGGCGTTTCGCGCGCAACTGGGACTTCCCGAAGGCGTTCCCCGACCTGCCGATAGAAGTGGCGACGGACGAAGAGACCTCGGCGGCGAAGAAAAGCCGCTTCGTCGACCTGACGGAGATCTCGTCGCTCGGAGAAATCGAGCCGTCCGCGTACCTCGGCGGCTTTCCGAAGGGATGCTTCAACCTGCCAGGGCTGAGGGAGCTCCTGAGGGAGAAGTTCCGCCCGGCGCTCGACGAGAGGTCGTCGGCAGTGGCCGCGGAGATGGAGAGCCGCCCGTCCTGCGCCGTGCACGTGAGGCGCGGCGATCTCTGCATCTCGTCGGTCGCGTACGGCGTGCCATGCACGGCCGAGTATTTCGCGAAGACGATAAAGATCGTCCGGGCGCTCGAGCCCGATGCGAAGTTCTACTTCTTCTCCGACGAGCCGGACTACGTGCGCGACACGCTGCTTCCGGCGCTCCCCCAGGGCATCGAGAGCATGGTCGTCGACTTCAACGGCAGCGACAGGGGATACATGGACCTCGCGCTGATCGCGAAGTGCGGATACGTCATCGGCTCCATAGGTTCGCTCGGCATCTACGGCGCTTTCCTCGGCGGCGGCACGCTCGTCACGCCGAAGTACAGCCTAGGCGGGCTCCAGGCCATCGACCACGTCATCTACCTGAACGACGACCGCGATCTCATAGCCCTCCGCCAGCGGCAGGAGGACAGGAAGCGCGTGTTCCCCGGCGTCGAAAGGGTACGCTGGGGCAAGAAGCGGTCGCTCGTCCTCTTCAACCGAATCCGCATCGACTACCGCTGATTCAGGGAAGAATCGCCGAAAGCAGCATCAGGACGGTGGCGGCAACGGCGATTGCGGCGATCCAGGCGGTGCGCGCGAACCTGCGGCGGGCCCTGGCGAGTTCGCGCGCGAGCCTGTCGCGCTCCTCTGTCGCCCCAAGCGCCCTGCCGACGTATTCCGG
>CACWJS010000232.1 GCA_902761275.1 uncultured bacterium | reverse complement strand
CCGCTCGAAGGCCATGAGTTCGTTGTCTGCGCCGACGCATTCTTCGGCGTGAACCGAAAACACAGTCGCCGCAGCAAGTACGCAGGCGCAGAGCAGTTTTTTGCAGGGCCTCATTTTGTCCGTTTGATAATACAATTTTTGTTTGTATTATATCAAATCGCAAATCCAAGGCAGAACTTGTTAAACAACTTTTAAGGATTGCCGTGCGCCGGCTAATGCCAACCGCAAAACTCAGCTCGCGATGGGGATGGGCGATTTCGAGCGGCGGCCGGAGAACGCCATCGAGACGAAGACAGCAAGCGCCAAAAGCGGCTGGTAGTAGAGGCACTTCAGGAGCGCGAGCGAGTCGATCCTCATGTCGAGCCCCTTCGCGACGCCCATCGCGATCAGTATCTGCGCGCCGTAGGGAATCAGCCCCTGCACGACGCACGACGCCGTGTCGAGGATGGACGCGATTCGCACCGGCTCGGCCTTGAACCTGTCGGCGCACTCCTTCGCTATCGGCCCGGCGATCACGATCGCGACGGTGTTGTTCGCCGTGAAGCAGTTGACCGCGGCGACAAGGAAAAAGACCCCAAGCTCGCAGGTGCGCGGCCCGCGTATCACCTTCGCGATCCTGTCCGTGAGCCACAGGACTCCTCCGTTCGCCTGGACGGACCTGAAAAGCCCGCCGGCAAGGAGCGCGACGATGAGCGTCTCGCCCATGCCGAGCGCGCCCTTCCCGAGAAGGTCCATCGCGTCGAAGAACGCAAATTTCCCGAGCGCCCCGCCGATCACGGCCGAAAAAACGGTGCCGGAGAAGAGAAGCGCCATCACGTTGAACCCGGCCAGAGCGAGCGCGAGCACGAAGACGTAGGGAAGAATGAGCACCACGTGCTGCCACGTGACGGCGGGAGTCTCGACCGCTCCGGCCGCCGAACCCGACATCGCGTAGAGGAACAGCGCGACGAGCGCGGCGGGAGACGCGATGAGGCCGTTCGCGAGGAACTTGTCCTTCATCTTCACTCCCTGCGTGCGCGTCGCGGCGATCGTCGTGTCTGATATCATCGAGAGGTTGTCGCCGAACATCGCGCCTCCGACGACCGCCCCCACGAGAAGCGCGGGGCTGAGCTGCAGAGGCCCTGCAAAACCAAGCGCAATCGGCGTCACCGCGGCGATTGTGCCGCAGGATGTTCCGATGGCGAGCGATATGAGGCACGAGACGAGGAACACTCCGGCGACCATGAGCTTCGCGGGGACCAGCGACTGCGCGATCGTGACCGCCGCGTCAACCGCCCCCGAACCCTTCGCTATCGTCGCGAACGCGCCGGCGAGGATGAAGATGAGGCACATGATCATTATGTTCGGCTCGCCCATGCCGCGCGCGTAGACTTCGACCTTCTCGTCAAGCGTGCGGCGGCGGCCGATGATGAGCGACACCGCGGACGCGACAACGAACGCCACCGGCATCGACACCTTGTACCACGGCATCTCGAAGCCGAGGTGGTCGGCGTAGAGCGAGAGCCCCACGTAGAACGCCGCGAAAACGGCGAAAGGAACCAGCGCGAGGCCGCTCGGCCTCGGGGAATCTTTCTTCTCCGCCATTGTCAGGGTAGCGTCGGGAAGGCCGCGCCGTCGACGGTGCGCTCGGAGAACTCGTCGCGGTTGTCTGGCTCGGGGGCGAACAGCATGGCGTATTCGTCCACGAGATCCTTCGCGCAGTTCGTAGTGACGGTATCGGCGCCGACGGCAAAGGCGCGGAGCGCGTGCGAAAGATCGTCGACCGTCCACACATGGAACGAAAGCCCCGCCTTCTTGACGGCGGCGACGAACGCCTCGTCCACGACATCCGGATCGAACTGCATGTCGACGCCGTCCGCGGCGGCCGCACGCGCCCCGGCGACAACCTCGTCGACCGTGATCGGGCGGGAGGCCCCGCCGTCGTCCTTCTTCGCACACACAAGCCAATACACAGTGTACTCAGGGAGGATGTCCTTCACGGCCTTGCATACGCTCTGGTTGAAGCAGATGAACAGCACATTGTCGGGTGTCGCGTTGTTCTGCGACGAAAGTATCGCCTTTATGACAGGCACGATTTCGGGACCCGCCTTGATTTCGAGATAGATGCGCCTGCCGTTCTTCGCGAGCGCGAGGACATCTTCAAGAA
>CACWJS010000231.1 GCA_902761275.1 uncultured bacterium | reverse complement strand
TGCTTTTCTGGAACCACGGCCTGGGCGATGCGTTCACGAACTACGGCATGTACTTCAACGGATCCGTCGACGACGACGCGTGGGCATACCTCCAGATGGCGAACCGCGTCATCCACGAGTCGCATCCCGGCGCGATCACGATCGCCGAGGATGTCTCTGGGATGCCGGGCGTCGCGGCGAGCGCGAAGGACTGCGGCATTGGCTTCGACTACCGCATGGCTATGGGCGAGCCAGACTTCTGGTTCCGCCTGGCCGAGAAGGTGCGCGACGACGACTGGCCGATGGAGGGGATATTCTGGGAACTCACGAACAAGCGCGCCGAGGAGAAGGTCGTCTCCTACGTCGAGTCGCACGACCAGGCGCTTGTCGGCGGCAAGACGTTTTTCTTCCAGCTTGCCGACGCCGCGGTCTACTTTGGCATGGCCAAGGACCAGCACGGCATCGAGACCGACCGCGCTGTCGCGCTCCACAAGATGGCGCGTCTCGCGACAGCCGCGCTCAACGGCGGCGCGTACCTCAACTTCATGGGCAACGAGTTCGGCCACCCCGAGTGGATCGACTTCCCGCGCGCTGAGAACGGTTGGAGCTACCATCACGCCAGGCGCCTGTGGTCGCTGAGGGACGATCCATCCCTGCGCTTCAAGGGGCTCGCCGACTTCGACGAGACGATGCTTTCGGAGCTGAAGAAGTCGCGTGCGCTCTTCGGCGGCGGCGCGAGCGCGATCCCGACGAAGCTCGTTGCAAACGAGCCTGACAAGGTGCTTGCGTTCGTGCGCGGCGACCTGCTCTTCGTCTTCAACTTCAATCCGGTGAAGTCGTTCGAGGACTATGGCGTGCTGGTTCCGCCGGCGTCTGACTGGAAGCACGCCTTCGACACCGACGAGCCGAGGTTCGACGGCCAGGGGCGCATCATGCCTGGGATGACGTATTCTCCGTCGCTTGTCCTCGACCGCGGGGAGCTCGTGCAGCAGATAAAGCTCTATCTTCCCGCCAGGACCGCGATTGTCTTAAAGCGGCTGATTTGATATAATACCCGCCACTTCAGACCTCGGACTGTAGCTCAGTTGGTAGAGCACGACACTTTTAATGTTGGGGTCGCGGGTCCGATCCCCGCCAGTCCGACCAATAAAAACATGAGAGGAAAATCTATGTGCACCAATGCACTTGTTGGTTATTCATTTCTATTTGTCGCAAGCGCGCTTGTTCCAGGGGCATTGTTCGCTGGGCTTTACGGAGACACTCCCAACGCAACGCATGCGTGGTCGGTGCATGACGGCAACCGTCCAAAGCCGTCGCGTGTGACGGTAGACGAGAAGGGGGTTCCTTCTGACGCGATAGTCCTCTTCGACGGAACTAAGGAGAGCTTCGAGAAGAACTGGTGCGATGGGAAGGGGAATCCCGCCAAGTGGATTGTCAACGACGACGGCACTTTCTCCTGCGGTACCGGCTTCAAATTCGGCGAGTGCCGCACGCGCGAGGAGTTCGGCGACTGCCAGCTCCATATCGAATACAAGCATCCTGCAGACATAACGACCATCGGCGGCAATGCGCAGATGCGCGGCAACTCCGGCGTCTTCCTCATGGGGCCGAAGTACGGCTACGAAGTACAGGTCCTCGAAAGCTACTATACTTGCAAAGAACTCGATGGCACGCCTGAGTTCATTCAGAACTACGCAGACGGTCAGGCGGGAGCGGTGTATGCCGAGAATCCTCCTCTCGTCAACCCGCAGCGCAAGCCAGGGGAGTGGCAGGTCTACGACATTGTCTTCCACCAGCCAGTCTGGAAGGGCTCGAAGCTGATCCATCCCGGCTCCATCACTGTCTTTTTCAACGGCGTACTTGTTCAGGACCACTGGGAGATGGAAGGGCAGACGACTCATTGCCGCCGTCGTCCGCTCGCGCCTCATCCAACGAAAGGACCGCTCTCCCTTCAGGATCACGGCTGCCCCGTCTCCTTCCGCAATATCTGGCTACGTCCGCTCGCCTCGCGCTGGGACAACCTCACTCATTCCGACATGAGCGCCGATCCAGAGAAGGTCATGGCCGAGCGCCGCGCGACGGCCGCAAAGCTCTATGCCAAGATTGCTGACCCCAAGGCCGCGACGGCCGATAATGTTAAGGCGCTTGCCGAAGTTATTTCGTATGCAGACGAGGGCGTCTATGC
>CACWJS010000230.1 GCA_902761275.1 uncultured bacterium | reverse complement strand
CGGCCAACCACGTTTCGCAATAGCAATCGGTTGCCGCGGCGAATCGACTTCTCTGTCGACGCAGGCTTTGCGGGATTGTGATATAATATCCGTTGAAATGTCATTGGTCTACGGACGGCCGCGGCGGGTGCCGTGTCCGTCCCGCGGCCGCCATGCAACTGCAATTCGAAACCATGATACTCGCAAACTCGTTAGTCGACGGATTCCTCGGTTCCAACCTGATGGGACAGGGAATCGTCCTCGTTCAGCTCCTTGGCTCGGTCGTGATGCTCGCCGTCATACTCGGCAAGTGGAAGGAGCTCAGCTACGTCCGCATGGCGACGCGCCGCTTCGTGCGCGACTTCACCGGCGGGCACGATGCCCTTGAATACTACCTCGAGCGCAGGCCCTCGGCCGCGACCGGCGTGGAGGGGATATACAAGGAGACGTGCGAGCGGCTTCTCAAGCTTCTCACCCCCGACGTCCGCTCGCTTCTCGTCGGAAGGCAGACGAACGGCGACGGTTCCGCCGCTCTGACGGCGCGAGAGATCGAGCTCGTGCGCGGCACGTGCGAGCATACTCTCGACGAGGAGGAGATTCGCCTCGACCACGGCATGGGCGTGATCGCGACAGTCGTCTCGCTCTCGCCGATGCTCGGTCTTCTCGGCACCGTGTGGGGCGTTCTCGACGCGTTCGCCGAGATGGGCACCGCTGGCAGCGCAAATCTCGCTACGATCGCGCCGTCCATCTCCGCCGCTCTTGTGACTACGGTCGTCGGCCTTCTCATCGCGATCCCGGGCGTCATGGCCTACACGCGCATGAACGCGACGATCACGCAGATAAGGTCGGAGATGGAGGGCTTCGCCGACGAGCTTATCGGGCGCATCGCCTGCGAGTTCCAGGGAAGGGGCGCCTGACATGCTCAGAAGACGCAGAAGACTGCGCGGCGAGAAGCCGAAGGCGTCGATCGACATGAACTCGCTGATCGACCTCACCTTCCTTCTTCTCGTCACGTTCATCGTCACGCTCCCCGCGCTCGAGCAGGGCATCTCCATCATGCTCCCCCAGGCGAAGACCGACGAGCTCCCGACGAAGAACAAGAAGGCCAACACCGTCACCGTTGACAAGGATAACGTGATCTTCCTCAACGACAAGCCGCTCACTCTCGAAGAGCTTGAGCGCGAGCTTATGGCGATGGCGGCAGAGGATCCCGAGGTGCCGGTGCTCGTGAGGGGCGACGAGCGCAACTCCTACGGCGACGTCATGAAGGTCGTAAAGGTCGTCTACAAGTGCAAGATACACAGGATGGCGCTTGTGACTGTGGAGAAGTAGTCGTTAGTCGTTGGTGGGTAGACGGAAATGGAAGTCTGGATAGACGAGAGGCGGCCTGAAGTGCTGAGCACGGCGAATGTCGTGCTTGCCCTCGTCATACACGTCGCCTGCTTCCTTGGCTTCTTCTTT
This sequence comes from uncultured bacterium, assembly GCA_902761275.1. Classification (GTDB taxonomy): domain Bacteria; phylum Verrucomicrobiota; class Kiritimatiellia; order RFP12; family UBA1067; genus UBA1067. Next base: position 751 of record CACWJS010000230.1, on the reverse strand, counting down.
TTCGCGCGCTTTCATTTCAAGCCGAAGGAGACTGTCATACCGATAGACCTGACGGTCGTGGTGAACGAGAATCTCGACGGCAACGAAGACGAGCCGCCGCCGCTCGACGACCCTCCGCCAAAGCCGCCGGAGCCGCCAAAGCCCGTGACGCCGCCTCCGCCCCCTCCCAAGGTCGACACGAAGGTCGACGCCGTCGTGAAGGAGCCGGAGAAGAAGAAACCGGAGAAGCCGAAGGAGACGCTCGAGGAGCGACTGAAGCGCATGCGCGAGTCGGTGAAGGACAAGCCCGAGCCGCCCAAGAAGGAAGAGCCGAAGAAGCCCGAGAAGACGAAAGAGGAGCTTCTCAAGGAGCGCATGGAGAAGATGCGCAACAGCGCAAAGACCGTCAAGATCAGGGTGCCGGACAAGCCGAGCGGCAACGGCAGGACCGCGAAGCAGACGATGACCGAGGCGCAGATACGCGACCTTCTCAACAAGGGCTATACCCCGGGATCGAAGACGCAGCTCGCGACAAGCACGATGCAGCTGTGTCTCTCGCGCATTCAGATGGCGATCAACGCGCGGTGGTCGCAGGTGAACCCGCGCATCGGTGCGGAGGGCTACGTGCTGATTGCCGTCCGCTTCAACTCGGCGGGGCAGATGGTGAACTGTCGCCTGAGCGAATCGTGCGGAGACAAGACCTCCGATTCCGCCGCGCTTACCGTCGTCCGCTCCGTCGGCCCGATAGCGGGGCTCGACAAGGAGTTTCTGC
>CACWJS010000229.1 GCA_902761275.1 uncultured bacterium | reverse complement strand
CGAGATACAATGCGCCAACGATCGCATTTTCGGAATAGGCGATGCCTCGCCAAATGCCGACGACGCCTGGGCCGCGCATTCGCGCTCAAGCCCGCGGAGAAAGCCTCCTCCTCACGTTCCCAATCGGCGGCCGCGGTTTCCGACATCGACGCCCTCTCCCGGACCGTCCGCCCACCTTTCAGGCTTTTCGATCCGTTCTCAGTGAGACTACTTCGGTTTCAACCCGACGGCTCATCAAAGGCTCCCGTTCGTACCTCCGTCGCCACGGAGTTCAATCCCGGGGAGCAACGATATCATACCATAAAGTTGCGCTTGCAGTCTATCGGAAATTCTGCCGCGCGCGGAAAGCGTGTAGAGCGTGGAGACGTACGGGACGAAGCCCCAACCCCTTTGCGCTCTTTGCGTCCTTTGCGGCTAAACCATTGAAAGAGACCGGTCACCTCGTGAACGTTAGAGGACGGACGACAAACGACAAATGACAGACGAAGTGGCAGCGGGCGTGAGGCCGCCGGCAGGCGTCGGGTTGCCTGAGCGCGAGATGCACCTGCGGCGAAGCCGTCAGGTCCCCCGACGAGCGAAGCGAGGAGCTTTGCGAAGCAAAGTCGCAAGAGGGTGCGCGCGAACCCCGAAGGGGCCGCAAGGGGCCGAGCGCTCACCCTTCTCCCCATCCCAACTCCTTTGCGAACTTTGCGTTCTTTGCGGCTAAATGCCATTGAAACAGGATCCCGAAGGGAAGTGGTATGTGCAAAATTTGCACATACCATTGCCACGCTCGGTATTAATTTGCAAAATTTGCAAATTATTCAAAACTCGCATTAACCCCTGTCCGCGCCTTAGAGACGCACGCATCTGTGAAGCGACGGCGTTTCATTTGGCATACTCCTTCCGCACCGATGTCGCATTGCGCAGATTGGCGAGCAAACCTGGAATGACTGTTATGCCCATTTTCGAAACTCCAAACGTAAGCCGGCCTGCATCCTTCAGCGACGCGCCAATTGCATATATCTCGGTGCTGTCAATAATGATGAATCGATCATGGCAAATTCCGCATATCGACTTCGTGAACTTGCCGCACTGTTTACCGAACGCTTCGAAGTCGCTCTCCTCGAGTTCTCCGTTGGAATGCGTGATAAGCTCGACTTTCACGCCGCGCCCGCGTTTTGCAAGGATATCGAGCGTCGCCACATCTGGATAGGCGTCAACCACGACGAGCTCTTTCTTTGCTCGGCGGATGATTCTGACAAGCAGCGACTTGGCGTCCCAAAACTTGTTCTGGTAGAAAATCTGGCAGTCTGGAACATCGTCCTCGCTCATCTTTCTGAAAATCTCGTCAAAGCGCGCCTCGTTGCGAGACTGGTCGGTAATCTGACGACGTTCAACAGATTCCAGTCTCGTCAACATTGGAGCCATCAATGACAGCGACCGTCGCATGTTGACAAAGGCATTCATTATCCGTATGCTCACAGCCACTGCGACATCGCTTTTCAGCACTCCGGACAGCATGGCTATGCCCTGTTCGGTAAATGCATAAGGCAACTTATGATATCCGCCGCGCGTTTCATGCCCAGCATTTCGTTTTGATGTAACAATTTGTGATATCAAAACGTCGTTTTCTTCTTTTGACAATTGAAAGCGGAACCCTTCAGGAAAGCGATTGGCATTACGTTTGACAGCTTGATTAAACACGGAGGTTGTAACCTGATAAGCCGCAGCCAAATCCCTGTCGAGCATGACCTGCACACCGCGAATCGTGTATATTACGGAACGAATGTCGAATCTGTCGCCATTGACGATCACGCTGTCGCCCATGAGATTGCCAGACTCTTTGACTATAACGCTATTATTATTCATGACATACCTCCGTTCACCTTACATGCCTTTCCAAAGGTTCGGCTCATCAAAACAGATTACCACGTTCATACGCACCTCGAGATTTCCATCAATGGTACATTTGGCACAATGGGGTATACAGTGCTATAACGCCACGCGCCCTCCTCGTGTTGGATGACAGAATAGATATCGTAGAGGAATCTCGTCTTATACGTAAACCAAGGACCATAGTTTCCTCCAACAATCTGCCATGCAACAGCTTTCATTCGCTCACACTGCCTCTCCACATATCCAACCCCACTTTCACCGACGTCAAGGTGCGCGACAACCGCCTCCAAGTGTCCGATTCTCGCCCGCAGTTCAAACTCAACCGCCCATCCAATCTCCCTTAGGACGCCTTTCCTGAGCTTCACCACGAATCGCGTATGTCTCTCCTTGTCCTTACCGTGCGGCAGCAACTCGGCCGCTGTTTTCCCTTCTATCGATGCACAGAATGCCAACTTCGGTGGTTGGCCATGCCACACCATGTCCTCAATCGCTCGGCAAGCCACGAGAACTTCCGATTGAACCGAATCCCTGTTCCCAATTCGTCTAGGATATGGATCCTTAGCAAAATCAGGCAACGCAGACCATGCGTCCATTGCGGCACGGCCTATCGTCCCATAGACATCACCAGAGAAAAACCGCTGTCGAAACTTTAGCGCTCCGACAATCGCCCTTAGATGCCGCTGCTGCATGCGAATCTGGTATTCGTATTTCATTCTTGCACTATTCCTTTCTGCGTTGTGTCGGTGCATTGCGCGGCCGAACGCCGGCCACGAGATACAATGCGCCAACGATCGCATTTTCGGAATAGGCGATGCCTCGCC
>CACWJS010000228.1 GCA_902761275.1 uncultured bacterium | reverse complement strand
CGGCCCGTCCGCCGAACTACGACGAGTCGAAGGTCGCGCCGTATGCGCTTGAAGACCCGCTTGCTTTCGCAGACGGACGCAAGCTTTCCGGCCCTGAGGAATGGCCGGCGCGTCGGGCCGAGATACTTGGCATTTTCGCCAAGGAGATGTACGGCATGGAGCCGCCAGCGCCCGAAGCGGTCGTGACGGAACTTGTCGAGGAGGGGCCGACGTTCGCGGGGCTCGGCATACGCCGCCAGTACAGAATGTGGTTCAGAGCCGACAAGTCGGGGCCGTTCGTCGACTGGCTGCTCATCCTGCCCAATCGTCCCGAGGGCGATGACCCCGTGAAGAAAGACGGAAAGGTCGTCTGCGAGGGCATAGGCAAGGTTCCTGTCGTGCTTATGCTCAACTATCGCGGCAACCAGTCGGTTCTCGACGAAAGCGAGGTGAAGCTGCCGGAGGGCGAATGGCGCAAGCCGTCGAGCAAATTGTCGCCTGAGGAGTCGGAAAACGGGGCGATGCGCGATACCAGGGCGGGTTCCGTCATCCTTGCCGACTTTATTACGGCTCGTGGCTATGCGCTTCTCACGGCCTGCTATGCGCAGGTCTCGCCGGACGTGGAAGTCGGAAGAGGCAACCCCGAGGAGCTTGCTTACACGCGCATCTTCGAATTGTGGCCAAAGCGCGACGAAAGCCGCAACGACAACATCACGTCGCTTGGCGCGTGGGCATGGACGCTTTCGCGCGGCCTTGACCTCGCGGGGCGCATCCCCGAGATCGACGCATGGCGCAACGTCGTCACCGGCTCTTCGCGGCTTGCAAAGGCGGCGCTGCTCGCGGCGGCGCGTGACGAGCGGTTTGCGGTCTGCGTCGTCAACCAGACGGGCGGCGGCGGCTGTCCGCTTGCCAAGCGCGACTTCGGCGAGAATGTCTCGACCGAGATGAGGGCGTTCCCGCACTGGTACTGCAGGGCATACGCGAAATACGCGGACAACGAGCAGTCGATGAAGTTCGACCAGCATCTGCTGATCGCGGCAGTTGCGCCGCGCGCGCTGCTCATAGAGGGCTTCAACTCGGGATGGTTCGACACGAAGGGCGAGTATCTTGCCGCAAGGGCCGCTTCTTCGGCGTGGGAGTTCCTTGGGCGGAAGGGCCTTCCCAAAGGCGAATTCCCGGCGAACTACGACACCTCCCTTGTCGGTGAGTCGCTTGGCTACGTTCGTCGCGGCGGCCAGCATGGAATTTCCGCGATCGACTGGATATGGACGCTCGACTTCGCTGACCGTGCGTTTGCCTCCCGTCTGCAGAATAAGGAGAAATGACATGAGGAGGGTTCGGGTGCTCTGCGGAGCGCTTGTTGCATGTGCGGCGTTTGAGCTGATGGGGCAGGCGGCCCCTGCGTCGCCGAAGCTCGGCGAGACCGAGCCGTCGCTCATGATGCCCGAGAACGCGTCGTTCGATATCGGCGCAGACGGGAACTTCCTCGTTGACGGGAAGCCGCGCTTTCTCATCGGCAACCTCTACTACGGCGGCTTTGGAGCCGACACCCTTGCAAAAGGCCCCGGCTACGGCGATGAGTACGCCTGGATATACGAGAGTGCGCCTGACCGAGCGTATCTCCAGCGGCTCGGGTTCGACACTTCCGGCGGAGAGGTCTCGCCGTCGTGGCTCGCGAAATACCGCAGCCCGAGGCGCTACTACCAGGCGAGGGGCGGCGTCGACTGGAGCGTGGCGGAAGGCCTGTGGCATTCGGGGCTTCCGATGGTAGTGGACTTCACGTGCGCGACATGGTCGCACGGCGGGATGAAATACGAGAAGGGGATGAAGCCCGACGAAGGCGCGTTCGTTAAGGACTGCCACTTCCTCTACTACAGTCTCGTGACGCCCGAGGGCCGCGATCTCTGGCGCGACTTCTGGCGCTCTGGCGCGGAGGAGCTCAAGGCGCACGGCGCGAAGCCGTATGTCTACGAGCTCTTCAACGAGCCGAGCTACAACGACAAGTCTCCCGCCGCGCGCGGCGCATTTGCCGCGTTTCTCTCGAAGACATGGAACGGCGATGCAGCCGCGATGGACAGGGCGTGGCGGACTTCATACGGCTCGTTCGAGGCGGCCGCGGCGTTCAAGTCGCCGGATGAGGCTGCGGGCCTCTTCGTCGCGTGGCACAAGTTCCGCGAGGAGTGCTTCATGTCCGGCGTCAAACTCGGCATCGAGGAGAAGATTCTGGATGGGA
>CACWJS010000227.1 GCA_902761275.1 uncultured bacterium | reverse complement strand
TCCCGATGCCTACTACTTGCTTGATCTTTCGGTGGCAGGGGTTCTCGGAGTTGCGACAATCCGCGTCACTTGCGATGGAGCGAGCGACCTTGGCGACCATGTAATCATTGCGCGGACAAACCAAGTCTGCCGCATCCCGCTTCTCGCTGGCGCGACATACGCAGTCGATAGTAACTTGCCGATTGACTACTCTGCCGTGTCGAACGAATACGCGGAGATCGTGACGAACGCAGAGGACCGGCTTACGGTTTCGTTGCCGCTGGAGTTTTCCATGGTGAGGACATCTTCAGGCGATGCGTTGACTGCGAATTATATTTTGCAGTGCGCGCCTTTCAATGTCGGTGCAACGCTCTTTTCTCTTTCGGGCATATGCTGTTCATGCGAGACAAACGGGATGGGATTTGCGTGGGTCTGTTCCGACGGCTGCACTTGCGGAGGCCAGCACGAAATCTCGACTGCTGCGACATGGGAAGGGTATTCGCTTCCCTTTTCGTGGTGGGGAACTTGTGGTTGCTATGTCGATGTGACGGAGCCGAGCAGTTTGACGGACAATGGAATCAACTTATCGATAGAAATGCCGTCCACGTTCATTGCGAATGACGATGACGACAACGACAACGGTATAGTCGACGCGACGCCTCCATTTGGGGAATATGAGGATGAAGTGGTCTCAGGTAGAGTATCTTTTGTGTCAATGACGCTGACAAACGGTATCGTCAAGCTACAGAAATTGACCGGCCTTGAGCAGGGCGCTAACGGGACTCGTCGCGTCTATGCCGACGAATCCGGAATCTCGCCAATTGACGAAGGACATGAATACACCGTAGCGAATACCGCTTTGCTGGAGCGTGCGTTCTTTGTCAATCCCGTAGTGGTAAGTTCTCACTACCAAGACGGACGCGTTCGCGTACTGTGGAAGCCAGACTCCGGTCCGCGCTCTGCCGCGAGCAAGCGCTTTACCATTGTCGAACCGACAGTCGAGCCGATTACAGACGAATCATGGTCTCTTGCCGACTTAGCGGCGGACGGACGGATGCATTCCTATCTTTACAACCCATGTGCTGTCGCTGTCGGGAAAACAGCAACGTTTTCGTTACGGTCGAGGGTGTTTCGACAGGAGATGTGTTCCTCGTGGTTAAGTTCGGTGATGCGGAGTCGCAGCAACCAGCATTCTTTTCTAAGGTTGTTCAGCCGATGGCGGTTAGGCTTCGTGCGTGGATTATTGGAGATGGAACATCATGGGATAGAACGCAGGAGGACGTACGTAACATGGTGTCGGTCGCAAATGACATTTATTCACAAGTAGGTGTCAACCTTGAGTTGGTGGAGCCAATAGTCTTGACTAACATTCCGCAGGCGTGCGAATCGACAATACATGGCCCCATAAGTCAAGATCAGTGGAATATTACGCAGCTTATGTCACTGACTAATGGGACGGATGGGTTGGAATGCTATTTCATCAAAGCCTTTGGCGACGAAGCGCGCACATTGGGTTGTAATTGTGAATACGGGATGGCTATGGCCACAAACGGGACAGGTATCACTTTGGCCCATGAGATAGGCCATGCGTTTAGAATGGAGGACATATATGCTTCAAATGATAATTGGACAAACGCTACGGTAACACTGAAGAAGATTGCAGAAGATGAGTATCCTCGAAATGTCTATATGGAGTCGGATTGGAATTTAGGGTGTAGAGGTCATGGCGTTGGAGGCGGTCGATTTTACAGAAAAGGCGAGTCGCATGTTGGTTTGATAAACAGGATGCTGATGAATGGATTAGTTGAGCGAGCTTCCGGTGGACGTGATATTACCATGGGGCAGGTGCATGGCATCCGTTGCACAGGGAGCGGCATGTCTGATGCTGACTGGAAAATTGAAAAGGTGCCAGTGGGGTTCTTTACGGATGCAGACAGGAGCGAAAGCCCTGTTCACTATTAGGAGGCGGAGCGATGATTAGATTGTTGATTATGATAATTATCGGCTTGATAAGCGTTAGTTCGTCTGCGCATGCAGAATCACGTATGCATACTGAAGAAATGAGTGAACCAGAACGCCCAATAGCGGATTCCGACATAAAGGATGCGTTTCTTGCGGCTTTGTCTTCGCGACCTTGTGGAAATGGCATTGTGAATGCGTATGCTCATGCTGTGCGGCTTTGCGGAGAAGACAGTAGAAGACGCGCGCGCATTGTGGTCGAGATTGCACGGGAAGACCCTGGCCGTGTGCCATGGGCTTTGTCCGAATTGTCCGTTTGTGGCTCTCGTGAAGATGTTCCGTTTATTTGCGAATGGACGAATGACGTGCGCTGCGTCGCGAATGCTGCACATGCGTTGATATGCATTGAAGGTGTGACGAGCAATACAATCGCATATGTCAGCAGGGCCATGGACAAGGAGGATGTCAGCCCAGGGAAGCGCTATGCGCTTTGTTCGGCGATTGCAAGAATGGCTGAAGCTGAGAAAGGTGATCCACTGTGCAAGGCACTTGCCATCTCGGCGCTCAAGCGATATGCAAAGACGATCCCCGTAACATCGCTTTGGGCAGATGAATTCTTGCTCACGCTCGACCCTTTGTACGAGACGAGCGAGGAAAGAAAGGTGCTTTTGCGCGGAGTGGCAGATAGGCGGGGCAACGACTATCAACTTGAATATGCTACAAACGCTTTGAAGAAGATTGAAAAAAAGGTGAGTGCAAAGGTTGGCTTTGCTGCGAGTGCATACACGAATATGCAGCAGTTGGTCAATGTCAGGATTACGCCGGAAGTGCTGGCGCAGATGCCGACCAATGACTTCTCGTCGCCGCAGAGGACGGTTTTATGCTTTGAACGCGCGATGCGGTCTGGAGATTGCACGAATCTCTTCAACTGTTGCTCTCTCGAATACAACCTTCGGAATCTTGGTATAACAAATGTCTCGCAGATTTCCGCGACAAAGATTGCCGAGGCACAAAACTTCGTGACGAATCTTCAGGACTGCATTAATGTGAAGGTCTTGGAAGAGACTATTTCGTCAAGCAACGTGGTGATAAAAGTCAAGGTGCATGAATCGAGTCAGGGGCGCATGATTGAGTCGGGGGATCGGTTTGATGTCCGCTGTTTTGATGGGCAATGGAAGATACATGGTTGGGATGACATATTGGAGAAAGGGTGGTGAAGAGCCTCCGCGCAGAGCTTCCGCCTACGCTCTAACGAGCTACGGCGGACAAGTACGAAATTGGTGGAGAAGGTGTAGCGCGCCGGATTTGCCGCGGCAGTTTTGCCGCAATTTTGCTTGTCTAAAGCCTCATTTTCCTGCCGCAAAAAT
>CACWJS010000226.1 GCA_902761275.1 uncultured bacterium | reverse complement strand
AGACGAGGATATCATCTCATATTTCGCCGCATTTGTCAATGGGGTGCGGTAAATTCAATATCCACGGGCTTCATGCGCCATGAACTAAATCACCATGGAAGGCAAACACGCACAGGGCGGGCAAGTTTGGTATAATGTCCGCATGATTGCAAAGCTGATATTGGACAAGAAGCGCGAGGGCCATGCGCTCGGCAGCGCGGAGATACGGGAATTCATCGACGGTTTCACGCGTGGCGAGATTCCAGACTACCAGATGTCCGCGCTCGCGATGGCAGTGTGCTGCCGCGGGATGAACGAGCGCGAGACGGCAGACCTCACCGAGGCGATGATGAAGTCCGGGCGGTGCCTCGCATGGGACGTCCCGACCGCCGACAAGCACTCGACCGGCGGCGTCGGCGACAAGCTTTCGCTCGTCATCCAGCCGCTCGCCGCAGCGTGCGGTGTCGCCGTTCCCTCGCTCACGGGGCGCGGGCTTGGCATCACGGGCGGAACAGCCGACAAGCTCGAGACGATCCCCGGCTACAACGCCTCGCTTTCGCTCGATGATTTCCAGAAGGTCGTTAAGGAAGTCGGCGTCTCGATGACGGTGCAGACCGACGAGATAACGCCCGCCGACAAGAAGCTCTACGCTCTCCGCGATGTAACAGGAACGGTCGCGTCGATTCCGCTGATCACGGCGTCCATTCTCTCGAAGAAGCTCGCAGAGGGTGCGGGCACGCTCGTCTTCGACGTGAAGTGCGGCGAGGGTGCGTTTATGAAGACGCGCGAGGAGGCGGTTGCGCTCGCGCACTCGCTCGTCGATGGCGCGAAGGCGGCGGGCAGAAAGGCCGCAGCGCTTGTGACGGATATGTCGGCTCCACTCGGCCGCGCCGTCGGCAACGCGAGCGAGGTCGCCGAGGCGCTTAGGTGGCTCGCAGGCGAATCCTCGGACGATCACGCCGTTTCCCTTTGCGTCGAGCTTGCGGCGCTGATGGTTGCGCTGACGAAGGAAATCTCCCTCGATGACGCGCGGCGGATGTGCTGCGAGAAGCTCGCCGACGGATCGGCGCTTGCGAAGTTCGAGGCGATGTGTGCTGCGCAGGGCGGCGATCTCGATGCGTTCAAGCGGCTTTTGAAGAAGCCGACTTTCAAGTTCAAGATCCAGGCGATGAAGTCTGGCTTCATCACCGCGATCGACGCCGAGAAGGTGGGCAAAGTTGCGCTCGCGCTTGGCGCGGGGCGGCTTGAGAAGACCGACAAGATCGACCCGCTCGCCGGCATAACACTTGCCGTGAAGCGCGGCGACCGTGTTTCCGTCGGCTCGCCTCTTGCGACGCTTGAGAGCTCGCGCGAGCCCGATGGACTCGAACGTTGCGCCGCCGATCTCCTTAAGGCGTTTACGATTGGCCGCGATGCACCTGAAGACGCAGGACTGGTGCTGGAAAGAATAGACTAGATTTTCTTAACGCATTAACGCAGAGGCGCGTAGCCGCCGCGCAAGCGGGGCTCGCGATTTGTAGCGAGCCAAGCCGAGCGAAGCGAGTGCCGAGAGACGCAGAGTGCGCAGAGAGGTTAAAAGATGAAGCTTTTTATTGCGACACATAACCAGCATAAGATACGCGAGATATCGCAGATTCTCCCTGGCTTCGAGATCGTTCCTGACGATCCTGAGGGCGTCGAGGAAAACGCGCCAGACTTCGCTGGCAACGCGCTTATCAAGGTGCGTGCGATTGCCGAAAAGCACAAGGGCGAGTGGTGCATGGCCGATGACTCCGGTCTCGAGGTCAAGGCGCTCGACGGTGCGCCGGGCGTCCATAGCGCGCGCTATGCGGGCGAACCGTCGAACACTCCCGCGAACAATGCGCTTCTCTTGAAAAACCTCGAGGGCGTCAAAGATCGGTCCGCTCGCTTTACCTGCTGCTGCGCGCTTGTCGATCCGTCGGGCGAGGAGATGGTCGTGCACGGACACTGCCCCGGGCATATCGCCGAAAAGCAAGCAGGGGTCGAGGGCTTTGGCTACGATCCGCTTTTCATCCCGAACGGATACGACAAGTCCTTCGCCGAGCTTTCTGCCGACGAGAAGAATGCGATCTCCCACAGGGGAAGGGCGCTCGAGAAGGTGAGAGAGATTGTGGGGAATGGGGAATGTGGAACGGGAAGCGAATCCTCCACTCCTCCACTCACACACTCCTCCACTTTCCTTGCTTGGCTTAAACTCTTTCGTGTCGTCAATTTGCCGACGGT
>CACWJS010000225.1 GCA_902761275.1 uncultured bacterium | reverse complement strand
GCGGGGGCGATATGGACGATGCCGACGCCGTCATCGGTCGTGACGTAGTCGTCGTTGAGGACGCGGAACGCGCCCTCCGCGCGCTTGTCGGCGAAGTACGGGAAAAGCGGCTCGTACTCGGAACCCTTCAGGGCGTCGCCCTTCCCTTCCCAGACGAGCTCGTACTGATCTTCCTTCTTGAAGATGAAAGGAAGGCGCGCCTTGGCCATGACGTAGACAGGCCGCGCGTCGTCAGTCACGTCGCGCACCGCGACATAGTCGATCTTCGCGCCGGTGCAGATCGCGAGGTTCTCGGGAAGCGTCCATGGAGTCGTCGTCCAGATGAGGAAATAGACGACGCTTCCGGCGCTCTTCGCCTTCAGCTCTTCGCTCGCGATCGACGTGGCGCGGACGCGGCACGTCACGGTCGGGTCCTGGACGTCCTTGTAGTTCGAGCCGGCCTCGAAGTTGGAGAGCGGCGTCGAAAGCTTCCAGGAATACGGCATGATGCGGTGGGAGCGGTAGACGCGGCCCTGGTTCCAGAGCTGCTTGAAGACCCACCAGACGGACTCCATGAAGCCGAAGTCCATCGTCTTGTAGTCGTTGTCGAAGTCGACCCAGCGGCCCATGCGCGTTACGGTCTTGCGCCATTCGCCGACGTACTTGAGGACCATCGAGCGGCACTGTTCGTTGAACTTGTCGACGCCGAGCTTCTTGATTTCGGGCGCACCCGCGACGCCGAGCGCCTCCTGCGCAAGCGCCTCGATCGGAAGGCCGTGGGTGTCCCAGCCGAAGCGTCGTTCGACGTACTTTCCGCGCATCGTCTGGTAGCGCGGCACGATGTCCTTGATCGTGCCCGCGAGCAAGTGCCCGTAGTGCGGCAGTCCCGTCGCAAAGGGAGGCCCGTCGTAGAACTTGTAGCGCTCCTTGCCTTCGTTCTTCTTCAGCGATTTCTTGAAAGTCCCGTCCTTCTCCCAGAACGAGAGGATCTCCTCCTCCATCTTCGGGAAGGCGACCTTGTTTGATACCGACTTGAACATCGTTCTGCTCATGTTTACAGACTACTCCTTTGGAACGTTGATCTTCTGCCCGATTCTGAGGGCGTCGCTCTTCATCCCGTTCATATCCTTGATCTTCTGCACCGTCGAGCCGAACGCCTTTGCGATGAGCGAAAGCGTGTCGCCCTGCTGGACGGTGTATTCGTAGCATGGGCCGGTCGGACGAGGCTTCGACGCGGAACCGGACGTCTGTTTCTGCGCCGGCGGCTGCATCGAGGCGATTTTCTTCGAGAGATCCTGCACGATTTCGCCGCGCACACCCTGCATCTCGCGCCTAAGCTCCGCGATGGTCCCCTTGAGCGCCGCGACCTCGGCACGGAGGCTCTCGATCTCCGACTTCATCGCCTCCGTCCTGCGGATCCTGTCGGAAAGCTCCTCCTGGTTCGTGGCGAGTACATCGACCTGCGCCGACACCCGCTGCATCTCGGCCACCGCCTGCTGTTTCAGGAACGCATCGCGCCCCGCGCCGGACACTGCCTGCGCGGAAGCCGTCCCAGCCGCGAGCGCCGCGACAAACAGGACTGTCGTGATTTTTGTCTTCATTCTCTTGTTCTCCTTTGCATTTACCATTCGTCGCCTTTCTGGTAGCGGTCCGCTCGTATCCCCCGAACGGAGTGAGCCGCGCAAGCGGTCGCTAGAGGGGTGAGAGCGGACCCTACCAATGTTGTGTCACCATAGAAGAAGCACCAGCCACAGCACCGCCGCCACTCCCGCCACGACGAGAAAGCGGTTCTGGCGGGCGTTCAGCTCCTCCTGCTGGACGGTTCGCCCGAACGTACGCATGCCGCCGCCGGAAATGTAGTGGAAAAGCTTCCATCCGAACCGCGCGCCCTTCGACGTCTCTCCGTGCGCGTCGCGGTAGGTGTCAAGCCGCCACGGCACTTTCGAGCGCGTGTAGGCGTGCGCGTCGCCGACGATGCTGGTGTGGATAGCGCTCATTTCGGCATCTTTAGCGTCTGGCCGGTGCGGACACGCCCGTCGGTCGTGATGGATTCCTTGTTCGCCTCGCGTATCATCTTCCACGCAGAAGTCCTGCCGTAGAAGCGCAGCGCGATCTTGTAGAGCGTATCGCCTTCCTGCACGACGTATGTGTCGGGGATCGCTTCCTTTTTCGCCTCGCGCTCGGCCTTCGCCTTCTTCGCCGCGTCCTCCGAGGCCTTCTTTTTCTCCTTCGCATCGGCTGCCTGAGTCGGGAGAAGCGACGAGGCGGTGCCA
>CACWJS010000224.1 GCA_902761275.1 uncultured bacterium | reverse complement strand
CGTTCAGGTATTCCCCGCGACTGGCCGCGAAATCGGGATTCTTGTACTGGCGGATGGCGTCGCTGGTCTCCAGCAGCAGCTCCTCCACGTCGAAATCCAGCTCCAGCTCCCGGGCGATCTGGCGATAGCGTTCGGCGATCTTGGCGAAGATCTCCTCATGGCTGCGGTTGCGCTCCACCATGCGGTGGCACTGGTACAGCATATCGGTGATCTTCTCGTCCGCGTCGAAGCGCTTGCCCGGCGCGCTGGGCACCACATAGCGGTAATCCGGATCGGATTCGATGATCGCCTTGACGCGCCCCCACGTCGGGTTTATGTCGGCGCTGATTCGCCAGGAGCTTCCGATCTCGCGCACCCACGTGCCGGGATAGTTCCAGCGGCACACGTTGATCCTCACGCCTGGCTTCACCGAGTCGATCGCCTTTCGGATCTTCGTGTACTGATCGCGCTCGTCTAAAGAGAGCTTGCCCTTGTTTTGCCAGCGGTCGCCGCCGCAGAAGTCGATCTTTATGAAGTCAAAGCCGAGTTCGTCGAAGAAATACTCCGCGTCCTGCCGTTCGTGCCTGTAGAGACCGACACCCTCGCCAAGCACGTCCTTGTCCCAGAAGCATCCGCACGTGTCCGCGCCTGCGTCGGAATAGATGCCCGCCTTGAGACCGAGCCCGTGGACGTGGTCGACGACGTCTTTGAGCCCGTTCGGGAAGCGCTCTGGGTGCGTCTTGAGCTTACCGTTCTCGTCGCGCCCGCCAAAATAGCCGTCGTCGATGTTGACATACTTGTAGCCGCACTTGTCAAGGCCAAGTTCAACGAGAAGATCTGCCTGCTTCATGATGAGCTTGTCCGAGATGTTGACGCGGTAGGCGTTCCAGCTCGACCAGCCCATCGTCGGCGTCTCGGGATTCTTCGCTTCGCACGGCTCGGCGTTCAGCACCTTGTCGGCAGCCGCCCGCACGGACTCGAAGTAGTCCGCCTTCTTCCAAAGCGACTGCTTGGCGTCGAAACGCGCGTCGAGCATGTCCAGCTCTACGCCGCGCACTCCCTCGGCGCGGAGCTGCCTGTACTTCTCCGCGGCCTCGAGCCCATTCTGCAGCATCAGAAGCCGGATTGACGGCGAGCCGTCGGGGTAGACGAGGAACGTGTCGCCGGCGAAGAGCCCCGCGTAGTCCGCGCGCTCCATCGGCTTGGGCGGCCACGAGTTGTAGGCCCAGCGGAGAAAGCCGTCAAACCCTGCAACGACTGGATAGAGCCCGAGGAAATACCCCTCGTCCGGCGAGGAAAAAACGAACGTGTTCGGCGAAAGCGGGCTGTTGCAGACGTAGTAAGTCGTCTTGAAGCCCTTTGCGCGGCGGCTCGCAAGCTCTGATGCGAGATCCTTCTTGATGTGCTCCATGCTCTGCGAGTAGATGTCGATGTCTATTCCCTCGAAGGCGGAGGCCGGCTTGTTTCCCGCGAGCGAGATGCGGAGTCCAGGAGCCATGCGGCGGACGAGTTCAGCCGCGGCGCGCGAATCCTCGGGACTGCGCTCGTCGAGCGCGACTGCCGTGTTTGCGAACCAGCCCTTCTCCTTCAGGTGCTTCGCGAAGTCGACGAGAAACGGCCCCCAGTAGTCCTCGTATTCCTTCGTACCGGGCTTGGCGCGGGCGGTGCAGTCCCTCTTTCCCGGCTCGTCCCACCAGATGCGTCCCTCGTCCCAAGGGCAGATCGAGTAGCACGCGATCTCCGGGCCGAGCCCGCATTCCTTCGCAAACGTCACGTACTCGTCGAAGATCGAGTAGTCGAACAACCACGAGCCGTCCGCGGCCTTGACGTGGCGAACCATCGTCTCGTATCCGTCGCAGCACTGGCGGCTCCACGGGAAACGCACGATTGTCGTCGTAATGACTTTCTGACCGAGAGATGCAAGTTCCGTCCAGAGCGGACGCATCGCGTCGTAGTGCTCCTTCGAGAACGGCTTCGCCTTGTTGACGCGCGCAACAGCCCACGGGTGCTGCCATAGGTCGAGGTAGTAGCTGCGCTCTTGAACGGGAGTTATCGTTCGATCCAGGACCTTGACGCGGAGATCGCCAAACGAATGCACTCCCGCCTTCGCATCGCACGGCACTTTGACCTGCACGACGCGCGAAGTTGCCGCCGGGTCGCCCCATGCGACGCGGTCGAGCGCGTTCGACATGACCTTCCGCCAGATCACCGGTGCCTGGTTGTAGTCCACTCCCTTGAGCGCACCGACCTTCACCACAAAGCCGTCCCGCGCTTCTGCGACTTTCTCGCCGTCC
>CACWJS010000223.1 GCA_902761275.1 uncultured bacterium | reverse complement strand
GCTGGCCCGCACGGCGGGTCCGAGCTGCATCCTCACGACGCGGCAGAATCTGCCGGTCCTTGCCGACGCCACGCCGGAGAAGGTGATGCGCGGCGGATACGTCCTCCTGGCGGAGGGCCCGCAGGACGAGCGCACGGTTCTCTTCGTGGCGACGGGTTCGGAGGTCCACCTCTGCGTCGCCGCGGCGAAGGCGCTTGCCGCGGAGGGCCGCGGCGTGCGCGTCGTGTCGCTTCCGTGCGTCGAGCTCTTCGCGCGCCAGGACGCGGCCTATCGCGCGTCCGTGGTTCCGGCGGCGATTACGCGCCGCGTGCTGGCTGAGGCGGGCGTCCGCAAGGGGCTCATGGAGTTCGCCGTCGCGCCCGCGACGACGCGGTATCTGTCGCTCGAGCATTTCGGCGCGTCGGGACCCTACGCGCGGCTGGCGGATGAGTTTGGCTTTACGCCCGCGAACTGCCTGCGCCTCGCACGCGAGTTGCTGTGAGTGAATATCTGCGTAATTCGGACTAGCTGGAGTTTACCCATTTTTTGACCGCCAAAGTGCATCTCGCCCCGATAAATAAAGGGTGATGTGCGTTTTCGCAAGTGAAATGGGCGTTTTTCTTCCCAGGAAGGAACTCCGAGCGGTGAGGCTCTCGCTACCGCTCCGCGGAATTTGAAGTGCCTCGCGCTTTTCAATTCGCTCCGCACCGACTTCACAATATGTCTGCTGCGAACAGGTCTCTGAATCCCGGAAGGAACTCGAGCAGGTCGTTTTCGGTTGGCTCCGGCTCGGGGTCAATGATCTTGCGGCACCATTTCCCGAACCGCGTGAAGGCGCGCTTGAGTCCGTCCGCGATCGCGTAGTTCGCGAACTCCGGGACCTTGCCGAGTCTCTGCGAGAGGGACTTCAGGTGTTCCGCGAGGACTTCGCGCTTCACGTGCCGCCCGAGCCAGGCCGAGGCGAAGTACGCCGTGGCGAGGACGATCGACGCCATGTTGCGGATGCCGCGGTATGAGAGCACGCGGATGTTCTCGAAACCGTAGGCCTGCTTGACGAAGCGGATCGTCTCCTCGATTCTCCAGCGCGTGAGGTATCCTTCGACGACTCTCCACATCGACTCGAACGACCCGTTGACGGGGAGCGAGGTCAGCAGCATCATCGGGTCGTTCCCGAATCCCTTGACGACGACCATGTGCAGCTCCTTCTCCGGATGCATCGGGAGCCGCACCGGCATCGCGCCGAAGGATATCTGCACGCTGCATTCCTTTCCGTGCGAGTCGAAATCGACGTGGTGATGGTGGCGCATGGTGCATTGCCGGGCGAGCCAGTGGATCTCGTGGAGGCCGTGCCACGACAGCACGTTCCGTCCCGTCATGCGGACGATGAAGTCCCAGCCGTTCTCTATGAAAGCCCTGTAAAACGCGGGCCTGTCGCCGCCCCTGTCGTAGACGATGGTGCCCTTGCCTCCGGTCGCGGCCATGATCGTGGTGATGAGCTTGACGACCTCGTCGTTCTCCCCGAGATGCCCAGGGGCTCGCGACGACCAGAGCTTGAGCGCAAGCGGGACGGTCTTGCGCCTGCCGTTCTGGCAGGCGACCGCCATGCAGCCGTGATAGCCGTGCACGAGGACCTCCCGCCCCTCCTTCGAGGAGCGGCTCGCGTCCCTGACCATCGTCACGTGCTCCATGCGAAGCCCGAACTCCTTGCGGATCTCCGTCGGGTCGACGAGGATGAGGGAATCGTCCCGGACGTGCCTCGATCCTTCCGCGAGAATCGCCTTGTCGACTTCGTCGCCGATGTCTTCGTCCGCCACATTGCGGCTCAGGCGCTTCTCGACGGCATGCCTCATTGCCGGGTCGTCGTTGATGGCCCGCATGATCGACGAGAGCTGCGTGTCGCCGGAGGCCTGGATTCCGTAGAGCATGTCTGCCAGAAACTTTTGCTTCGGCCTCGAAAAATGGGTAAACACTTTGCCCAAAAATTTTCCAAGTTGCTCTTTCGCCCGGAAGGCGATTGTGCTATCATTCATGTCGTGGCCTTCTCCCTTTGTTTGTTGTCGTAACCTGTAGTATACAGGAAAACGGATGGGGAAGGCCACATTTCGTTGTCCCGCGGTGAAAGGCGGTCGGATGGCGCGAAGCGTTTTTGACCGGCGGAGCGGTAGCGAGAGCCACACCGTTCGGAGTTAAATTCGGCGGCTTTGGCGAGAGCCTGATCGGTAAAAGCTAAAAAATGGGTAAACTCCAGTGAGGCCCCCTATTGACGGCGGGAGAGGGAATTTAGTATACTATCCCTTCCAGCATTTCGTGGATGAACCACAAGGAATGCGGAAGAAAAGGAAAGAAAACAATGGAAGCATACGCTGTTCTCGAAACCGGCGGCAAGCAGGTGCT
>CACWJS010000222.1 GCA_902761275.1 uncultured bacterium | reverse complement strand
CGACCGCCGCGTCCCCCACCTGCTCGCGGGTTTTCTTTCCGCTGCGCAAGGCGTCCATCTCGGCCCTCATGACCTCCTGCACCAGCGGCTCGGCCTGAGATATCTCCTGGCTCGTCGGCATGGCGGCCAATGGCGCAGAGACACCAACCGCCACGGCCATCAACGCAGCCTTCACCATCTTGAAAAATCCATCCCTTGTCATAGCATTACCCACCTTTCACTTCACGCCCCCGCAGCCATTCGATTCACATGCGTTCACTTCCCAGAAACCGCGTGTGCCACCCCTTCGGACGAGGATTCCCTTTGCCTTCAATGCGGCTATCTGCTTCTCAACAGTCCTTGGCCTAACATCCAAGGTCAATGCTATCTTACGGATTGCGGTCCTTGGATTCTCGATCAATATCTCACAAATGCGACGCTGTTCATTGGGAAGACCCACAAAGGAATTGCCCCCCCTATTACCCCCCCCCATTGTCCCCCCTATTGGTTGCGGGGGCCGGGCGCCAGATGACAATGCGAAAGCGACCAGAAACCTCCTCCAAAAGAGGTTCCCTAAGCCCCTTTGCCTTGCATTCTTTCAGTAAATCGGTAAGTCCTGTCCCAATTGTCTCGATGTACTTCACCTGGTACATGGCGCGGGCGATTCGCGGATTCGTGGCAAACGACTCGTGCTTCTTGTACAATTCGGCAACGGTTATCGCGCGATGGATCCGTCCTGGACTAATGACCTCCACGCGATCCGAATAGACCTCAACCTGAATGCTGCCAATGCTCGCATAGTTTCGGTGAGCTATTGCGTTGTTGACGGCCTCGGCGATCACCGTGTTCGGAATCTCGTCCACATCGTCCGCTGCCGCGCCGTGGCTATGTACTCCGGCACCATGATTCAGGTGTCGGCTGATGAATGCTATCGCCTGGTCAGCCATCAGAAACAGATATCCCTCGACAAGCTCCATGTCAATGTTGGGCTTGCGCTTTTCCGTTCCTGGATAACACGCGCACTTTATAGCAGAACTGGGAAACGGTCCCTGTACGTCACGCCCGAACAGTAGCACACCTGCCTTCGTCGGCGCGTTCCGCTTAGCGTCAAACAAGTGCAATGACCGCAGGACGTCAACAACCGACGGGTTTGGTGGATATTTGGCCTGACGTATACGGACGGCTCTCTCGACAAACCAAGCGATTCGGGCCGCATCAATGTCCTCCAGCGAAGCATCGGCCAGACACTGATCTTCAAACGGCTTCTCCGACAAAATGCCGTCGTCAAGCATGATGTCGCGAAGGCTGTTCCGCACCTCGTCCAGCAGGTCTTCGACCGCCTGTTCCGGTTCCGTATCCTGATATCTGACGCGCACACGTTCTTTGGAAACCTTGTCCAAGAAGCGCGCTTCACGATCTTCTCGCTTCGAGTTGTCCGAACCTCTCACCATTACCAGTCTCGTGAGTCCCAGTTCACTGGCTTTGTCAAATTCTTGTTCCGTTGGAGACAATTCCCCTTCACGGCAATATCCATATCGATTCCCAATCAGGACAAGATAGATGTCACTTTTCTCGATTTCTCCCAGATAGACTTGTTGCGTGGATTTGTCCGAAGCCGGTGCATCTATCTCAAAGACAAACACAGTGAAATACGGCTTCAGTATCGGATCGGACTCAATCATCCGCTTGATTGCAGCCCGTTCGTGCTCGAATTCCTTCTGCACACTCGATATGAATAGCCGTTTCATGGCAACACTACACATCCGTTCACAAAATTAACTCAGACTCAGATGTTCAGTTCCAAAAATCACCAATCCGAGCGATCAGCCCAATCACGCGGTACGTCACATATTTGATATGTGCAGCCGCTCATGCTTCATCTTCCCATGGCACGATATCGGCCAACAGAGGATGCTTTTGGTCTTTCGCCGACAGAATCAATGGGACTCCAATTTCCGGCCACTTGATTCCCAGCGCGGGATCGTCGAAGCGCATTCCACGGTCGGCTGCGGGGCAATAGAGATTGTCGCACTTATAGCTGAAAAGCGTGTTGTCCTCCAGGACGATGAAGCCATGCGCCAAACCGCGAGGGATATAGAACTGCAGGCGATTCTCGCCTGTCAGCGTTGCTGTAACATGTCTGCCGTATGTGGGCGAACCTTTCCTGATGTCGACCACAACATCCCACACCGCCCCTTGGATCACGCGAACGAGCTTCGCCTGCGTATGCGGCGCGGCCTGCCAGTGGAGTCCACGCACAACGCCCTTCGACGAGAAGCTCTCGTTGTCCTGCACAAACACATTGTCTATTCCCGCGTCGCGGTAGCGCTGGTCATTGTACGTCTCGCAGAACCATCCCCTCGCGTCGCCAAACACATCCGGCTCGATGATCTTGACGCCTTCAATCTCT
>CACWJS010000221.1 GCA_902761275.1 uncultured bacterium | reverse complement strand
GCGCATCCAGACCTCGCCGGTGAAGCCCTCGGGGAAAGGATCGCACTGGAAGCCGCGTCCGTCGATCGTAAGCTCCTTCCAGCTCTCGTCCTCGACGAAATCCGGGTCGTGGAGCGACGGCTTGGTGTTGACGAAGTTGGAAGCGGGGTCGAAGCGCTTGTTCCACTCGAAGATCTTCTTCTCGTATACCTCGGGTCCGCCGGCCTTCATGAAGTCGGTCCAGCGGTTGTACCAGAAGCCGGCAACGCCCTTCGCGTGGCCCGTGCCGTGATCCTTCGCCCATGCCTGGTCTATCCAGCCGTCGATCTTCGTGGCGCCCCACGAGGCGTTCACGAGGCCGATCGGAACGTCGAGCACCTTGTTGAGCTTCCAGCCCATCCAGTAGAGTGCCGCACCGTTCTTGCGCATCGACTTGTAGGTCGAGGTCTCCCACTTGATTCCAATCGCGTCCTCGCGCGGGAACGGCGAGTTCCTGTTGTCGCCGTCGTTCATGAGGAGCGTGCGGATGTTGGGGTTGCCCTCCGCCTTCTTGAGGAACTCCTCGCCGCCGATCGGGAGGCGTCCGTAGCCCGCGAACGTGTAGGCCATGTTCGACTGGCCGCATCCGAACCACACGTCGCCGAAAAGGACGTTGGTGATCGAGTGCGTCTCCTTGCCGCACTTGGCGGTGATCGTCGACGGCTTCTTGTTCGCCTTCTGCGGCGGGAGCTTCACGGTCCAGCGGCCCTTCTCGTCCGCCGTCGCCTCGCCAACGGTCTTTCCGTTGAGCGCGACCGACACCTTCGCGCCTGGCTCGGCGAAGCCCCACACGGGAGATGCGACATCGCGCTGAATGACCATGTCGTCCGAGCAGACGGACGCGAACTTGAATTCCGCCGCACTGGATGTCAGCGTAATAAGGAGCGCAATCACGGAGATTGCAATTGCCGCAATTGACGACGCCTCTACAAACGTTTCACGGGACTTTATGGAGTTTTGCGTTTTCATGCCCAAGATTATATATCAAAATACGACACCGTGATTTCAATTTCATCTATGATTTATTTCAAATTTAGATTTACCCGTTGCGCGTCGCCAAAAACTGTTGTAGACTATGAGGCGTCATGAAAAAGCCAGCAGACATAAAGGACGTCTGGTTCATCCTCCCGGACGGGACGAATATCTTCGACTCTGAGTTCCGCGCGGGCGCGCTTTCAGTCGCACGCGAACTCGCCCTGCCAAAGGTGCGACTTTCCAACGAGACGCTCTTGCTGAAGAAGTTCAGCATCGAGAAAAGCGGCAAGAACAGCGCGATGGCAGTAATCGCACACGTCCGCAAGCCCGCACTCCTAAAGGCGTTCGGAAAATCAGGCATACCGCTCGTCCTTCTCGGCGAGGAAGCGGTGGAGGACTGGCGCAAGGCCTTCGGAGGACCCATCACCGTATGCTCGGTCGACAACGAGTCCATTGGCCAGATGGCAGCGGACTATCTCCACGAGCAAGGTCGTTTCGCGTCGTACATCTACGCAGACGGATCGTCGGACCAGTTCTACCAATGGTGGACTTCGAGGCGTTACGAATCCTTCGTCGACACCTTGCGCGAACACGGCTACACTGGCGAGGTCCTGCGCGTTCCAGTGCTGAACTCCTCGGCCCACACCGACGCCGAGCATTTCCTCAAGGCGATGGAGAAGATCCCGCGTCCAATCGCCGTATTCGCATGTAACGACCGCGCCGCGCGCGAGATCGTCTCGTTCTGCCACTTGGCAAACCTCCACATCCCAGATGACGTAGCGGTTCTCGGCGTAGACGACGAGAAAGACCTCTGCGAATCATGCCCCGTTCCGCTTTCGTCCATCAAGATCGAGCACTACCGCCTCGGGCGCACTGCGATGCACCTGATACTCAGGATGCTGGAAGGCGGCCCGCGTCGTGACAAGGTGATCCTGTGCCCGCCCGTGCGCGTAATAGAGCGCGCGTCAACGAAGAGAAGCACCCCGAGCGACAAGTTCGTCGCGAGCGCCGTCAACTTCATCCGCACCGCGCGCCTGGACACGCTCGACGTCATGGCAGTCGTAAAGGCGTGCGGCGCCTCGCGCAGCTATCTCGAGAAGCGCTTCAGAGCCGAGACGGGGCGGACGATTCTCGATGCCATTCACCGCCGCACCATGGAAGACGTGAAGCATCTACTTCTCGACACCGACAAGTCGGTTGCGGTCATAGCCCAGGAGACGGGATTCCCGTCCGCCTCGGGTCTCTGCTCGATGTTCCGTCGTCTGACAGGACAGTCGACGTCAGAATTTCGCGCCACCCGCCAACCGCGCTAAGGCAGATCCATAAATCGAGGCTCTCGCCGCCTGTCGGCGTTACACGATAGACGCGACTGGCTGGCCCTTCGTCACGGGCTTGCCA
>CACWJS010000220.1 GCA_902761275.1 uncultured bacterium | reverse complement strand
GCGGGGATGTTGTTCTCCCCGCCGAACATGTCGATGATCGCCTGTTTGAAGAGACCGCGCGTTACGTTGTTCGCGTCACGGCTTTCATTGGAGCGCCTTATTTTGCCGACCCAGTCGCCTGATGCCGGCTGTATGGTGCGGTTCGCGAGCCCGCCCGTACCGTCCGCGCGGGCGATCGCCTTCTTTTCCCCGGCTTCAATGCTCTGCGTCGCGAAGTCCGTGAACGCCTTGAACGTTGCGTTGTATCCGTTGATGTCGAGTGCCATTGTTGTCTCCTTCGGAGGGTTGAAAGGTTGAAAAGTTGAAAAGTTGAAAAGTTGAAAAGCGGGTTGTCGGTTGTCGGCTGTCGAATGTCGTTTGGTTCTCTTAGCCTTGTTTACACGCGAATCGCTGAAAGGTTACCGGCGTCATCTGCGCCAGGCGACGTCTGGCGACCTTTTGCCCGGCACGAGGCTGGAAAGATATTTGGCGACGGGAACGACAAGCACGTTTCCATGCATGTACTGCGTCTCGCCCCTGTAGAGTAGCACAGCCCTCGCTTCTGGATAGTCCGATTGAAACGCCTTGAGACCGGCAAAGTCCCGTGAATCAAGTCGCGCGGCGTTCTTGACTTCAAGCGCAACGAAGTCGTTGTCGTCATAGATGACAAAATCCACTTCCTTGCCTTCTGCGGTTCGCCAGCAATAGAGACTCTCCCGCCGCGATGAATAGTCGAGGTACGCCGCCAAATGCTGAAACACCAGCCCCTCAAGCGCGGCACCGTCGATTTCTTCCGGACGGTCAAGCGGACCCTTTGGACGCAATGTGCGGAATACGCCGGTATCAAAGAAATAGAATTTGGCCGTGGCCGACATGGCCCGCTTCGCCCTTTTCGAAAAAACCGGCAGCGTGGAGGCGATCATCAGGTCGAACAAGATCTTCAGGTAGCCGTCGACTGTCGTCCTCCCGACGCCGCAGTCTCTGGCTATCGCGCTTGAAACAAGCTGGGAGCCGTGCGAAAACGAAGCCGATTCGAGAAATCGCGCAAAAGGAGCAAGCGTTCGTACAAGACCCTCTTGCTGAATTTCCTCGCGAAGATACAAATCGATGTAGGCCGAGAGCGCGGCATCTTTGCCGCGCGCGCCGCAAATCACCGGAAGCGTGCCATGCCGCAAAGCATCGTCAAGAGAAAAGTCCTCTCCCATTTCACTCGCAATAAAGGGGTGCATTGTCTTCCGCACAGCCCGCCCGGCCAGCAGATCCGCGCCGGTGCGCCTTATCTTGCGGGCACTGGATCCCGTCAATATGAACTGCAGCCCCAGATGCTCTTCAATAAGCGAATGCACGACGCTGAGCAATTCAGGCACCTTCTGAATCTCGTCAAGCACAAAGCGGCGCGCCTGCGCATTGCCTTTAACGACATCGGCAAGGCTCTCGGGCCTTGCCTGGAAAGTCCTGAAGACATCTGGCTTCAGCAAGTCAATTACAACGGCGTCGCTGTACTGTGCCTTGAGCCACATGGTCTTGCCAGTCCCGCGAGGTCCGAGAAGAAAGAAGCTTTCCTCGTAAGGTGGTATGCATCTTTTTATGGCTTTCATGGTGTCTATTTTACCATAAGAAGGGATTGAAAGGCAACAAAAACCGCCAACGAAAATGGCATATTCTGGCGGAATCTGCCATTTGCGTTGGCAGTTTCGGACACGTCCAGTGCCATGGACGTATCCTTCGTAGGGGTGAAAAGTTGAACGGTTGAACGGCTGAAGGTTTGATGTTAGCTCATGAGATCGTCGAGAATGTCGGGACCGGAAATCGCATCGGCGTTGAAGGCGTCGCCGAACGGGAGAAGCCCCGTGCCGAGCGGCGCGCCGAGCGCGCGATCGATGGACTCCTTGAAGACGGCGATGTTGGTCATGTGCGACCCGGCCCGGTCTTCGAGACGGAAAGCCGCTTCACGGTCCAGCCCCTCGTTGTAGTCGCCGTTGGCGATGGCGCTGTAGAGCGCGAGCATCTTGCCGGTCTTGTCGCCCGCAAACGCGCCCTGCATGGCGCGGAGCGCCTTGTCGCCGCACCGCCGCATCATGAGCGCGGCGACGAAGTTGCGGCAGGCCTGCTTCTCGTCCGGCCCGCCGGCCGCCGTTTCCGCGCCGCTCGATTCCATCGCGTGCACGATGTTGTCGCGGAACTGCGTAACGGCGTGGTGGATGTCGAGTCCGGACGACTTCGACGAGATCTTGCGCATCAGGTCGATGTTCGCCTCGTTCGCGGCGGCGACAAGCTTGGCGATCATCCCGGCGGGGAGCGTCTTGCCGCCCAGCCCCGCCATCATCGCCTTGCCCGCCTCGTAGATGGCGGGATTTTTTTCGGCGAGGGCTTCCAGTTCCCTGAAGTTCGCGGCGATGGCGGCGGCGCGCTTGCGCACGTCGCCCTCGGAG
>CACWJS010000219.1 GCA_902761275.1 uncultured bacterium | reverse complement strand
CGACAATGCCGTGCCGTATGTCGATATAGTCCACTACACCCCAGAGGGCTCTCGGCTTATTGCAGGGGAAGTGGTGCGCGTCATCGACCGCCAGAGAAAAGCCGCGCAGTAAGCCGTCGTCGGTTTTCTCGAAGGCAAGTCAGTCTCGGTCAAGTGACCGGATGGATGGTGTGCCGGAGCCCGGCATCTACCTGGCTTTATTTCAAGAATGTTGAAACAGCATTGTTGAAATGTAGGCGGCGCTTTTGCTATAATGCCCGACATGAAACTATCAAACCCTTTTCTGACGGCTGGATATGCCGGCTCCGAGTACTTCTGCGACCGGAAGCGCGAGACAGAAGAACTTGTCCATAACCTCGACAACGACAGGAACACCACGCTCATATCGCCTCGTCGCTACGGGAAGACGGGGCTAATCCGCCATGTGCTTCATCTCATGGCGAAACGTCGCGGCGTGAAGACGGTATATGTCGATCTCTATCCGACGCACAGTCTTGCCGACTTTGCCGGCTCGTTGGCGGTAGCTGTAGCGGAATCGGTGGAGTCGTCCGTCGACAAGATGCTCAAGGTTGTCTCATCGCTTGCGCGTGGCTTCCGTCCTACGGTGGCGATTGACGAATTCACGGGTCGCCCAAAGTTCAGTTTCGACGTCAACGCGACGAATGCGCAACCGTCTCTTGAGGCAACGCTCGCCTATCTCGAATCTCGAAAAGGGCGCACGGTTGTCGCGATAGACGAGTTCCAGCAGATAGCGGAATATCCGGAAAAGGGCGTTGAGGCGCTGCTTCGCTCGAAGATGCAGTTCATGCACAATGTCGGCTTCGTGTTTTCCGGATCAAGACTTCACATGATGGCCGAGATGTTCCATTCCCCGAAACGCCCGTTTTTCAATTCCACGGCATCCATGTCTCTTGATGTTATCGACAAATCGACCTACTTTCGTTTTGCGGCGTCATTTTTTCGCAAGGCGGGCAGGATTTTGCCGGAGGAGACTTTCGCGGCGGCATACGATCGCTTCGAGGGCATAACCTGGTATGTGCAGTCGGTGATGAAGGTGCTGTATGCATCGGAAAATCCGCGCCCGACAGAGCGCGACGTGGTTGCTGCGGTCGACCAACTTGTGGAAGAGAATGCAATGAACTACGGCTACATCCTTTCAAAATGCACTCCTGGCGCCGTCGAACTGCTCCGTGCGGTCGCAAGGGAGCGCGTGGTTCCCGAGCCGATGTCGGCCGAGTTCGGGCGTAAGCATGGTCTTCGTGCGGCGTCAAGCGTGCGCTTTGCGCTTGATGCGCTGCTGAAGGACGAGTTGCTTTACAGGCGAGACGATGGATACGTCGTCTATGACCGACTTTTCGCCGAATGGCTGAGGGCTTGAAAAGTGTTGACAAATAGCTGTTTCACAAATAGCCATTTGTCAACTGTGCGTATCTTGCCAAAAATCTTTAGCCATCGCAAGCCCCCCTTGTCTCGTCACACACCCCCTACAGTTGTAGGGGGTTGGCTTTTTGCAGGAAATTTTATAAAATGTCGGCTTGGAGGAACTCTATGAAACTCACACACATTAGACACCTTGCCACCATCGTTGTTGCCGCGCTTTGCACAGCGATTGCGGCGTCGAGCGCACACGCTGGCACGGCGATGGGCTATGTCCAGGACGGGCTTCTCGCCTGCTGGGACGGCATCGAGAACGCCGGCAGCGGCATCCACAACTCCTCGGCGACGAAATGGAGGGACCTTGTCGCCGGACGCGAATTCTCCCTCACCAGTGTCACCGTCGAGGACGACCGCATGGTGTTCGCCGGGAGCGGCTCCTCTTGTGGCGAACTGAACGAAGCCGATACGGCGGCGACGTTCAACATGGCCGCGAACGGCACGCTTGAGGTCGTCTACGCTTCCGACACCGGATCAGGCAACCAGTTCATTCTGCAATCGACGGCGGCGTCAGGACATTTGCTGACGATCTGGAGCGGCGACAAACTGCTCGTCTCCAACGGCCTGAGCAACAAGTCCCCCAGCTTCTCGTTCACATCCGGCGCCAAAACAAACAGCGTCACCATCATCTACACATCGGCGAAGCCCACCGCCGGCTATGCAAACGGCAATTCGCTTTCGACGTCTGAAGACAACTACTGGGGTGACGTCAACGAAAAAACGACGATCGGCACGCGCAGCACCAGGGGAAACAACCATTTCAAGGGGGCCATCTACTGCATTCGCGTCTACAACCGGCAGCTGACGCCCGCCGAAATCGCCGCCAACCGTGCGCTCGACGTCCGCCGCTTCTTGCAAGGCAATCCGATTGACGACGTGCTTGACATATCATCTTCCTCCTCGGCCTGCTCCACGCCCTCGCCGGCATACGGGCTTCGCTCCGGTCTCTCGGCGGGTCAGCAGGTCGTGGTCTCGTGCGGCGCGTCGCCGTGGAGCAACGCCG
>CACWJS010000218.1 GCA_902761275.1 uncultured bacterium | reverse complement strand
GAGCAGGGACTTGCCGAGAAGATGGCGTGGGAGCTCTCGAATTCGTCGCGCCCGATCCCAATCCTCAATGCCGGCTCGGGCAAGGACCAGCACCCGACGCAGGCGCTTCTCGACATCTACACTCTCTTCCGGTCCTTCGAGAACAAGGGCAGCATAGACGGCAAGACAGTCGTGTTCTGCGGCGACTTGATGCGTGGACGCACGGTTCGCTCGCTCTCCTATCTTCTCACCAACTTCAAGAACGTCCGCCAGGTGTTCGTCGCGCCGCAGGAGCTCCAGGTTCCCGACGACGTCATTGCGGTTCTCAAGGAGAAGGGCGTCGAATTCGAGGTGTCGGACGATCTTCGCGCGGCTGTGCGCATTGCCGACGCCGTCTACATGACGCGCATCCAGGACGAGTGGGACGAGTCGAAGGGAGCTTCCGCGAAGATCGACACGTCGCGCTTCAAGTTCGGCGCCGAGGAACTCAATCTTCTCCCCAAGGACGGCATAATAATGCACCCGCTGCCTCGCCGCGACGAAATTGCGACATGCTGCGACCACGATCCGCGCGCAATGTACTGGCGCCAGATGAGAAACGGCATGTGGATACGCGCCGCCCTCATCGCCTCCACGTTCGGCTTTGAGAAGTCGATCATGGAATGCGGCTACTGACATAGGAGCTGCAATGCAAAAAGAAAAATACAGATACTGACATAGGAGCTGCAATGCAAAAAGAAAAATACAGACTGCTCGTCATAAATCCCGGCTCTACCTCGACCAAGGTGAGCCTTTTCGAAAACGAGACGTGCCTTTTCGAGAAGAGCCTTTTCCATGACTCGTCGGTGCTTCTCGCGTTCCCCCATGTAAACGACCAGGTGCCGTTCCGCAAGGGCGTGATCCTCGACATGCTCTCCGCAGAGGGCGTAAGCCCACGGTCGATCGACGCGTTCGTCGGGCGCGGCGGCAGTGCCTGCACCCAGCCCGGCGGCATCACGGCGATTGACCAGAAGCTATACGACGACACGGTCGCTGCGGTCGGCGGTTCCGAGCATCCCGCGAAACTCGGCGTCATGCTCGCCTGGACCTTTGCCCAAGAATACGAGAAGCCGGCGTTCACCCTCAATCCAACAAATGTCGACGAATACTGCGACTTGGCGCGGCTCACCGGCATCAAGGGCGTCTACCGCGTCTCGCACTCGCACGTCCTCAACCAGAAGGCGGTGGCCGAGTTCCACGCCGCGAAAATGGGGCGCAAGTACGAGGACTGCAACTTCATCGTCGCGCACATAGACGGCGGCATAACGGTGTCGGCGCACGAGCGCGGCAAGATGGTCGACGGCAACATGGGCGCCGATGGCGAGGGCGCTTTTACGCCTACGCGCATCGGCTCGGTGCCGGTTCTTCAGCTTCTTGACTACATCGAGGAGCATTCTGTCGCAGATGTCCGGCTCAGGTGTTCGCGGGCGGGCGGCTTCGTCGATCTCTTCGGCACCTCCAACTCCGACACGATACACGCGCTCGTCGACAAGGGCGACAAAAAGGCGACGCTTGTCTGGAACACGATGATCTACCAGATTTGCAAGATGATCGGCGAAATGTCGGCGGTCTTGTGCGGAAAGGTCGACGCAATTCTCCTCACGGGCGGGCTCGTCCGGTTCCAGGACATCGTCGACGGCATCAAGACGCGCTGCGGCTTCATCGCACATATCGAGGTCTACCCCGGCGAAATGGAGCAGGAGGCGCTCGCGCTTCCCGCGCTCAAGGTCCTTCGCGGCGAACTTGCCGCGCAGACCTACTCCGGCCGCAATGTCTGGCAGGGTTTTGGCGACATCGGGCTCTAAGGACGAGACGAAGATGACATCTAAGATAGGCGTGGCGACGGCTGTCGGGATGCTCGTTTGCAGCAACCTCTTCATGACCTTTGCGTGGTACTGGCATCTCAAGATGCAGAAGCCGGGCGAGGCGAGCTGGCCGGTCTATGCGATAATCCTTATTAGTTGGCTTATCGCCTTGATCGAGTACGTCATCGCGGTACCCGCCAACAGGATTGGTGCGGCGAACGGGCTCAACGTGGCGCAGCTCAAGATCATACAGGAAGTGATAACCGTTTGCGTGTTCGTTCCGTTCATGCTGCTCTTTATGGGCGAGAAATGGCGCTGGGACTACCTCTGGGCATTTTTCTGCATGGTCGGAGCTGTGTATTTCGTAAATCGTGCACGCCTTTAGGCGGCAACGTGCAGAATATATCTCGGCGCAGCGGGACTTTTATGCACGAAGACGCGATATGGCAGCATCGCCGCGATTGCACATATACGGTTCCATATGTGCCAGCAGATCCGATTTGCGCTAACGCGCGACCTCGAACCTTGGCCGGGCGGCGAATCGCGCAAGCGCGATTGCCTGTGGCGCGCCCCATCTCCGCTTGAAGGCCGCTTTCCAACTCCTCCACTCACCCACTC
>CACWJS010000217.1 GCA_902761275.1 uncultured bacterium | reverse complement strand
TGGCGATGTTGGCAAGCGCCTCGTGTGTCAGGAACGCCTGATGCGAGGTGACGATCACGTTGGGGAGCGACACGAGAAGCGACAGCGTCTTGTTCTGCCGCGTAACGTCCGAACGATCCTCGTAGAACCATTCGCTTTCCTCTTCGTACACGTCCAGCCCGGCTGCGCCGACCGTTCCGTCGCGCAATGCCGAGAGCAGCGCCTCCGAATCGACAAGCCCGCCGCGCGAGGTGTTGATGAGCGTGAAGCCGCGCTTTGCCTTGGCGAGCGTGTCGGCGTTGATGAGGTACTTCGTTTCGGGGAGAAGCGGACAATGCAGCGAGACGATATCCGACTCGGCGAGAAGCCTGTCGAGCGTGACATATTCAAGCCCCGTCGCCGGATTCGGGAATGCGTCGTAGGCGAGGACTCGCATTCCGAACCCCTTGCAGATGTCGGCGAAGATGCGTCCGATCTTGCCCGTGCCGACTACGCCTGCCGTCTTGCCGTGAAGGTCGAAGCCGGTCAAGCCCGCCAGCGAGAAGTTGAAGTCGCGCGTCCTTGCCGCCGCCTTGTGGATGTGGCGGTTGAGCGACAGGAGCAGCGCAGCAGCGTGTTCTGCGACTGCGTATGGCGAGTACGCCGGAACGCGCACAACTGTGAGCCCCGATTCATACGCCGCCTTGAAATCGACGTTGTTGTAGCCCGCGCACCGCATGGCGAGAACCTTGATGCCACGCTTCACAAGCCCCTCGACCACGGCACGGTCGATCTCGGCGTTCACGAACGCGCATGCCGCGTCGCATCCGTCGGCGAGGGGCAGAGCCGCTGCCGTCAGCCGCGTCTCGAAGTAGCGGATGTCGTACCGTCCGTTGTTCAACCTGTCGAACGACTCCTTGTCATACGGCTTGGTGTCGAAAAACGCAACCTTCTTCAGTTCCATAGAACTCAACCTTTCTTGTCTTGTTGATGGCACATACTATAGCATTTCCGGTTGCGAAAACATATTAGCGCGACAACATTCTGCAATTTTGTCCTTGCCGCGCCAATCAGGATTCGCTTGTCCCCAAATACGATGGCAGGTGCATTGTATAGTTTCTTTCCCTTCTTTTGGTGTGTCACGTTGAGATTCCAATCTCTCCATCAGCCAATCGTGCAATACGATTGCATGATTGCATTTAGGATTCTTTGCCGCATAGAGGAGCAGGACATCGTTATCTTTGGTGTGACGTCTTACATCCTCTACGAAAGGAATTGCGGCAGCATTCTCGTCAAGCTCCATGCGATAGCGCGCCGCAAACTCGTCGAAGCGGCCCTCTTCGTGTGCGAACCATTTGCGCAGTTCCGTGGATGGCGCTACATCCTTGGCCCAAAGGTCTGGATGCAGAGCGTCTTTGGGAACGCCCCTCGGCCATAGCCTGTCCACGAGCACCCGCCAGCCGGGTGTGGCTGGCTGGATGTCGTAGACGCGGACTATGGAGAGATTATGCTTCATCAGCCAACGAGGAGTTTTATGTCGTCGTCAACCGTCCTGATGCCGGCGATACCGAAGTTCTCCACAAGAACTTTGGCTACGTTTGGCGAGAGGAATGCCGGAAGCGTCGGTCCGAGATGAATGTTCTTCACGCCAAGGTAAAGGAGCGCAAGCAGCACGATGACGGCCTTCTGCTCGTACCAGGCGATGTTGAAGGCGAGCGGCAACTTGTTGATGTCGTCAAGCCCGAAAACCTCCTTGAGTTTCAACGCGATGAGTGCGAGCGAATAGGAATCGTTGCACTGACCGGCATCGAGGACGCGCGGAATGCCGCCGATGTCGCCCAGATCCAGCTTGTTGTACTTGTACTTTGCGCATCCCGCCGTGAGGATCACGACATCCTTCGGCAGCGCCTTGGCGAACTCGGCGTAGTAGTCGCGGGACTTGTGGCGTCCGTCGCAGCCCGCCATCACCACAAACTTCCTGATCGCTCCCGACTTCACGGCCTCGACGACCTTGTCCGCCAGCGCGAACACCTGCTCGTGCGCGAACCCGCCGACGATCTTGCCGGATTCGATCTGCGTGGGCGGCGGGCATTTCTTCGCCTGCTCGATGAGCGCGGAGAAGTCCTTTTGCGCGCCGTACTCTCCGGCGATATGGCGGCAGCCGGGAAATCCCGCCGCGCCAGTAGTCCAGAGCCTGTCCTTGTAGGACGCGGCGGGCGGCACGACGCAGTTAGTCGTCATCAGGATCGGGCCGTTGAACTTCTCGAACTCATCCTTCTGCTTCCACCACGCGTTCCCGTAGTTGCCCGCGAAGTGCGGATACTTCTTGAACGCCGGATAGTAGTGGGCCGGAAGCATCTCGGAATGTGTATAGACATCGACGCCCGTCCCAGTCGTCTGCTCAAGCAGCATTTCAAGGTCGCGCAGATCGTGGCCTGAAATCAATATGCCGGGATTGCCCCGAACGCCGATATCGACCTCCGTGATC
>CACWJS010000216.1 GCA_902761275.1 uncultured bacterium | reverse complement strand
GTCGAGGTCCGCCCCATTCCCTACACGGAAGTGAAGAAGCTCAAGGCCGTCGCCGCTCTCGGCACCGCCGTCGTGATTACCCCCGTCTGGGAGATCACGCGCGGCAAGGAAGTCATCAAGGTCAGCGACCCGAACGTCGTCCACCCGACCTTGCAGAAGCTCTACGACCGCGTCCAGGGAATCCAGTACGGTCTCGTCAAGGACACGCACAAGTGGTGCTTTGAGGTGAAGTAACTGCAGAAGGCGGTACGCCGTCATGGACACCATACTTATACTCGACTACGGTTCGCAGTACACCCAGCTGATCGCGCGCCGGATTCGCGAGCAGCACGTCTACTCCGAAATCGTCCCCTTCGGCATCACCGCCGAAAAGGTTCGCGCATACGCGCCGAAGGGCGTCATCCTCTCCGGCGGGCCGAACAGCGTCTTCGAAGACGGGGCGCCTGGCATCGACCGCGGCATATGGGATCTCGGCGTTCCGATTCTCGGCGTCTGCTACGGCATGCAGCTCATGAGCCAGGA
The DNA here is from genome assembly GCA_902761275.1 of uncultured bacterium. GTDB lineage: Bacteria > Verrucomicrobiota > Kiritimatiellia > RFP12 > UBA1067 > UBA1067. Next base: position 1,924 of record CACWJS010000216.1, on the reverse strand, counting down.
GCTCGGCGGCAAGGTCGAGCCGGGCGAGAGGCGCGAATACGGCAAGACCGAGATGACGGTCGAGCCGGGCAACGAGCTCTTCAAGGGGCTGCCCGACAAGTTCGTAGTCTGGATGAGCCACGGCGACCGCGTTTCCGCGATCCCAGGCGGGTTCAAGGTCAGCGCCAAGTCCGCGAACTGCCCGTTCGCCGCGATACGCAACGAGGAGCGGCGGTTCTTCGGCATCCAGTTCCATCCGGAAGTCGTCCATACCGAGCACGGCAAGCAGATACTCTCGAACTTCGTCTTCAACATCTGCCGCGCGAACGCCGACTGGCAGCTCACGACGTGGATAGACGACACGGTCGAGAAGATGAAGGCCCAGGTCGGCGACGACGAGGTGGTCCTCGGGCTTTCGGGCGGCGTGGACTCTTCCGTTGCGGCAGTCCTTCTCCACAGGGCGATAGGGCCGCGTCTTCACTGCATCTTCGTCGACAACGGGCTTCTTCGCTACCGCGAGGCCGAGCAGGTCGAGGAGATGTTCGCCAAGAACCTCGGGCTCGACCTGACTGTCGCGCGCGCGGCGCAGAGGTTCTACGCAGCCCTCAAGGGCCTCGACGAGCCGGAGGCGAAGCGCAAGGCGATCGGCAAGACCTTCATCGACGTGTTCGCCGACGAGGCGCGCAAGTTCAGGCACTGCCGTTTCCTCGCCCAGGGCACGATCTACCCCGATGTCATCGAGTCGTCGCACGCGGTGAAAGGGCCTTCACAGACGATCAAGTCCCACCACAATGTCGGCGGCCTTCCGCCGGATCTCAAGTTCGAGCTCGTGGAGCCCTTGCGCGACCTTTTCAAGGACGAGGTCCGCGCCGTGGGGCGCGTCCTCGGAATGGCCGACGAGCTTCTCGACCGCCAGCCGTTCCCCGGCCCCGGGCTGGGCGTCAGGATCCTCGGCGAAGTGACCGAGGAGAAGGTTAGGCTTCTCCAGCTCGCGGACGTCCGCGTGCAGGAGGAGGTGAGGAAGCTCCCGAACTACAAGTCTATCTGGCAGACGTTCGCGGTGCTTCTCCCCGTGAAGACGGTTGGCGTCATGGGCGATCAGCGCACCTACGAGTATACTTGCGCGATAAGGTCGGTCGATTCTATTGACGCGATGACGGCAGACTGGACTCGGCTTCCCTACGAGACGCTCGGCGTCATTTCGAACCGCATAATCAACGAGGTGCGCGGCATCAACCGCGTTGTCTACGACATCTCCTCGAAGCCGCCCGCCACGATAGAGTGGGAATGAGCGATGGGGATGTGATTCCGCGGCGGGAACGCAACGCGATGATAAGGCGCGCCTTCGTCGATTCCGTTCCCGTGCTGATGGGCTATACGACGATGGGCTTCGTCGCGGGCGTTCTTCTTGCGGCGAAGGGGAACGTGGTTCTCTCGCCGCTCTGGGGTTTTCTGACGTCGGCGCTTTGGGTCACGGGAACGATGTCGATCGCAGGCGTGGGGGAGATCGCGCAGCGCACTTCTTGGGCGGCTTTCGCGCTTATGACGCTCGCGGTGAATTTCCGCTATGCGTTCTACGGTTTTACGATGCTCTCCCGCTGGAAAGGCGTTCCGGTCCTGCGCAAGATGTACCTGATTCTGATGCTGACAGACGAGAACTATGCGCTTGAGGCGGCTTGCCCGATAAAAGATCCGGAAAAGAACCTGTACTACTGCACGGTGCTTTCGGCGTTGAACCACTCCTACTGGATTGTCGGCGTTACGGTCGGCGCCGTGGTTGTGGCGGTTCTCGGCCATGTCGTCGATCCAGAACGCCTCCGCGCCTGGACGAACGGCATGGAGTTCTCGATGGCGGCGCTCTTCATTGTCATCTTCACCGATCAGATTCGCAGAAAAGTGGCCGCGTAGTCGAATCCCCCGCGGGCGGGTGAAATATGATATAATA
>CACWJS010000215.1 GCA_902761275.1 uncultured bacterium | reverse complement strand
AACCTCGCTGACGCCGACGCGCAGAAGATCGTCGACTTCATGAAGGCGTCCGTACGGACGTCGGCGAGGTACTTCTGGGGCACTGCGGCGCTCGGGGCGACGCTGCTGTTCGTCGCGCTGCGCATGGCCCGCCGCCAGGCGGAGCTCGGCGACGAGATGGAGGGGCTTGTGCGCAACACGCTGCACCGGCTGTCCCATTCGCTCTCCGCGATACGGGAGGAGGCGGGCGGCATTCGGAGTGGGCGCATGGAAGCGGCCTCGACCGCCTCGGCCATCGAGTCCCTGAGCGTCAAGGAGGCGGAGATGATATCGGCATATATGCTGCTCGTGAAGGGCTTTGCCGGGTTCGACGATTCGAATGCGGAGCCGGTCAACCTCTCGGCTGTGGCGTGCAGGGTCGTCGCGGACGCGAAGGTTCACGATGGGAAGGATGTCGATATAAGGTGCTCTGTCCCAGAGAAGGACATATTCGTCCGCGCCCATCCGTATCTCGTCGGAGAGGTCGTCGGGAACCTCGTCGACAACGCCGTTAAGTACACGGACGGCGGGAGCGTGTCCGTTGCGGTGGAGAGCGCGGGGCGCTACGCCCGGCTGATCGTCTCCGACACGGGGCGCGGCATACCTCGTGCGGAGCAGAAGTCCGTCTTCCGCAGGTTCTACCGTGCGTCGAACGCCGGCGACAGGGTCGGCTCTGGGCTCGGTCTCGCGACGGTGCGAGAGATTGTCGAGTCTCGCTACGGCGGCAAGGTCTCGCTAAACTCCACGCCAGGCATGGGCTCGACGTTCACAGTCACCTTTCCGCGCAGTTGCTGAAGCGTTTTCGCTTGGGTGTCTGCGCGCGTTTTGATTCAGGTGTCTTTGCGTGAAACTTGCAGCGAGGCGACGGCAGTGCATTCCGCAAGTATACGTGAAGTATACGTTTGCAAGAAAAACGGCCTTGAAGTATACGTTTGCGTATACATAGCGCGACAACGAATAGTCGATGTGCTATAATGAGTCGCGAACGGTGTGGTCGCGTGACTTCATCGTGATGCAATCGGGTGATTGCATCGGACAAACTAAAATTCAAGGAAAGGATTAGACTCATGGCAGATATTCCGTTTGAACACGCAGGGTGCAATGGCTGGGCTATTTACGATAGCACGAACATTGTGGCAGAAAACGCAAAGAACATGCATGTTGCAGAGGTTACCATCAAAAGAGATAACGATGGTAAAGTATCTGTTTACCTCAATGATGACGAGGAAACTATTTGCAAGAATAAGTTGATTAGTAAAGCGAAAGGAAGACGATACAGCTACTTTTCGCAATCGGCGTCAGACATCCGTTCCAAGATGGCCGAACTGCAAAATGGTGGGCATGAAGTTTGCGGCACGTGTGTCTCGCATTTCTATGCGGACGGCGAAGCTTAATCTATGGTAAATTGATGCTGCGCTCTTTTAACACGGGGCGCAGCATCCTGCATTTCTATGGGCAGTCGAAAGGAATGCTGGCAATTGGTTGCTCGACGTCGAGCCATTTACGAATAAGATGTAGCCACATCATCGCTGCACGTTTAATGCGCTTGCGACTGTCGCAGTCGCCGATGTCGCCGATCATCCGAGATGACTGCTGAAATGATATAATATCAGGGTAAAGCGAATGAAACACCTATTAACAGTTTTGTGTTTTGTTTTAACATTGGCGGTGTATGCGTCGGAGCGGTTGTCCGTCGCCGATCTGCCTATGCCGCTACGGCCGCTTGCCGAGGTCGAGACGAATGTCGTGTTCTCGACAGGGGCGGCCACGGACAACAAATGGACGCTGACGATTGAGCGCGATGTGGCGGCGAGCAACAGCGTAGAGGTCGTGTTTGGCCGTGACGCGGACGAGGACGGCGTGCTTGGGGTCGAAGAAGGGGAACTTTGCGTCGGCTGGGACTGCGGGGAGTGGTTCTGGCGCGACAGGCGCTCAAGCACGGCATGCCGCGTCGAGGGAACGACCCAGCGCCTCGACATGACGCTCTACCTCAACCGGGACCGTGAGGCGAAGTTGCTGGCGTCATCGGTGTTCCCGTCGGTCGTGTCGCCCACATGCTTCAACCCAGACTGGAACCTTGCCCGCGTTGTCTCTCGCGGCGCTGAAACCGTTAATGTCGAGAGCAAGGTCTCGATTGACGCGCTGAAGTTGAGGATCAGGTGACATGGCGGCGATTTTCCAGACTGTGCTGATGTGTCTTGCTTTGTACGGGCTCGCGGCTTCGCTCGCCTTGATGCTGCTTCGTTCGCGCATAGCCCGCGACACCTTCGCGCGACTGCTTTCCGTCTGGCGTTCGCTCACTGCGTTTGGCCGCGTCGCCGTCTGCTCGTTCCTTCTGATTGGCATCCTCATCGGCGGCGACAAGACGAACAATGTGCCGCCGAACATGAATTCGCCTTTGCCGCAGATGCAACAGGGTGGAGTCTTCTTGACAGGATTAACAGGG
>CACWJS010000214.1 GCA_902761275.1 uncultured bacterium | reverse complement strand
AATTTATTTAGAGAGGCTGATTGGTTATCTACATTTTTGGCATTCAATAGAACCTGAGAATAAGTTCGTTAATAACTCATTGGCCCTTCTTTTGTCAGTAAGAAATAAAAATAGGAATACTGATATTGGAGTGGCTCCAGTGGTGTCCGAGTTGATATTTGATGAATACCAACTTGTTTTAGATTAAGTTTAGATTTTCTATAGTGACAAACTGAGTAGTGGGGAGAAGCACACAATAATTAAAACGGGCAAAAGATGTTTGAGCAAATCACCGAAATATCAATTCAAGGAGGTTATATTGATTATCTTTATAGGCTTAATAGATTTCTCCACGCGCTTCGCTTGGTCGAAATGACAAAGAGAACGAGTTTGGTTGAAATGGCAGAAACAAAAGAACAACAGATATGAGTTTATTCCAAGACAAAACACTTTTAATCACCGGCGGCACCGGCTCCTTCGGCAACGCCGTCCTGAACCGTTTCCTTCGCACGGACATCGGCGAAATCCGCATCTTCTCCCGCGATGAGAAGAAGCAGGATGATATGCGGCACGACTTCCAGGCGCGGATGCCGGAGGTGGCGCACAAGATTAAGTTCTATATCGGCGATGTGCGGAACAAGAGCACGCTGAAGTATGCGATGAAGGGCGTCGATTACGTCTTCCATGCGGCGGCGCTGAAGCAGGTGCCGAGCTGCGAGTTCTTCCCGATGGAGGCCGTGAAGACCAATGTCATCGGCACGGACAATGTGCTGGATGCGGCTATCGATGCGGGCGTGAAGTGCGTGATTTGCCTGTCGACGGACAAGGCGGCGTACCCGATCAATGCGATGGGCATCACGAAGGCGATCGAGGAGAAGATCGCGGTCGCGAAGAGCCGCCTCTCCGGCGACACCAAGATCTGCTGCACGCGTTACGGAAACGTGATGTGCAGCCGCGGGTCCGTGATTCCGCTGTGGATCGACCAGATCCGGAAGGGGAATCCGATCACATTGACGGAGCCCAAGATGACGCGGTTCATCATGTCGTTGGAGGAGGCTGTCGACCTTGTGCTCTTTGCGTTCGAGCATGGCAAGAATGGCGACATCCTGGTCCAAAAGGCCCCCGCTTGCACCATCCAGAAGCAGGCCGAGGCCGTGTGCGAGCTGTTCGGCGGCAAGAAGGAGGACATCAAGGTCATCGGAATCCGCCACGGCGAAAAGATGTACGAAACGCTCCTGACGAAGGAGGAGGCGGCGAAGGCCATCGACATGGGCAACTTCTACGCCGTCCCTGCCGACAACCGCGACCTGAACTACGACAAGTACTTCAAGGAAGGCGACGTCAAGCGCGCGACGATCGAGGAGTTCAACTCGGATAATACGAAGCGACTGAATCTCGAGGAGACGAAGGAGAAGATTGCGAGTCTGGAGTATATCCAGAATGAATTGAATGGGATTCCGAATATTGTCAAATAAACGGGGAAGTAGATTTCTCCACTCGCTTCGCTCGGTCGAAATGACAATTGACCAACTACTTGTCATTTCGAGCGAAGTCGAGAAATCTGTTTGGAAATGAAAATACTTGTTACGGGCGCGAAAGGGTTTGTCGGTAAGAACCTTTGTGCGCAACTGAAAAATATCCGGGACGGGAAAGCCAGGAACTATGGCGTTTCCGTTGACGAGGTGTTCGAGTACGACATCGATTCCACGCCCGAAGAATTGGACGCGTGGTGCGCTGAGGCGGACTTCGTTTTCAACCTAGCGGGGGTGAACCGGCCGAAGGATACGGCTGAGTTCATGGCGGGGAACTTCGGGTTTGCCAGCACGCTTCTGGAGACGCTCAAGAAGCACAATAACATCTGCCCGGTGATGCTGTCGTCGAGCCAGCAGGCGTCGCTGGCGGGCCGCTTCGGGAATTCCGAGTATGGCCGCAGCAAGAAGGCGGGGGAGGAGCTTTTCCTACGGTATGGTGAGGACACGGGCGCAAAAGTGCTCGTGTATCGGTTTCCGAATCTCTTCGGTAAATGGTGTCGGCCGAATTACAACAGCGCCGTGGCAACCTTCTGCAACGCGATTGCCAATGACCTGCCGTATACGGTCAACGACCCGTCCGTGGAACTGGAACTACTGTATATCGACGACCTGGTGGACGAGATGATCGCCTGCCTACGCGGGGAGGAGCACCGATGCGACTTCGACGGTCTGGGCGTGTTCCCGATGAAGAATGGCCCCTACTGCTATGTGCCCACGACGCATCGGGCAACGCTGGGCGAGATAGTGGACCTGCTCGACAAGTTCGCGGCACAGCCGAAGACGCTGATGATCCCGGAAATCCCGGACGGGAGTTTCGCGAAGAAGCTATATAGCACTTATCTGAGTTATCTCCCCAAGGAAAAGGTGGCCTTCCCGCTGAAGATGAATGTCGATGACCGCGGCTCTTTCACGGAACTCGTCCATACCCTGAACGCCGGCCAGGTGTCCATCAACATCTCCAAGCCTGGCATTACGAAGGGGCAG
>CACWJS010000213.1 GCA_902761275.1 uncultured bacterium | reverse complement strand
AGCCGTGCGTCAAGGCGCGCAAGAAATCCCAGCGCGCCCGCATCCGCAACCGTTCGCGCCGCGGCCGCATGGAGCTCAACTAAAGCTCCTCGCGGAATCTAACGCGAAAGCAAAGGAGCCGTGCATCTTCGGATGCGCGGCTCTTTTCATAAGGACTGCCGCGCTCTCTGGTAGATTCGCCACACGGGAGCGCGGCGATTTTGCTATAATATGCACACCATGAAATACGACAAGAACCACGCGCTTCTCGAGTGCGCGATACCGGGGTTCCCGCAGAAGAGCGGCAAGGTCCGCGATGTTTTCGATCTAGGCGACAAGCTTCTGATGGTCGTGACAGACCGCATCAGCGCTTTCGACGTAATCCTTCCCTGCGGAGTTCCCGACAAGGGCAAGGTCCTCAACCAGCTCTCCCTCTTCTGGATGGAGTTCTTCGGCATGAAGAACCACCTCGTGACGGCGAACGTCGACGAGTACCCGGCCGAGCTCCAGCCCTACAAGGAAGACCTTCGCGGCCGCTCTATGCTCGTCAAGAAGGTCAAGATGGTCGAGGTCGAGTGCATCGCCCGCGGCTATCTCACGGGCTCTAGGTGGAAGGAATACCAGAAGTCCGGCACCGTCAACGGCATGAAGCTGCGCGAGGGATATGAGAACGCCTCGAAGCTCGATGAAGTCCTTTTCACCCCGACGACGAAGGCCGCGATCGGCGATCACGACGAGGCGATCAATTTCGCCGAGACCGTCCAGCTCGTGGGCGAAAAGACGGCATCGCTTCTCCGCGATACGACGGTCTCGCTCTACTCAAAGGCAGCGGACTACGCGCGCGAGCGCGGCATAATCATCGCCGACACGAAGTTCGAGTTCGGCCTTGATGCGGACGGCTCGCTCATCCTCGCGGACGAGGTGCTTACGCCCGATTCGTCGCGCTTCTGGCCAGTCTCGAGCTACGCCGTCGGCAAGAACCCGCCGTCGCTCGACAAGCAGTACGTGCGCGACTGGCTCGACTCCATCAACTTCAACCACCAGCCGCCGGGGCCGGTCCTTCCCGACGACGTCATCTCGCGCACGCGCGAAATCTACCTGAAGGCATACGAGGACTTGTCCGGCCGCAAGCTGGAAGTCTAAGACCTCCAACCTTTCAACTCTTCAACTTTTCAACCTTTCAACTTTTCAACTTTTAAATCAGGAACCACACCATGGGAATGTTCGACCAGATTAAAGAGGCAATGCAGATGCGCAGCGAAGCGAAGCGCATCCAGAACGAAATCCAGAAGATCAAGGCCGAGTACTCGAATGGCGGCATCACCGTCATCGCGAAGGGCGACATGACGATCGACAAGATCGCGATTACGCCCGAGGCCTACGACGAGGTCAAGGCGGGCAAGCCCCAGCGCTTTGAGACGATGCTCTTCAACGTCGTCAACGGCGCTCTCAAGAAGGCGAAGGACGCGACGCAGACCGAGATGCAGAAGATGATGCAGGCGGGCGGCGCAGGCGGCCTCTTTGGAAAATGATAGCGCCAGTTGCCGAGCTGGAGAAGTGCCTCGCGAAGCTTCCGGGGTTCGGCCGGCGCTCGGCATCCCGCGCCGCGCTTGCGCTCGTCCGCGAGCCGGCGCGTCTCGCGGAACCTCTTGTCGCGGCGCTAAGGGCGGCTCACGATTCCGTGCGTTGCTGTTCGCGTTGTGGTGCGTTCACGACGATAGACCGCGATCCTTGCGACATGTGCACCGATGCGACGCGCGACGGAACTGTCATTTGCGTCGTCGAGGAACCGGCGGATATCGTGTCGATCGAGGCGTCGGGCGCGTTCCGCGGCAGATACCACGCGCTTGGCGGCAAGCTCTCGCCCGCGCACCGCATGGGCCCCGAGCGCCTTAGGATCTCCGAGCTTGTTGCGCGCGTTCGCGATGAGGGCGTTTCCGAGGTTCTTCTCGCGCTTTCGACCGACATGGATGGCGACGCCACGGCCGGTTACATTACTGAGGTTCTTAAAGGGGTCACAAGCCGCCGGGACGGCGGCTCCCCCAGTCACGGCGACAGTGACGGCGGCTCCCCCAGTCACGGCGACTCTGACTGGGAAAGCCGGCATCCTGCCGGCGTCAAGGTCACGCGCCTTGCCTTTGGACTTCCCGCCGATTCCGGCATTGCCTATTCCGATCCACTCACACTAAAGCGCGCCATCGCTGGCCGCCGCGAAGCATAACCCTCACCTTTCAACCTTTCAACCCTCAACCTTTCAACCTTTCAACTTCTTATGGCAGGCGAATACCAGTTCAGTTTGATCGACGTCACTAAGCAGGTCGGCACCAAGACGATCCTGAAAGACGTCAACCTCTCGTTCTTCTACGGTGCGCATATCGGCGTCATCGGCGCGAACGGCGCGGGCAAGTCGTCGCTCCTCAAGATCCTCGCGGGTCTCGACACCGACCTCATGGGGACGGTGCAGGTCGCGAAGGGGACAAAGGTCGGTTATCTCCCGCAGGAGCCGGAGCTCGATGACTCAAAG
>CACWJS010000212.1 GCA_902761275.1 uncultured bacterium | reverse complement strand
CGTCCGCGTAGCCCTCGCACCTGAGAACGAGCGTGTGCTCGCCCTCGCGCACGTTCTCTATAGTGAACACCTCGCTCGCGGCGCCGTCGTCGCCATTGGACTTTGTCATGCCGACACGACTGCCGTCAAGAAGGATGTCGACGCCAGAGGGAATTGTCCTCACCTCGATACGACCCATCACGTTGTCGAGTCGGAACTCTTCGACGATCGCACCGCCGTTCTCTAGCGAGACCGTCTTGGTCGACGTCGCGAAGCCCTCCTTCTCGACGCGGATCGTGTAAGAGCCCGGCTTGAGCCCCGTAAGCGATATCGGCCCCTTGCCCTCGGGCCTGTCGTTGACGTAGAACCTCGCGCCGTCGGGAATGGACGAAAGCGACATCGTGCCGGGAAGCCCGTTGAGCTTGACGAAAAGCGTCTGGCTCTCGCCGGCGACGATCGAGAGCTCGCGCGATTCGTCTTCAAACCCCTTTTTCTTGATTCCGACGGTCGCGCGTCCCTTTGGGACACCCTCGACCTTCGTGGGCGTGAGACCGCGCGGCTGCCCGTTCACCGTCACCTCGGCGCCGGCGGGTTCGCTCGTCACCTCGATTATGCCGGAATCGATGACAAGCGACTCGTTCTTCACGAGCGGAGTGCGCCCGTTGAACTTCACCTCGACGGTGCGCGGCTGGTAGCCGGGCTTCTGCACGAGAAGCCGGTACGCGTCTTTCGCGTCGAGAGACGTTATGAGCCGAGGCGTCTTGCCATACGAAACGCCGTCAAGGGAAATGTCGCAGCCCGCTGGCTCGGTTACAAGGAGCAGTATCCCCTTCACGGGGCTCAGCACTGCGTTCTTGCTTACGGATCCTCCCTCGCGGAGGAACATGAACTCGTCGACGCCTTCGTAGTTCGCCAGCTCGAACCTGACGTGGCGAGGCCCCGGGGCGAGATCGTAGAGCGTGAGCGGCGTGACGCCGCGCACCATCCCGTCCACCACGACGGTCGCGCCCTCGGGCTGGCTCGTGAAGTCGCAGCGTATCGCCTTGGACTCCTCTGCGAGGGCGGCGAACGCGGCGAGCGCAATCGAAAGAATGATTCCCCTCATTTTCCACCCCTCGCCTTCTTCATGCGGTTTTCGACGTCGACAAGCCGCGCATTGGCCTCGGCATGGCGCGGATCGTCCCTCTCGGGGACGAGCTCGCACAGTATCTTGAGCTCTGACTGCGCAACCTCCCAGTCGCCGAGGTTGATCGCCTTGTCGACGAGGAAGCGCTGGTCCTCGTAGCGCTGCTTGAGCTCCGCCTCGGAACGGGCGAGCCGTTCCTTAACGGTCGTGAAGCTCTCGGGCTTCGGATTGATCGTCTCGAGGTAGAAGAGCGCGTCCTTGTAGGCCTTTATGGAAGCGCTGAGGTTGCCGTACTCGACTTCGCGGTCCTCCCACTTGGTGTCGCCCACCTTCGCGCTCTCCTCGCTGAGCTCGATCAGCTTCTCCTTCGAATACTGCACCGCCCAGATGCCGAGTTCGTTCCTCGAGAACGCCTCGAGCGCCTCCCGCACCTCGCGGAACGCGTCGGGCTCCTGGGTGTTCTCGACAAGGACGTCCTTTATGCTGTTCCAGCGGACGACGCGGATCCTGAAGCTCTTGAGCGCGTTCTCGTCCTCGACGCTGGACCCCGTGTATTCGTCGTCGAGCGCGGCGAAACCGGGCCTGTCGAGCACCTCGAGAATCCTCTTCATCGCCTTTTCGGAGAGCTTGGCCTTCTTGTCGACGTGGCGGTTCTCTCCGGGCACGTCGTCGAACGCGACATGGAGGACGCCGGACTTGTCGACGTCCATCCTGTAGCTGAACACGCGGGAGGCGTCGGCCTCGATCTTCTCGTAGCAGAGCGAGATGAGCTTCTTTTCGGGCTTCTCTTCCGCGACAGGGGCGACGACGGGCTTTTCGGAGTCGCGCGGGGCGCAGAGGACGACGGCTATCGCGACCGCCACGATCAGCGCGGCGACGATCCACAGGACATTGGCCAGCATCGCGCGGGGAGGTCCGTCCGGCTTCCTCGCGGAAGGCCGGGCCTTGCCCTGCGACGCGGCGGCCGGGACCTTGCCGAGGCCGAGGTCTATCGACGCGCCCCTGGCGACAGGCGTGGCATGGCGTTGCGCGGGAGGCGGCTCCTCGCCGACGACGCTGATTGCGGTCGAGCCGACCTCCATCGCGTCGCCAGCCACGAGTTCGCGGGAATCGGAGCCAAGCTGCTCGCCGTTGACGAACGTGCCGTTCGCGCTCGCGAGGTCCGTTACGCGGATGCCCGCCTCGCCAGACTGCTCGAAGAGGCAGTGGTTGCGGGAAAGCTCCTCGTCGGGTATGCACACGTCGTTAGAGGACGAGCGGCCGAGGCGCACGCCGCCGGCGCCGACCTCGAATCGCGTGCCGGCCATGGGCCCTGACGTTATCAGCAGTTCTGGACGTTTCGCCATTTCTTGCCTTTCCTCTTTTTACAGCATCCCCTTCATCGCCTGCGACAGGACTGGCCCGAGCAGGATTATGAACACTGCGGGGAAAATGCA
>CACWJS010000211.1 GCA_902761275.1 uncultured bacterium | reverse complement strand
ATTTTAGGAACTTGAAGCACAGCGGGCGCCAGCAGGGAATCGGCGCGCCGACTGGCTTAAGCTCGCACTTCTCGCGGTCGAAGGCGTATACCTGAATCTCGTTCGACATCTTGTGGCCGACGACCATGAACTTCTCGCCCGGCATCAGCTCAAAGTCTCGCGGGAACTTGCCCGTCAGCTTCGCGACATTCTTCATCGTGAGCGTGCCGTCTTCGTTCACGGCGAAGAACGCGATCGAGTCGTGGCCGCGGTTCGACGCCATGAGAATCTTGCCGTCGGCAGTGAGCTTGATTGCCGCGGCCTTCGTCTCGGTCTCCTTGAGCGTGCAACCCTCGGGCAGCATCGACCACTTGCCGATGCGAGTGAATGGTAGGGACGGCTCTCCGAGCCGTCCGCGGGCGTCTTGGAAAGACGCCCCTACCAAATTTGGCGTCCCCTTGGCTACCGCATAGCTCGTAACCGTCGACGACAGCTCATTCACCACAAAGAGGAACTTCCCGTCATTCGAGAAAATCGCGTGGCGCGGGCCGTCGCCAGGATCGGCCTTCAGCGTGACAACTGGCTTATCAAGTCCACCCGGCTTCTTGTAGTCGTAGAAGTTCACCCTGTCGCAGCCAAGGTCGCACACACCCATAAGCTTACCGTCGGGCGTGTAGAACGTCTGGTGCGCGAACGCCTTTTGCTGGCGGTCCTTGCGCGGACCAACCGCATCGTTAGGCAGCGCGGCGCTCTGGTAGGGGCGTGTTTCCAACGCGCCCGCGGACGCCTGGGGACAGGCGTCCCTACCAAGAGTCGTGCACCTCTCGTCCAACGCCATCACTCCGTAAATCCCCGACCAGTAAACCGCAACCGACATGACGCTCTCGTCTGGCGAAAGCGCGACATGGCACGGCGTCTCGCACGGAAGTTCGGCGAGCTTCGTCATCTTGCCGATGCGGTGATTCTCGACGTCGAACTTGACAATCGCGCCGTGCGTCTTCTCACCGCGCTTCTCGCTGACCGCCGAGTAGAGAGTCTTGCCGTCGCGCGAGATCTGGAAGTACGTCGTTCCCTCGCAGCCGCTCACCGACTGGACGATCTTCGCCGCCCCAGTCTCTGTGTCGCACTCGAGAACCTTTAGCGCGTCCTTGTCGGGCGAGCCCGTGTTGCAGCCGACGATGCAGTAGACTGTGGCGGCGATCATTGTGTTCATTTCCCGCAGACCTTCTTGAAGTACGGGAGCACGGATGGCAGCCAGACCTCGGCGTAGCCCTGCGCATTCGGGTGGCAGTGGTCGGGCATGAGCGCGATGTTGTCGCCCTTCTCGTCGAGGAACTTAGAGTTGAAGTCGACCCAGACGACCTTCTTCCCGTCCGCGAAGCCCTTTATGATCGCATTGGCCTTCTCGTTGTTGATGCGCTTTGCATCCGCGTCGTTCGCGCCAAACGGGAAGATCGGGAGAAGCAGTGTCGTCGCCTCGGGCTGTTTGCGGGCAATGAGGTCGAGTATCTTGCGTATTCCGTCTGCGATTGCCTCCGGCTTGTCGTTCCTGTGCCATGTGTTGTTCGTGCCGATCATGAGCATGATGCACTTAGCCTTGTAGCCGTCGAGCTCGCCGCCGTACTCGCCGCGCCAGAGGAGATTCTCGGTCTTGTCGCCGGAGTAGCCGATGTCGAGGACGGAGTACGTCTTGCTGAGCTCGTCGAGCGACGCCTTGCCGTTGCTCTCCCAGTTGTGGGTGATGGAGTCGCCGAAGAAGACGAGGTCGATTTCGCCGCCGCATTCGGAGATCTGGTTGCGCTTCGCGAGAAGCCGGTCGAGCCACCAGTCCTGCGCGCCATAGCCCTCGCTGCGGATGCGCGACGCCGGAAACACGCTGAGCTGCTGATCCATGCGGTAGACCCTGTCGTTGATGCATGACGCATAGCGGTTCGCCGGCGCTGGAAGCTTGCCGTCGGAAAGCGCAAAGTCGATGTACGGCTTGACGGCGGAGTACCAGATTTCGTAGCCGAGGGCGTTGGGGTGGAGACGATCGGGGAAGACGTCGGGCGAGAGCTTGCCGTCGGCCGTGAGGAACTGGTCGTTGAAGTCGCACCAGAAGATCGTCTTGCCGTCGCAGAACTTCTGCACCTCCCTGTTCACGATTTCATTGCGGATGCGCTGCGGATGGTCGGCCGTCGCGCCGCGCGGAAAGATCGCCGTCAGGACTATCGTCGCCTTCGGCTGCTTCGCGCGGATCGTCCTCAGTATCTCGCGGATGCCGAGGATCGTGTCGCCCGGCGGCTCCTTTTCGATCGGGAAGTGTCCGGTGTTGTTCGTGCCGATCATGAGGAGGACGCACTTCGCCTCGTAGCCGTCGAGCTCGCCGCCCTCGTTGAGGCGCCAGAGGACGTGCTCCGTGCGGTCGGCGGAGACGCCGAGGTCGAGCATCTTCATGTCGCCTTCGGAGAAGTACTTCCCGAGCTGCGCCTTGCCGCTCGATTCCCAGAAGTGCGTGATCGAGTCGCCGATGAAGACGACTTTCGCGCCGCCGTTGGTGACGATCTCCATTTTTTCGGCGTGGCGTTTCCTCTGCCATGCTTTCTCCTT
>CACWJS010000210.1 GCA_902761275.1 uncultured bacterium | reverse complement strand
GTCAGCGCAGGGAAGAGAAAGCAAGGAGGATGAGGGGGTGCGGGGGAGAAGGGGGGAGGGAAGAGGAACCATCTCCCCAGCATCATGTCTATGCGACTTTCTTCTTTCGCCCGGCACCGGCGTTCTTCTTCGTCGACTCAGGCTCCGGCATCGGAGTGAAGCCTGGATCCTTCGCGATTCTGTTCAGCAGCGACAGCAGCTTGCGCATGGTCGGGACAATCGCCCACTTGTGCGGATGGCCCTCCGCCCGCTTCTTGTGGTAGTAGCCGCCGAGGATTGCGTTCCACTTGATCGATGCGACAGCAGCCATGTAGAGCGCGTTGCGCACGTCCTTTCGTCCGCCCCAGATCCGTCGCTGCCATTCCTTGGTCCCGCTCTGCTTCTCCTCGGGCGCGATGCCGACAAGCCGGTTGAGCTTCCCGTCGGAGAGCGTCCCGATCTCCGGCAGCCCTGCGAGGATTGATATGGCCGTCAGGTCGCCGACGCCACCAACCTTCGTGAACCGCTCGCGCAGCGCATTCATGCGCTCGTCCCTCTCGACGGTCTCCAGGCAAAGCCGCTCGGCCTTCTCGATGACCTTGTCCATGTGCTTGATCTGCTCCTTCAGCAAGGCCTTCATCTCGGAGTCGATCTCCGTTTCGAGGCGGTTTGTCATGGCCGTTCGCGAATCCATCATCGTCTGGCGGAACTTCGCCTTGCGCTTCAGCTCCACGGCCTCGACCTCCTGCGGCTCGAGGACGCGCACGCCAATCCTGTCGGCGAAGCGCGAGATGAGCGCCGCGTCTATCGCATCGTTCTTCGACAGGCACCCCTCGGCCCTGGCGAACTGCCGCACGCGCAGGGCGTCGGCGTACGCGACCGGGACCTCGAACTTGTGCAGAAAGGCGATCAACTCGAGCTCGTACCCGCCTGTGGGCTCGACGCAGACCGTCGCCTTGGCCTTTCTCGCGAAGTCGCGGATCTCCCTGAAGCCCGCGACGCTGTTGTCGACTTCCTTCGTCGTCGGGCGCATCCCTTCCTTGTGCGCCGGGACGAACACGTCGAGCTTTTCCTTTGAAACGTCAACTCCGATGTGCACGATTTCGGATTTCATGCTATACTATCCTTGTCTGGAGGCTGAACCGGGAGACTTGACCGCTTCCCGAAACGCCTATACAACTGTTGAGCCTTTAGACGAAACGCGGCGGTGGGCTGAGCTGTCCCAGAGAGTTTTGACTCTGGTCCCCAAAGAGCCTCGCCGCCGCAGGCCCGTCCGGGAAAGGCCTTTCCGGGCGGGCCGTTCTGTTCGGACACTCGTCCGACCGAACAGCAGCATAGTCTACCATGTTCCGATTAGACAAGTCCCCCTACCGGTGCGACAACCAGGGGACTGTCCCCAAAGGCAATGGCAGAATAAATGCATGAACATGTTGATTATAACGCATTTACTGCAATAATTGATTGCATGGCGCGGGGACTGTCCCCAAAGGCTACAGGCGCAAGTGGGCCACACCTCGCAAACCGTCGCATGGCTCTTCACTTTCTCAATTGCACAACTTCTTCAACACTATTAGCAAAATCCAGAAGCGACTACATTTCATCAAGGATACGTTGGCGCGTGGCGGCGTGTTCCGCCTCGCTGATCAGCCCTTTCACGAAAAGACGCTCAAGGCGACGCAGCCGCGCAGGAATGGCCTCTGTGCGCGAGGATGTCGAGGCTCGGGGAGTGGTCGCCACTGGAGCAGCTCGCGCAACAGCGGGCGCTCTGGTCGCATCTGTGCCGATTACCGGAATCGCAGCGACGGCTTGGCGGAGTGCCTCCTCGTTCTCGTGGTAGTAGTGCCGCGTCATCGCCGTCGACTCGTGCCCGACAATCGACTGCACGATGTGCAGCGGCACTCCCGCATTCGCGGCGAACGAGACGAACGTGTGCCGCAGGGAATGGAACGTCGCCTCGGGCGTTTTAGTCCGCCGCCCTTCTATCTGAACGGACGTGACGATGCCAGCGGCACGGAAGATCCCCCCAAGCTCGTGTCCGACTCGCCACTTCGACTTCATGTAGTAGTCCGCCAACGTCGGAAGGACAAATCCGCCGCGCTCGCCTTCCGGCGACTCTTCAAGGGCGGAGCGCAACGCGGGATGAATCGGTATGGTGACGATTCTTCCGTGGTGGCGCTTCGTCTTCTGTGGAACGAGCTGGATTATTCCCGAGGAAAGGTTGACGCTCGTCCACGAAAGCTTGCAGCAGTCGCCAAGTCGCATTCCCGTGTAGATCCCGACGAGGAACAACTTGCGCCACTCATTCCGCCAAGCCGTAGCAGATTTCTTCGCCGTCTCAACGTCGGCACGCTTCGCCGCCATCAAAAGGCGCTCCAGCTCCACCATCGTAAGTTCGCGGCGGCTGTGCGAATCATCGGGTCTCAGTCGGACGCCAGCCCACGGGTCGTCCTCAATGCCCGCCTTGTCTGAAAGGACACGAAAGATCTCACGTAATACGCAAACACGATTGTTGTAGGACGAGCCGGCGAGCGTGGCACGCAAACAGGCAAGGTACTCGGAAACGGCCTCTGGTGTGACGCCTGCGAGATCACCAACATGCATATAACTGTGCTCCATCCAATTGGCAAAGTGAAG
>CACWJS010000209.1 GCA_902761275.1 uncultured bacterium | reverse complement strand
CGCGCAGCCCGCCCTCAATGCGCCATGCATCTACGCCTCGCCTGAACACGGGGATTTCCTCCTCGAAGGAAATCCCCGCGGCGGCGGCGGCGCAGGACGCGGCCAGCGCGAAAGCTGCGGCTACAAGACGGATCATGATGCGCTTATCTGAGAATGACCCTCATCCCCGGCGGCGGGATGCTGAAGCCCCTGGGCAGAACCGTCTCAAAGCGGTAACGGTCGAACAACCAATGACATGTCTCGTAGGCTGCAGATCTTATCTCAAAATCGTTCCAGCCTCCACGCAGCTCCCCCTTTTCGAAGCCTATTGAAATATTCTCCCAGCTATCCTCCGCCTTGCAACTGATCTTATTCGCGCCATTCACATAGATGGTAAATTCCTCGCTTCCTTCAACTGCATGCCCTTCGCTCGCGTAGCGGTTGACACACGTCCAGAACCTGGAAGTGCTAACACCTACAACATCAGGATCCACCCACACGCGGAAATGTAGGTTGGTGTTGTTGTTGAGATAAGGGCGGAACCCCACCGGCCAATGGGATGGGTTCGGGTCCGCCGCAGAAGGCACCCCGGTTGCGATTCGCTCAGGATACACTCGTCCGTCGTTTATCGTATGGTTGGCCTTGCCCACGCCGAGCGAACCGCCAAGTTCCATTGCGTCCATTTTGAAAAGGCCTGCCCCGCCGTTTTTGCGCTTGATGATAAGCGTATTCGCACCCTCGGCAATAAGGTCTGCCGGCACCGGCCAGAATGTGCGGCCATTTGCTGCGACACGTCTTTCTCCAAGAGAAGTATTGCAAGAAGCGTTGGTCAGTATGGGTTCGATTTGCGCCTCAGTCGAGTCAGAAAGCGATTTGATGGAGAATATCTGCGGCAGTCCTGCTTCGTCGCGCAATGCGGTGAAGTTCACCGTCCAGGTGTCGCCAACCTGCATCGTGTTGGCAATGTCCTGCCATGAGCCAAGCCCGTCGATCTCCTGAGACGAACCAGACCGTTCGCCGCCGAATTCGCTTGCGGCGCCGTTGTCGAAACCCGTCCTGAAGACTGCCGGACGCGGCATTCCGAACGCCGCCATCACTTCTTCGTCGCCCAGCGCCCGCCCCCATATCGCGATCTGCTGGACGCTCCCGATGAAACAGGTCTTGTCCAAGTCAGGATTCGAACTGCTTCCTTCCTGATATGTGCTCTGGCCGGAATAACTAAACAATCTGTAGTCATCTCCACTGGACAAAGGGTTGGCCGTCCACATCGGTGTCTCGGCAAAAGCGATGGTGGAATTGTTACCGTGGAAAGACGACGTCTCTGGCAGGGCGATGCCTATGCGCAATTTGCCATTGCCGACTACGACGGCCAGATCAAACCATGTATTTGTGGGAATCTGTAGATCGGCGAAGCGGAATGACGCATCACTGCCAGTTTCGGTTGGCGTACGCCGCCCGATTATGTATTTTGTTTTCGTCGAATTCTGAAGTTCCGAGAAAGCCAGCCACATGCCCCGTTTCTCCGATGCTTTGTAACCTACCTTGAAAACGCATTGCGTACGTGCCAGCCCGTCATCGTCCAACCTCATCCTGCTTATGATAGTAAATTCGTTCGCAATGCAATTGTCAAAAACACTTCGAGGGTTGACAACTTCTGGCCAGAAATAGTATTTGTTGTTACTAGGGTTTCTGACGTTCTTGTTGGACAACCGCAGTACATTCATTTTCTTTTCGACCGCCTTACCAAGAGCCGGAAATACAACCTGTTCAGAGACGAGCGCGGCGTTTTCTTTGAACGCTTTCGAGTTCGAATCAGCCAAGTAATTCACCATGCTCATCTTGTGGTTGGCGTGATTTTCATCATCTGCATGGAGATCGTCGAAGAACTCGCCCTGCTGCATGCAGTGGTCGCCGCTGATGTCCTTCCCGCCGCGGAACCAGAACACGGCGTCGTCGAAGACGTTTGTCGCGCCATGCGCCGCGAACGCGAGGCACGCGACAAAAGCCACACTCAGCGCCCTTGAACACCTGCGTATTGTCAGCGAATTCATATTGCTCCCTTCCCCACTCTGGAGTTGTTTTGCCGAAAGACGCCTCCCCCGGGATGCCGACAATGATACCACATCGCGCATCCATAGTCAATCGCGGTCGTATATTAGGACAAGACCGCTTGTAGACCTCTTGCCCCAGTTCACCTAACTAAGATTGCCATGCCGTGTGGAACGCTCGTAGGCATTGTTGTCCGTTCCGAATATGCGGCATTCATTCCAAGTGCTGGTGTCGCTGACGTCCACCATGGCGAAGTCGACCTCAAGGCGCGACGTGCCTTTCATGCGGTAGCCGGTCGAGATGCCGCTTGTGCCGTCCGACGCGATGTAGGGGGCGTCGATGCGGCGGAGGCGGAGCTTGGTGACCGGGAATCCCGCGATGTTCGCGTCGTCGGTATAGGATCCGGCGATTTTCGAGGGATCGTCCTTGAAGTCGCGGATGTCGGGGTAGTCAACGAGGTTGACGCCTTCCTGCGATATGGTGACGCAGGGTATGCGGGCGTAGATGTCGGTCGTCCCGTCGGGCTGCGCCAGCTGGACGCGGTAGGAGCGTGTGCGCGAGCCGTCCCAGTTGTTGAAGACGGAGAGCTGAT
>CACWJS010000208.1 GCA_902761275.1 uncultured bacterium | reverse complement strand
GTAACGGAGAATGACTAATGCCTGAAGACCGCCACTCTCTCATCGGACGTGAGTTCGTACACTTCAAGGGTGGACACTACCGCCTTGAGGGGTTTGCCAAGGACTCCGAGACGCTTGAGGAGATGGTCGTGTATCGTGCGTTGTATGGCGAGGGAGGCTTGTGGGTGCGGCCTGCTAAGATGTTCTTCGCGACCATCGAGCGTGATGGTAAGACAATGAAGAGGTTTGAGTTGACAGGGGAGAGCCTATGACTACAGATTTCGACAAGGCGAGAAAATGGCGGCGGGTGCAGCTGGCTTGCGCAGTTGCACTTGTCGTTCTGGTCATAGTGGGAGTGTTCAAGATGGCGGCGCATACTTACCGTAATCGCGACAACCTGCCGTGCATTGTCTTGTCCCTCATTACATGCGTGGCGGGCTGGCAGGCTTGCCAGTACTCGCGGTGCCCGCATTGCGGGAAATGGCTCATGTCGTCCTGGCTGGGGCGCGACGGAGCTGGGCGTAATTGCATAAGGAGAGTCGCAGAGGGTCTTCCCGTCATCTGCGTCCACTGTGGCAAAGAGGTTGAAACAATGTGTGACTGCGACAAGGCGAGTGACACTCGACGCAAGTTCCCGGCGGAACGGGAAGCAGGAGAACGAGGTTGACGAAGATTGTTTGGGCCTAAGATAGAATGGAGCGAACCGTGGTCGTGGGCCAAGGTCAGAAGATGTGCAGCGGAGATTCGCAGAGAATTTCCGCCACTGTGGAAGATGCTGTTGTATTGCGCAGTTTTGCCTGCCCTCGTACTTGGCGGCGTGTTCCTGTACTGTCAGCATGTCGGACTTGACGGGCAAGCCCTTGAACAGACAAGACGGAACTTTTTTATTTTGCCTACCGGCTGCGTGCTGATGTTCATGGTTATGCCGTATCTGTATGCGCTTTGCCCTTTGGGAGTCATAATTCGCGGCAACTACATTAGCTTTATTCGCGGGAACAGTGTAAGTTGCATCAAGGTGGAACGGATCAGCTCGTTGTGTTTTCGGACCATAGACGGCGGGCGGTACTTCGTCGTAAGTGCAACGACTCCAAGGGGTAAGCCATTCGAGCGGAAGATCGAAATGCCTGCAACAAAGGTAACGGAGCAGGATGTCGTTATGTTCTTGCATGACGCGGGCCTGTCGCATCTGTACAGGACGGGGGATGGTTGAAATGTGAGTCAAGGACGGATTGCCGAAGCGTAGTTTTTGGTATAATATGCACATCCAGTAGACAAGAAATGAATCGATCCCCACACATTGAATTTTATGGATGCTTTGATAAAGATATTATTTCCAGTTGTCTGCATAGCAGGCATGATGCATGGGCTTGGTGCCTATGCAGCGGGGTGGTCGCAGAACCTTGACGCGAAACCAGTTGAGTTGCCCCTTGGCCTCAAGTTTGGCGAGGTGTATGAGGGTGCGATCAGATCGACAAAGTCGGATTACATGAACGGCATCGAGTTGAAACGGTGCGATGCCGTCATAACGAACGACTGGCTTGGCTTCAAGGAAATCGTCGTGACGATGACCGGGAAGAGGCGCGTCGAAGGCGTGCTGGGGATGAAGGGAGACTTCAAGGACTTTGACGAGGCGATGACCAATCTTGTCGCGCTAAAAGAGACTCTCTCGCAAAAGTACGGCATCAGCTTTATGGGCGACATGGAACCCCGGACGATGGGCAACTTGCGTTCGTTGTCTGTCACGGGCATGGGCGCGGGCGACGAAACGGTGTCATTGAATGCCACGCTCTGGAGAAAGGAGGGCGAAGACAAGCCGAAGATTGACTTGAGCATTGGAATCCACTCACAGACAGCCGTAAAGATTGAGTCGAAGGAACTCGAGAGGGATGCGTCCAGTCTGCGAGCCGCAATCAAGGCGGTGTTCGGTGTAGATTTTGATACTCCACAGCCAAAGCCACTCTGGGGGTTTGAATGGGAGAAGCTGCCGTCACCGATAGAGGGTCTTACTGAGTGGCGTTGTGACACATCGCATGTGGTTGACTCGAAAAAAGGCAATTTGATAGAGTCGGTGTCGTTCAGACGCATCTTCGACGGCGACGTCTCTTCGTCCGAACTTGAAACAGCGGCGCGGCGAATCGCCGCAGCATTGGAAAAGGCATACGGACAGAAGTTGCCGGACGTCACCAAGAATCTGACTTCAGGAAAAGATCGTGGCATCCCGGCCGCCTATGATACGAGGAATTATGGAGAGAACCAACATTATGTTGCTTATGGCGCTGTCGGTACGCTCATAGTGTCAATTGAATATGCCGAACCGCGCTACGCACTTCGCGAAGGGAAATACGAGCTCGTGTTCAAGGGAGGAGTCAAGTTCTCCGTGTCACGAGCCGGTTGGATGAAATGACACTTTAAAACTATGAAAACATACACGACACAGGGAACTTGCTCGCGGGCAATAGAATACGAGGTGAACGACGGCGTTCTGACCGCCTGCCGCTTCATAGGTGGATGTCCCGGAAATACGGTCGGCGTTGCCAAGCTCGCCGTTGGACGCAAGGTAGAGGATGTTATCGCTCTGCTCAAGGGCATACCCTGCCGGAACGGGACGTCCTGCCCCGATCAGTTGGCTCGCGCTCTGGAAGCTGAAATCGCAAGCGGAGAGATAGTCGCATGAACATGGAGCAGAGAGCGCGGTACATGGCTGAAAT
>CACWJS010000207.1 GCA_902761275.1 uncultured bacterium | reverse complement strand
TCATTGTCCACAAATGGCAATTGACACAAATGTTCACAAATCACAAATGGAAGAAGAGGTACTTGCAAAACCCGATGTGGCAAGGGCGCCCTCGCCCTTGCAGCAAGGCCGAGGCGGCCTTGCCACATCATGCACACATGGTTTTGCAATTGCCATAGAAATTTGCATTGGTGGTAATTGTGAACAATTGAGATTTGTGAACAATACGAATCCTTTCTTGCTTTCGCCATTGGGAGTTTTGGAGTTTGGGAGATTTAGAGACTCCAAGACTCAGAGACTCCAAGCAGCGAAAGCAATGGGTGTAGGCAACAAGCGGGGACTGTCCCCGCGCGTTTATTCATACACACCTCTGCGTTCTCCGCGCCTCTGCGGCTCTGCGTTAAAAACAGTCTCGCCGGGGACTCCTATGAGAACAATTGTCAATAGGCCATCGCGAAGCGATTCCGCCGATCTGGGAAGCAAGTGATGTCTGTCTCCTATCCGCGCTCTGGAACTGTTCGTTCCCGCGCATCCTATAATGCGTCTGCGGGGGTGCTACCTGTCCCGCGCATTCATGGATGCGGTCCCGTCACCGCACTCGCCCGCGACGCGACATCTGTGCTTTCCTGCAAATCTTCGGGCCCGCCTCCGTCTGACGGTCCGCGACGTGCGCGCCTACGCCGTCGCCTCATCGGAGCGCATCGCCTCGAACTCCCGCCTTGCCGGCTCGGAGAGCGGCACGTATTCGGCGTCCGGATTCTTGAGCAGCGCGACGGCCGTCACCACGAGGCACCTCGCCACGGCGACGAGCGCCCGCTTCTTCGCGATCCTGCCGCCCCTGGCGCATATGCGGCGCCCCTTGAGCTTGACGTCCGTGTCCCTTGCGGATTCTCGCATCGCGATCTGCGCGGCCTCGATCATGAGCCTTCTCACGAAGCCGGACCCGGCGCGTGTTATGTGGCACTGCGCGTCCATCTCCCCGGACTGCCGCTGCCTCGGCACGAGCCCGAAGTACGCGCCCGCGTCGCGCGCCTTCCTGAACCTGCCAGGGTCCGCGTCGATCGACGCGACGAGCGCCGCGCCGGAGAGCAGCCCTATGCCGTACACCTCGCGCACCCTGCCGACCTTGTCCTTGAGCTCCCCGGATTCGGCGAGCGACCGGATCTGGGCCTCGTAGGCCCTTGTCTTGAGGTCGATCGTCTCCAGCATGTCCATCAGCGGCCATGCCAGGGACTCGAAGTCGTCCGGCCATCCGGCCTTGTCGAGCGCATGCACCCTGTTGGCCGGGCAGCTCGGCAGCCTGAAGCCCATGGACTTCGCGAAGCCCCTGAGCTCGTTCACGTGCATCGTGCGGACCTTCACGAGCAAGTCCCTCGCCTTCATGAGCCGAAGCATCTGCTGGCAGCGCTCGCTCCGCAGCCGCACCGGGTGCAGCAGCCCGACGTCCGCAAGGGCGAACCGCGCGAGCTCCCTCGCGTCGTTGCGGTCGTTCTTGGTGTTGGACTCGGTCACCATCCGCAGCCTCGACGGGTTTGCCACTATCGCCTTCATGCCGAGCGACTCGACCTCGCGCTTCATCCAGCGGCAGTGGGTGCCGGTCTCGAACACGACCGGCCAGTCGGAACTCTTCCCCGAGAGGTACGCCCGAAGAGCGTCCCCCGTCGTCGGAATCGTCGTCTCCTCTATGATCCGCCTTGCGCCGCGCTCCTTTGCCATGACGCAGACCTTCGTCGTGCGGTCGCTCACGTCCATGCCGATTGTGGTATAATACTCGCCGTCCATTTGGATCCTCCTGTCTGTCTGTGTTTTTGCACGGCCACCATGGCCAGTGCGTCTCAAATCACATTATATCAGATAGGAGGATCTTTTTGTCTGCGCGGAAAGACTTGTGAACATGCCGACACGCGCGCGGCGCTACACGACGCAAGCGCGCGTGTCGGCATGTTTGCAAGTCGTATTCCATCCAGCCAGTTGTCAAGGAACGACTCTTCTCCACCGTCAGAAAAGAAGCCGTTCTACATTATACCTGTCCCCACATGTCTTCTCACCGCAAAGACGTCCGAGACGGATGTCGTTCTCGGCCTCGGCCTTGGCGCGGACGACTTCATCTCAAAGCCCTTCCGCATCCGCGAACTGTTCGCTCGCGTCTCGGCTGCGTTGCGAAGAGGCCGCCTCGCCGCGTCCACCGTGAATGCCGACACGTTCATGATCGGCTCGGCGCGCATAGACGCACGGCGCTTCCTCGTAGTGACGGATGAACCGCCCGACCAGCCGCTCACCATACGCGAACTCGGCCTTTTGAAGGAGTTTGCCGAACATCCCGGCGAGGTGCTGTCGCGCGACGCGCTCCTTGACAAGGTATGGGGCGTGAACTACGCCGGCGGCACTCGCACACTCGACCAGCACATCGTGCAGGTGCGGCGCAAGCTCGGCAAGTCAGGCGACCTCATCGAGACTGTGCGCGGCGTAGGATACCGCCTCCGCGGATTTTGACGGGACTGTCCCCCACATGTCTCAGTCATTGGAAGAACGACTGCTGACATTGCCCTTGCATCCGTCGATGACGAATGTGGTGACGGAGTGGTCCGCGAGCGTGGTGTTCAGCTTCTTGCCGGTCAAGGCGACCTGGTCGAGCCGCTTCCAGTTCTCAGTGTTGCTGGTGCGGATGACGCTTGCGTATGCGCCAACGGATCTGAAGTCGGATAGATCGATTGAAATCTCTACCGGTCTGCCTTTCGTGTTGCATACTACCACCACGCTCCGCCCGCCTTTTGAATCGTAGGCCGCCACAGCTGCGCCGCCTGTCT
>CACWJS010000206.1 GCA_902761275.1 uncultured bacterium | reverse complement strand
CTCAACAAGATCATCTTCTAAATAGAAGCCGTAAACAACCTAAGGAGAAACTACAATGGGTTCCATCAAGAAGAAACGCCGCAAAAAAATGTCGAAGCATAAATACGACAAGCGCATGAAGGCGCAGCGGCACAAGAACAAGTAAGCCAAAAGACCCGGTCTTGCAAGTCCGGGTCTTTGCTTCTAGATGGCCGACGAGCTTACACCGATGCAGAGGCAGTACCTCGCGCTGAAACGCGAGGTGCCACCGGGCGCGATACTCATGTTTCGCCTCGGCGACTTCTACGAGATGTTTGGCGAGGACGCGGTTGTCGCCTCGCCCATCCTCGGCGCGACGCTTACGCATCGCGGGAACCAGCCGATGTGCGGCGTTCCCTACCATGCGCTCAACAGCTATCTCGCGAAGCTCATCAGGGCTGGCAAGACCGCCGCGCTCTGCGATCAAGTCGAGGACCCGAAGCTTGCGAAGGGGCTCGTCCGCCGTGAAATCACGCGCATCGTCACCCCCGGCACGGTAACCGAAGACGGGCTTCTCGACGAAACGGTAAACAACTATGCCGCCGCAGTCCACGGCCTTGGGCTCGCGCTCCTCGACCTTGCGACTGGCGAGTTCGTGGTAGAGGAGTTCAAGTCGCAGGAGAAGCTTGATGAGGCGCTTGAAAGATACCGCCCCGCCGAGACGCTTGCCGAGACAGACGACAACCGCTGGACTTTTTCGCTCGACGCTGCGACAGAAGCGCTGACGCGCCATTTCAAGGTTCTTTCGCTCGACGGCTTCGGCCTCGCGGGGAAGGGCGATCTTGTTTCCGCGGCGGGGGCTCTTCTCTACTATGTCGGCACTACGCTTCGACACTCTCTCGCGCACGTCCGCAAGGTCGCGATCCGCAGTTCCGACGATGCGCTTGTGCTCGACTCGGGAACCCTGCGCCATCTCCAGCTCGTTCCGGGCGGCGAAGTCTCGAAGGAAGCGTCGCTTCTCGGAGTCCTCGATGTCACTAAAACGCCGATGGGCGCGAGAACGCTCCGCAACTGGATATGCCGTCCGCTTGCCCGCGCCGCAGACGTGAACGCGCGGCTAGACCGCGTCCAGGCGTTTGTCGACGATCGCGGGCGGCTCGCTTCGCTGCGCAATCTTCTTTCTGGCGTGCGCGACCTCGAGCGCCTCATTCAGAAGGTCGACTCGCTCCGCGCGAACCCGCGCGACTTGAAGGCGCTTGCCGACTCGCTGCGCCCGATTCCCGACATTCTTTCTTTGCTTAACCCCGGCTCCTATCCGCTTACCCCAAGGCCGGAGACCGTGTCGCTCATTGATCGTGCAATCGCGGATGATCCGCCGGTAATGCTCGTTGACGGTGGCTTTATCGCGCCTGGGTACAACGCTGAGCTTGACGAACTTCGGCAGATCGCCCACGAGGGGCATCGCTGGCTCGCGGAGTATCAGGCGAAGGAGCAGGCGAGGACTGGCATCGCGAAGCTCAAGGTAAAGCATGTTTCCACTTTCGGTTTCGTGATCGAGATCCCGAAGGGCTCCGTCGCGATGGCGCCTGCCGACTACATCCGCCGCCAGACGCTTACGACGGGCGAGCGCTTCACTACGCCCGAGCTTAAGGAATACGAGACGAAGGTCCTTGGCGCGCAGGAGAAGTCGATTGCGATCGAGCAGCGGCTTTTCCGCGACATCCTCGGCGAAATCGCCGCGAAGACCGTTGAGATACAGGAGACGGCGCTCGCGCTTGGAGAACTCGACGCGACGCTCGCGCTCGCGGACCGCGCCCTTGCCGCAGGATACGCAAGGCCAGTCGTCGACGATTCCGACGTTCTTGAAATTGTTGACGGCCGCCATCCGATAATTGAGCAACTTCCAGACGCCGAGCCGTTCGTGCCGAATTCGGCGTTCCTCAATACGACGACTGACCAGATAATGCTCATCACGGGGCCCAACATGGCCGGCAAGTCGACGTATATCCGCCAGGTTGCGACGATTGCGGTAATGGCGCAGATGGGTTCGTTCGTGCCGGCGTCGTCTATGAGGATCGGCGTTCTCGACCGCGTCTTCACGCGCATTGGCGCGGGCGACGATCTCGCGCGCGGGCGCTCCACGTTCCTCGTCGAGATGCAGGAGACGGCAAATATCCTCAACAACGCTACGCCCAAGTCGCTCATCGTCCTCGACGAGATCGGGCGCGGCACTTCGACTTTCGACGGAATCTCGATTGCGTGGTCGGTTGCGGAGTACCTGCACGGCAAGGAGCAGGCGAAGGCGAAGACACTCTTTGCGACGCATTACCACGAGCTTACCGACCTCGCGGACACTTTCAAGGGCGTCAAGAACTTCACGGTCAAGGTCAAGGAGGAGGGCGGGCGCGTGGTGTTTCTGCGCCGCATCGCCCCCGGAATCGCCGAAAAGAGCTTCGGCATCCACGTCGGCGCGATGGCTGGGCTTCCTAAGGAAGTCGTCGATCGTGCGGCGCAGATCCTAAAGAACCTCGAGGCGAACGAACTCGACGTCAACGCGCCGCAGAAGGTCGTCCGCCGTCCGCGCCGCAAACTCTCCGAAATGCCCGGCCAGATGACGTTCTTCTGACATCTTTATCTATATTGCCGAAATAAGCAATGAACACAGTCATCGCGATGTTGCAGAGGCGGCGGTGTTGTAGAAATTCAAGCCTCAATGTGCGACGGATGGGAAGAAGAATATCATCATACATGGTGATTCAGTTTGAAGGTACATCCACGACCATCCGCAGCGACATGGCGTGATCTGACTGCAGCTCTTCCTTGAACTGCTGGCAATTCCCGATGC
>CACWJS010000205.1 GCA_902761275.1 uncultured bacterium | reverse complement strand
CCGCAACGGATTGCCTCAAGAAGGCGTCGCCTGATCTGAACGCGGTAGAGCTCGTTCTGCCCACGGCAGAAAAGGCAAGGTCCGCGCTTGCGAAAGGCCTTGACCTCATGGGCTGCATCGTCTTCTCTTTCAAGGGTGGCGAAAAACGAAAGTTCGAGATTCCCCTCCCATACCACGGCTTCTTCGTGGCTCGAGGCGCCAGTGCAGAAAACAAGAATGCGGTCCAGCGGCTCGTGTGGAGTTCCTGGCTCGGCGAGATGCCGGGCCTTCGCCAGGTGAGAGTGCCCAACGGCAAGACGGAACTTCGTCTTGGGCTGCCAGATGGACGGTTCATCCGCATCGGTGAAAAGAACAAATGGCATAAGTCCGACCGTGACGAAATCGCCTATGCCGGTTGGTGGGCAAAAGTTGTGGCAAGGGCGCCCTCGCCCTTGCTGCAAGGCCGTGGCGGCCTTGCCACACCGCTGCAAGATCCGAACCTGGATCTAAAGGAATGGACGAAGGCGAATAAGGACAAGATAGAAACGTTTGACGCGGACGACCTTGGACATCGCATGGCGGTGACGTTTCCAGTTTGGCTGCGCAACCGTCTGCTGCGGCTTTACTACCGTCACTTTGTTGCGCCGAATGGAACGCGTAGCTGGGAAAGGCTGGCGGCGGAGCTTGTGCCCGTTTCGTCAATTGGCGAAAAGCGTTTCAACGGCTTCGACGTGATCCGTCCGGACAACATCCTCGAGGCGGCAGGACGCATCTGCGGCATCAAGCGCTTCAAAGCGAGCAGAAGCCGTGTCGGGTTCTTGCCCGCCGCATTCCGGCAGAACCACCCCTCGTTCGAAGGGCGGATCTGCCCGATTGAGAGTCCCGAGTCTGAAATGGTGGGCATCCAGATGCAGCTCGCGCGCGGCGCATGGGTGGATGCGACGGGGCGGATCATCGCGGCCCAGGACAATGACTGCAAGACATCTGTGAGCTGGTGTACGTCGCTGATTCCGTTCCTGAACCACAACGACGACGCGCGCAACATGATGGGCGCGAAGAACATGCGCCAGGCCGTGCGCGTGAGCGGGGCGGAGCCGCCGTGCGTGAAGTCTGGCGGAGAGGATGGACTTGTTGAATTCATGCAGCCGCTGGAGCGTGCGGGATTGTGTCCGAAATGCTCGTATGGCGGCGAACTGAAGATCGGACGCGACCTGCTCGTTGCGTACCTCCCCTGGTACGGCTGGAATCTCGACGACGCGGTAGTGGTGAGCGACGCGATCGTGAAGAAGATGGCAGTCACAGAAGAGAAGGACTACGTAATCGATATTGCCCCGGAATGGATGTGCACCAAGATCCTCATGCCGGATGCATCTCTGCGTGAAGGCATGGTCATTGCGGAGTTCAAGAAAATTGCGAACGGCAAAGAGCAGACCCATGCGATCCGATACGTCGACGCCGCACCTGCAAAGCTCGTGCAGATCGAATACCCGCAAGAGATCAAGAACAAACCCCTCGCGCGCGATCCGGGATTCGTGGGTCGGCTGAAGTACCGCATTGCGCGTACCTTCGCCCTTGAGCCGGGAGACAAGCTGATGGGGCGCCACGGCAACAAAGGCGTCGTCTCCAAGGTGTTGCCTGCGAAGGAAATGCCGAAGCTGAAACTCCCCGGCGGCAGGACGGCGACAGTTGACATTCTCCTGAACCCGCATGGCGTCCTCTCGCGCATGAACCCCGGCCAGCTGCTGGAGACGCATCTGGGATGGTTGTTCCACAACGGAAAGACCGATGCGGACGTACTGAAGTACGGAGTCGCCGGACTGGCGGGTGTGCCGCGTTGCGGTGTGCTTGACCACGAGAAGGTCCAGCGGCTGCTCAAGGAGACCGGACTCGACGAATGTGGCAAGGCGCATCTGCATTGGACATTGCCGGACGGCCTCAAGGTGACAACCAAGTCGCCCGTCGTTGTTGGGTACCAGCATTTCTTCCGCCTTCACCACATCCCCGCGTTGAAGTCTCAGGCGCGTCGCGGCGGAAAGGACGCATTGTATTCCTGCGTCACGGGGCAGGCAGCGCACGGGCGGCTCATCGGCGGCGGTCAGCGCGTCGGCGAGATGGAGATGTGGGCGCTTTCCGCCTATCCCGGATCGGAGCCGATCATCGCGGATCTTCTTCGCAACTCCGATGCCGTCGCCGTCAAGGGGGCGGGCAAGTCCGCAATCGGTCAGACAGGATTCTCCCAAGTACTGTCCGCTCAACTTGCGGCAATGCTGATCAAGATGGATGTCAATGCGAAAAAGAAGACAGTGTCGTTCTCGCGGATGGCGGATGATGAACTTCTCAAACGGATCGGCCTCAATGAGGAGCAAGATCGCAAGGGGCGGACGATCGGAAAGGCGTCTGCGGTAGCGGTTCGTTCTGCTCAGTTCCACTGCCCGCACGATCCTTCGCATCTTGCTTTCGGCGGAATACGCTTCACTTGGAATGGGAACGACAAGCGCAATACTCTGAGTCTCGCATCCTTTCTGTCCCGCTTCGGCGTAACGATCAAAGGACCGCTGGAAGAAAGCAATGGCAATTATTGGATGCCTGTAGCGAGTGCGGCATGTGAACGTCTCAAGGTGACGCCGCTTTGGGGGACGAATGGAGACACGGCCCAAACGCTGTCTTTGATGGTGAAGACTTCGGAACTTCACATTGACAATGTTGGCGATGTGCGCTGTTTCGTCAAGCGGACTGAGCAGGGGGAGTATATGAGGGCGCGCGATGTGCTTGAGAGGATGTGCCGCGATGCATCGGGCAATCAAGCGGAAAGCATTGGAAACGCGC
>CACWJS010000204.1 GCA_902761275.1 uncultured bacterium | reverse complement strand
GACGACTGTCGTTTTGTCAATTGCCTGTTCAATGCGAATCGGGCAGACTTTATAACAACTGTGTCAGATTTCACAATTGAAGACAAAGACGCTTGCTTGAACTGCTTTGTTGACCATGTGGAGTTTGCGCATAGTGCATATGGAATCTTCGCTCCGCGCAGCAGATTCACTGCGACGGCGTTTGCGACAAAGACCAACGGGGTGGACACTCTTACCCTTTGCGCCAATCCGAAATTCGTACAGGATTCGCGTCCAGAGACGCCTTATTGGTCGCTGTTGCCGAAGTCGCCGCTTATCGGCAAGGGCGATCCTCTTGACTTCTCCGCATCAGATCTCGATCTTGCCGGCAAACCGCGACTCAGGGATGGCAAGGTGGACATAGGCTGCTATCAGTGCTGGCTCAACCCGGAGGGGCTTATAATTATTTTCAGGTGATTGAGAGAGGCGGAAGGAAACTCATTCCAATGAAAAGGGTTGCAGTAGGGCTGTTGGCGGCAACGGTCTTGCCGCTTGTGTGCGCGGCAGATTCGGAACCGTCGTTCAAGATAGATCTCGGCGAAGGCGGCTGCCGTCCGACGAAAGAGTCCAACATCCAGTACGTTGACGGCATAGACGGCGTCGCCGCATACATTCCGACAAACGGAGTGCTTGAGTATGCCTACAAGGAGGGAAGCCTGCACGGCGAGCGTGGCACGGTCTCGCTGTGGTTCAAGCTGAACTGGACTCCGTGGGGCGGCAAGAAGTTTCGCGACAAGTCTAAGGACGACGACGGCAACTGGTATGCCGATCCCAAGATGCTGAACAAGGGTGCGCTGTCGCGGACGTTGTTGGAGATCCCCGGGTCGTTCTTGGTGGGCGGCGGTGCTTTTTTAACTTTTTCAGGCCGTCCTGGTTCTGGATCCGTCATGTGGAACCGAAAGGTGTTTGCGGACGAATGGCATAATGTGGCGGTGTCATGGGATGTGGAGAGGGAGATAGTCTGGTACATTGACGGATTGCCATTCTACCGCAAGCCGGT
The DNA here is from genome assembly GCA_902761275.1 of uncultured bacterium. Taxonomy (GTDB): domain Bacteria; phylum Verrucomicrobiota; class Kiritimatiellia; order RFP12; family UBA1067; genus UBA1067. The sequence continues at coordinate 1,788 of CACWJS010000204.1, read as the reverse complement.
CGGCAACAAGAAGCCGATGGACTATGGCTCCAGGCGCATCCGAATCGGATGCGGCTCCCCGCGCGGACTTGATGGAGCGGTTGACCGCGTTCGGTTCTGGCCCCGGCAGCTGGCGGACAAGGAGGTGCTGGCGGAATTCTCCGCGCTTCGTCCGCACCACCTGGAGCTTCTCGACTGGACCGTTCCCGCAGGGGGAAAGAAGGATGTCCGCTTCCGAGAGCGCGACTTGAAAAGCGGTGCGCTCAGGGAATTCACCGAGGAGATTTCGGCGCCCGCCACGCAGGGATGCTTCCGCGTGACGATGAAGAAGGGGACTTCCGAGCAGCAGACTTTCGAGTTGTACGCGCTTGGGAAAGAGGTCGGCCCCGTTCGCGAGCCCGCCTCGACGGCCGTTGTCGCGGAATACGACTGTGCGAAGGCCTATCCGGCGAACATCTACATCGACTGCGGATCGCACGTCGTCACGAACGGTGCGCTCGTGTACCGCGAGGCGGACGGCAACAAGACCGGCGAGGGCATGCTCTACCGCTTCCGCGTCGAAAAGACGGGAATTCCCTATCGGCTTGTTGTTGACTACCCCGACGATGCGCAACGGGAGTATTCGGTTGCGGTGTATCCGTATTCCTTCAACCGCTTCTTCATGCTTTCGCTCGACTGCTTTGGAGTGCTTTCCGGTTGGGACCATCCGATAACCGGGAAGATGCAGACGAAGGAGCTTGTGTTCTGGCCCGATTCAAAGGACTTCGCGGTCGGGATTCTCGGTTACCGCACGCTGAAGGAGTCGCGTCCGCCCGCCGTGGCACGCCTAAGGCTGTACGAGGCGGATCTTGCGCCCGGCGCGGGCGGATTGCGCGCGGCCGACAATGCCGCGCAGGGGAGGACCGTGGGCATTTGGGAAGAGGACCCCACGATGGACTCCGCTCTCGCCTTCAACCAGGCCGTCAACTACAAGCAGTGCGACCTCGACTTCTGGCGGATAAAGTGGGAGCGCGTGATCGAATACATGCGCTACATGGGGATAAACGCCTGGGTCTTCAAGTCGATGTCGTACGGCGGCGATGCGACAGACATGTGGGCGACTCTTGAGCGCATGTTTGAGACAAACTACTCCGAGGGGCGCGTCCCCGGCTGGGCGGAGCTGGGGTCCGCCATGCTCGACCGCGCCGGGATGGATTTCTGGGCACGGCTCAACCACAAGCTTCACGCGAACGACTGGATTCCGCGTCTTCTGGGGATCGACAAGGAGGAGCTTCAGTTTCGCGGGGCGGACGGTCTTCTTTCCGCTGGGTACAACGATCCGTTCAATGCATTCCATCCGAAAGCGTTCGCGTATTTCAAGAGAATCATCGCCGCCTACCGCGACAAGTTCGGCGTGTATCCGCATTTTCGCGGAATCATGCTCAACGAGGCTCCCGGATTCCACTTCGGCAGCATCAAGTGGGGATACGACGACACGACCGTGGGGATGTTCGAGCGCGAAACGGGCGTGAAGGTTCCGGGCAAGACGTGTGCCGATAGATACGCATATCTTGCCGAAGGCCCCGGATATTCGAAATGGATCGAGTGGCGTTGCCGCAAGGTGACTGATTCCTTGAAGGAGCTGGTGTCCGTTCTGCGTGATGGCGATGGCTACAGGCATCTTCGCCTTCAGTTCGTGATCTTCTGCGATTTTACGAGAACGAGCGGAGAACTCTGGCCCGACTATGATCCAGAGAAGCTCCTCCGCGAAGCGGGCATCGACATTGCTGCGCTGCAGGCGATAGACGGGCTTGACGTCATACCCTCGTT
>CACWJS010000203.1 GCA_902761275.1 uncultured bacterium | reverse complement strand
CAAATCCGCGGCAGATTCGCCGCGCGACACGCGGCATTTCACCGATGATATTTGATATAATAGCCTCATCAAAGGAGAACACGATGAAGCATGACATTTTCTGCATTGTAGTCGGCATTCTTATTGCGCTCACAGGCGGTGGCGGATATCTGCTTGGACGGAACTGCGCAGTGCAATCCGCCGAACAGGCGAAGTCTCAAGCACAGGAAGAATTCAGGCTGCGATACGGTTTTGGGGACATACTGCTTGTAATGCAGGATACGCCAGCGGGCACCGTCCTCACGAAAAACATGCTCGGGTACAAGACCGTTCCGATGACAGGCCTTTCCGGTCGCGGTTTTCACAAGGAAGAACTAGACGAGGTCTTGGGGCGCACGCTGGCGTTCGATCTAAAGCACGGCGATGCCATCCTGAAGACAGACCTGCTGCCGAAGCAGTAGACTTCGACGTGCGCCTCGCGAGGATGCAAGTCAATCGCATTCGGTGATTTGACGCGATTCCGTTCGGTGATTTGACGCGGTTTCGTTCAGCCAAACAGAATGGTAGCCACAGCCGGCGATCTTCATCGCAATTCCCTACGGATGAATGTCGCGATGTAATCCGCGGCGGAGCTAAAGACTCAGAAGCTGGACCCAGTGGTAGTTCCTGTTCTTCCAGCGCGGCTTCCCGTCTGGGTAGAATTCAACTGTGCCGTCGAAGTCTCCGTCTCTGCCTTTTGTCCAGAAGTAGCCCTTCTCCGCATTCCAGCGCAGCTTCTCGCCGTCATACGGATCGCGCGGCACCTCGTCGAGGAACTCCGGGACGAGCTCGTCAATCGAAGCCGGCAAAGTACCGTGTTTCGCGCGATAGGACCGGCACGCAAGAACCGCAATGAAAGAACGCGTCTTAAAACGCCTCTCAAAGAGCATGGCAAAGCCGTCGTCTCTGCTCGGCATCTCCCTTTGTCCGAGGAAATTGCGCGCAAACGGACTGACGCCAGCTTCGCGGACCATTGGCTCGGCGTGTTGTTCCTGGACATAGGACATGTCGTAGATGCCTTCGTCGACCTTGCGACAGAACATGTCTGTCTTGGCTTGATGAGCGTCAAGTATCCGGTTCGGCTGGAAGCAATAGGATGAGTACCCTGGACAGGCCATCAGCAAGGCAAAGAGGAAGTTGCGCTCCGTGTCTTCCCAGGGGTTTTCCACCAGCCGGGCCCGAGCAGACAGATCGCATCCCAAACGAAACAGATCGCCCAATGTCCTGCCATACATGACACCGAGGAGTTTTTTCCTGTTCTTTGCCGCATCCCCCACGCGCGCCCTGATGAATCCGGCGAACGAGCGGCGAGAAATCCTCTTCCAGCGCTCCGCGTCGTCCGCAATGTCCGCGCGCGCGAGGTCGCGCAGGCGGACGCGCCACGCCTCGTCCTCTTCCGGCGCAAAGAGCGGATTTGCGGCCGAATAGAGCGCGATGTTGCAAAGTGCCTCGCCGATCAACGCGGAGATTCCATAGGCAAGCGAGTCCGAATCCATCAAGAAGCGCCCGACGTCGTGCAGCTCCATCAGGGAAGCTCGTCCAGTCGCGAGGTCGACGCTCGACGCCTCATACGTCGCCTTGACCTTGTAGACATTGCCGATGCGCATGAGCGTGCAGAACCGCCCTGTGGCATCAAGCACCTCATCCTTCTCCACGACGATTCCGCGCGAGGCGAGGATGCCCTTAGCCGCCGCTATCGTCGGAGCCTCCGCCGCGAGGTACTCGTGCGCGGCGTCCGCGAAGTCGAGCCGGTTCGTCGCGCCGTCGAGGTACGCCTTGCGAAGCCTGTAGTCGGTCGCGAGCAGCGTCGTGTTGTTCGTCGGAAGATTGTCCGTGAAAGTCTTTATCGCGGCATATGCGTTCTCCTCCGGCGCAAGGTCGAGATTTGGCGGCAGGTATTCGCAGAGGCAGTCGCCCGACGAGTCGCGTCCGGCGACAGTGAAGTAGAGCGAGGCGGCGCCCCATGCGGCGACAACGGCGGCAAATGCGCCGATGATAATTTTCGTCGGACGTTTCACAGCCTTACCCCTCCTGTTAGGCTGTTCAGCGGCGACATGAAGAATGCGAGCAGCGTCGCGAGCAATGCGGACTCCGCCACGAATGCGAGATATCCGACCCACACGAGCCAGAACCCTCGACTGCGCCACCAACGGACGAACGCGAGCGCCAGGGCGGGCGGGCAGACGACTCCGGCAAAGAACAGGAACGCAACCCAGCCAAACGCCCCCTCTCCGCCAAGCGAGAGGGCGAGGTACGCCACGTTCGCGAAAGGCATCATTACGAAGTCGAAGAAGAGGAGCCGCCCGACGCTGGCGTAGAAACCCGTCAACAAAAGCACTGGAAGGATCACCGCGCAAAGCCACGGCACCACAATCGCCCCGACGCGCAAAATGCCCCATGCGCGGGAATTCGCCGGTCTCTCCAGCGATGTGTTATCTTCAATCGGCATACGTCCCCTTTTCTGATTTCGTTGTCCCGATTTGACTTTTGCTGAATATTTTACCAAATCCACGGCAGATGCGCCGCGAGCATTATCACTGTCAGATTTTCCGAGAATGGCCGCCTATCAGAACAGAAACACAAGAAGGAGGTGCATTATGGACAACAGGAAGACATTTCTCGCCGCAGCTTTCGCGGCAATCGCAATCGCCGCATCTGCAATGCCCGGAGAGCGCGGCCCCACACCGCGCGGAGAGGGCTCCGGCGGACGTGGGCACCATGTCCAGCAAAGCGGGACCCACCTCCCGCGTATGCAGCATTCGGGTCCGCGCAGAAGCGCATTCTCGTCCCCGAACGACT
>CACWJS010000202.1 GCA_902761275.1 uncultured bacterium | reverse complement strand
TCAGCGCACCCGCCAGTCCGACGCGCTGACGGTAGCCCTTTGACAGGTTGCGGATCACGCGTCCTTCGACGTCCGACAGCTTGACGATCTCCATGACCTCGTCGATATGCTCTTTTTTCGGCAGACGCACCTTTTTGAGATCAAAAATGAATTCCAGATAGCGCTTCACCGTCATCTCGAGGTACAGCGGCGGCTGCTCGGGCAGATAGCCGAGCTTTGCCTTTGCTTCCTTCGGGTTTTTGAGGATATCACAGCCCTCAATCTCGACGCTGCCCGAGGATGACGACAGATATCCGGCGATGATATTCAGCGTTGTGCTTTTGCCCGCGCCGTTCGGCCCGAGCAGACCGAGGATCTCGCCCGGGTTCGCCGTAAAGCTGATATCGTCAACGGCAAGTACCCTGCCGTAATGCTTGCTTAAATGTTTGACTTCAACCATGTATATTCTCCAAATTCGGGATTCAGGATTTTCTGATCGTTAATACGGACTGATATAGGTAATACACTTCTGCGGACAGTTGTCCACGCACGCGCCGCAGCCGTTGCACAGCTTGGGATCGACCGTCGCGCAAAAATCCTTGACGGTCACCGCGCCGGTCGGGCAGTTCTTCTCGCATTTTTTGCATCCGATACACGCAGAGGTGCAGGCTTTGCGGGCGGCAGCGCCCTTATCCTTATTCGAGCAGCGCATCACTGCCGAATTCTTCAGCGGTACGATCGAGATGATCTTGCGCATATGGTCCGGGACTGTTCCCTTGTCGATGCCGATCCAGACGGTCTCCCATGTCTCGGGGTCGTTGTCGGCGCGATACGCCCAGCCGCCGCGCTTGTGCATCGGAACGCGCCAGCCGCCGAAGGCAAGCTTGCCGTTCTCGTCGCGTCCGTTCAGCTTGAGCTGGGGCGTCGCGTGGTCGTGGTAGTTTCCGTCCGCGTCGGGGAGGCGGTTCATCTCGAAGTAGAGGCGGCAGTACTTGCCGGGCTCGACAGGGATGGATTCGGCGAGATCGGCGTTCCCGCAGCACCAGCTCCCGGCCGTCTCGTCAAGCGCCACGTTCCAAGTCCTTGTGGCCTCGTCGTAGCTCGCATGGACGCCTTTCCCGCCGCCGGTGTGGCCGAACTTCGGGAACTCCACCACCTTTGGCTCCGGCTTCTGCACGGTAATCGCCGCAACGTAAGACGTCGTGCCGCGCCGCGGCGCAATCTCGACGGACGCAATCTTCTTCTCTGGCTTCGGGTTCGGCCACTGGCGGATCATGTACTTGTGTCCTTCGCCGTCCTTCCAGCCGACAACTTCCTGCCCGCTCTTCGCGTCCACTTCTACGGATGTCTTGTCATCGTAGACAACGCGGTAGACGGGCGCGGCAGTATGTGCGAAGTAGAGGAATGCCGCGCGCGAATCGACTGCAATCCCCTTCACGGGCTTCTCGACCTTGATCACGTCCTTAAACTGGTTCTGGTCGAAACGGATGAAGTCGAAGCGCATGCCGCGCCAGTCGGTCACGCCCCACGGAATCTTGAAATCCGGGTTCTGGACATTGGCAAATTCGTTGAGCCGCACGAAGACCATGCGGTTCGGGTCGACGTCGAAAACGGGCTGGCGAGCCGCGCGCTCCGCTTTCTCGCGGGCGATTTCCGCCTTGCCGAGCTCAAGCGCCTTCTCCGCGGTAAGCCCCTGATCCCACACGACATCCGACGAGCGCGGATATTTCGCAAGGACATCGGAAACATCGCCGTACACGTAGAAATGCGAGCCGCCCGAAAGAACGAGCGTGTAGTAGCCGTCCGCATCGGGCTTGAGCGGCTGGCGATGGGAGACGAGATTGCGGACACGCGGATCCGCGCCAGCGACCGACTTGTCGTCGGGGCGCGTGAAGAGGCGCACAAGTATCGGCTTCTTCGCGCCACCAGGAAGAGGCGCGGGCTTAAAGCGCACGACCGGCAGCGTCGGCGCACGCGAAGTAATCATGTACGCGTCAAGTTTGCCGCGGCGGGCTGGCGTCACTTCGATCGAGGCCGCGGCGCTTCCGTCGTCCTTGATCGCGTCCAGCATTTCGCAGCACGGCTTCACGCCCTTCTTCGCGGCCGCCGCGAGAACGGCGGAAACCATTTCAGCCGTCGGCACCTTCTCCTTGAACTCGACAAGCGAACCGCCCTTCGCAGCCCATTCGTCGATGCGGCTGCGCGTGACGGGATCCATCGCCGCAATTCCGGCAAACGTCAGCACGTCGTAGCGGTTGAGGCGGTCCGTCTCGTTGATCTGCGGCTCGAAGATGACGTCTATCGGGAGATGCGCGTATTCAAGCGCCTGCACGAGCGCGTCGAAAAGACGATGGTTGCCGCCGCCGTTCGCGAACGCGTGGCGCTCGTTCGTCTGCGAGAAAAGAACGGCCACCTTGCGCGGAACGCCGCGGTCGCGCGGCGTGAAGAACTCGTTCACGTCCTGTATCTCGCGCTTGGCGAGGCGTATTCCGAGCAGCTGGTCGGTGTTGACCTTGTAGGGGCAAAGGAAGTTATAGGCGCTCACTTTGCCGACTTTTTTTAGCGACTCCTCGGGCCACATCCGCCAGAACTTCGTGCCCTTCCACTTGCCCTCGGTCTCGACTACTTCGTGCGCCGCACGCCAGTCGCTCGGACGGCGCGACCACTTGAACATGTAGGAGACGTTGTACCCCCGCTGATACTGGTCGAGAAAGCTCTGGCGGATCGAATTCGTGGAGCAGCCGACGTACATCTCCGAGTCGACGATCGGCTTTCCGTCCGCAAGCGCGCGGAGAAGATGTGCCTCGACCGCGCCGCCGTGTCCGCCCGTCGGCGCGCAGA
>CACWJS010000201.1 GCA_902761275.1 uncultured bacterium | reverse complement strand
CCGGAGGTCGTCCACTCCCCGATGGGCCCGCTCGTCATCGAAAACTTCTGCCTCGGCATCTGCGGCTGCTCCGCGAACTGGACCATGTCCGACTTCATCGAACGCTCCGTGGCGGAGATCCGCGAGACCGTCGGGTCCGCGAACGTGATCCTCGGCCTCTCCGGCGGCGTCGACTCCTCCGTGGCCGCCGCGCTCATCCACAAGGCGATCGGCGACCAGCTCACCTGCGTCTTCGTGAACAACGGCCTGCTCCGCAAGGACGAGCCGGAACGCGTCCGCGAGCTCTTCGGCGGCACGTTCAAGATGTCGCTCGTGTACGTCGACGCGACCGACCGTTTCCTCTCGAAGCTCGCCGGCGTCAACGAGCCCGAACGCAAGCGCAAGATCATCGGCGGCGAGTTCATCCAGGTGTTCAGCGATGCCTGCGCGAACATCCCGGACGTGACCTTCCTCGCGCAGGGCACCACCTACCCGGACGTCATCGAAAGCATCTCCATCGACGGCAACCCGAGCGCCGTCATCAAGAGCCACCACAACGTCGGCGGCCTCCCCGCCCACATGAAGTTCAAGCTGCTCGAACCCCTCAGCCGCCTCTTCAAGGACGAGGTGCGCGAGGTGGGACGTCAGCTTGGCCTCCCCGAAGAGATGGTCGCTCGCGCGACCGAGCAGATGGCTCGCATCAACAACGCATGGGAAGAGATCAAGCGCGCCCGCGGCATTTAGGTCGTGAGGATCTTCGGCGCGAAGTGCGCTCACCTTATTTCTTTTCTGCGACGAAGGCGGCGAGTTCGGCAATCTTGCGGTCGGGCGTCTTGCCCTTGAGGTCGCGCACAAACGCGACATCGCGTGAGCCGACTTTGTAGAACACCGCGCGGCGGTCTTTTGCGTCGATGTTGCTTATCTTCGCCGCGGCACATGCGACGCGGAGCTTTGCAAGCGCGACGAGCCGCTTCGCCGCCGGCGGCAAGGGCCCGAACCTGTCGCGCAGCTCCGCCGCAAGCGCGACGACCACCTTCTCGTCCGTCGCTTCCGCGAAGCGTTTCATGAAACTCATCCGCTGGACATCCTCTTCGACATACGAGTAGGGAAGTGCAGCTGCGCTTGCGTCGTCCTCGCTCGCGGGCGAGTAGTCGATGAAGTCGAGGTGCAGCTTGACCTCGACGATGTCCTGCACCTTCTCCCCCTTCATCATCGCGATCGTGCGCTGCAGCAGCTGGCAGTACAGCCCGAAGCCGACTGCCGCGATGTGGCCCGACTGCTGCGAGCCGAGGAGATTGCCCGCGCCGCGGAGCTCGAGGTCTCGGACGGCGAGGTTGAACCCCGAGCCGAGCGCGCCGTGCCGCTGGAGCGCGGCGAGGCGTTCGCGTGCGTCCGAGTCAACGAGGCCTTCCGAGGGCAGGAGGAAGTACGCGTGCCCCTCGCGCGACGAGCGCCCGACGCGGCCGCGCAGCTGGTAGAGGTCCGCGAGCCCGAACATCTCGGCGTGGTCGACTATTATCGTGTTCGCCCTCGGAATGTCGATGCCGGATTCAACAATCGTCGTCGAAAGCAGGATGTCGAACTTCCCGCGCTCGAAGTCGCGCATCTTCCGCGCGAGCGTCTTCGCGTCCATCTGCCCGTGGGCGACCACGATGCGCGCGCCCGGGCATATCTGCGCGAGGTGCTTCTCCGTCTTCCCGATCGTGGACACGCGGTTGTGGAGGAAGAACACCTGTCCGCCGCGGGCGATCTCCGCCTCTATCGCGGATCGCACGACATCGGGCAGGTCGCGCACGACCTTCGTCTCGACCGCGACGCGTTCGCGCGGGGGCGTTCGTATGAGCGAGAGGTCGCGAGCGCCTGTCATCGAGAGGTAGAGCGTTCTCGGTATCGGAGTCGCCGAGAGCGTCAGCACGTCGGCGGTCGCGCGGAGCCGCTTCAGGAACTCCTTGTGCCTCACGCCGAAGCGCTGCTCTTCGTCGATGATTATGAGCCCGAGGTCGCGGAACGCGATCTTCGACGAGAGTATCGCGTGCGTTCCGATGACGATGTCGCAGGCACCGGTCGCAAGCCGCTGGAATGTCCCCTTGTGCGTCGCCGCGGACTGGAAGCGCGAGACGGACTCGATTCGTATGGGCGTCCCGTCGAAGCGCGAGGTGAAGGTCTCGAAGTGCTGTTCCGCAAGGACCGTGGTCGGCGCGAGAACCGCCGTCTGCCTGCCGTTCATCGCTGCTATGAAGGCGGCCCGCATCGCGACTTCCGTCTTGCCGTAGCCCGCGTCGCCGCAGATGAGGCGGTCCATCGGCTTCTGCGCCGCGAGGTCTTTCTTGACGGCGGCTATCGCGGCGGCCTGGTCGGGCGTCTCCTCGTAGGGGAACGCGGCCTCGAACGCGTCTATTCCGTCGCACTCCACATCGTAGGCGAATCCCGGCACGAGTTCGCGCCGCGCCTGCGTCTCGAGGAGCGCGGCTGCGAGGTCGGTGACCGCCTTTTGCGCGTCGGCCTTGTCTTTCGCCCAGCGTTTGCCGTCGAGCCGATGCAGTCGAACCGCCTCGCCCTTTACGCCGACATAGCGCGAGAGAAGGTGAGCGTGAGCGGCTGGCACATGAAGCTTCGCGCCTTCGGCATACTCTATCGTGAATACCTCGGAGCGCTTGCCGTTTACGAGGATCTCGGACGAGCCGATGAACCTGCCGACACCATAGTCGACATGCACCACATATTCGCCGGGGTCGAGTTCGTCGAAGTCGTTGAGCCGTCCGCGCCGTCCTTCGCTGCCGGCGCGGAGAGTTCGAAGCCGCCGGAGAGGTCGTCGATCGCGAGGACGAGGTCGCCGCGCTTCTTCGCGGCGGCGAGGTGGCGTTCGAGGCGGCCACGCGCCGCGTCGAATAGTTCGGGATGGTGCGCCTCGTCTGCGCCGAGTTCGGCAAAGCCGGGGAGGGGGCTCGTCTGGAATTTTCCAGTGGGAACGCCTCGTGGCGCGGGATCGCCCGTGTAGACGAAGGTGAACTGGTAGGGGCGCATCTCCGATGCGACCGTGCGTGGAACAGGGAGAGAGTAGTCGTTGTGTTCGAGCGCGAGGACAGTTGAGCCGTCGGGGAGAAGGTCGAGAAGCGAGCATTGCTTGTCGGGCTCTTCATCCTTGCCGCCGGCGGGCAGGAGCGCGGCCCTTTCGACGCGTTCTATCGACATTTGCGTTGCGGCGTCGAAGGTGCGGATGCTTTCGAGATCATCGCCGAAGAATTCGGCTCTTATCGGGAATTCCTCTCCTGGGCTCCATGCATCGACAATGCCGCCGCGCACCGAGAAATCGCCGACTTGCTCGACCATTGGAACACGATTGTAGCCAAATGAGGCAAGTTTCTCGCAAATATCGCCAAACTTTACGGGGTCTGTCCCCAGCGAAATGACGGGTGGCGCACCAGTTGGGACAGGGGAAGAGAGGGCGGGCGACGAGACGACAAGGACGCAAGGGTATGGGGAGAGCGGCCAGGCGCGAAGGGCAGCGAGCGTTTTTAGCCGAGTGCCGAGCGCGCCGACATCTCCGGAGAGAGGCGGGGGGAATTCGAGGACGCGAATGTTGCGTGCAGACGGAATCGTGGACGAGAGCGTGTGCAGGTCGTCGGCAAGGCGGTCGGCGTCGGGGAGCCCTGGCGTTGCCGCGAGGACGAGATGCGAGCCCTTGGTGAGTGCAAGTGCGAGAAAGGCGTCGGCGGCGCCGGTAAGAGACGAAATGGCCACCGCCCCGCCTTCCGTTGGGGAGGGGGGAGAGAAGCGCGAAGAGAACAGCTCGAGCGCATCTTTCATCTAGCCGCAGTAGATTATACCATACTTATTGGAATTTGGGGCGGCGGCGGCCGAAGGCCTTCGCCCGACCTGCGGTTTTCGTCGCGCCGCCCGATGATGAGGCCTTCGCCCGACCTGCTCGCCCGAGGGCACCCCACCAGCATGATTTTGACGCGCGCGCCTTCACGCGCGCCCTTTACGCTGGTGGTCAAAATCACGCTGGGCCCGCAAACGTGCTCTCGTGCGCCAGTCGGCTCTCCGGCCTCTGCGCTTCGCTTCTACCATCGGCTCGTCGCGGCGATAGTCTCGCGGCAGAAAACGCATGCCGCCGAAACACCCCCTCCGCGTCCGCGCCATTCATTATCCATTAACTGGGAGAGCGCCACGCTAGCGCCCGCTTGTGCGGCTCGGCCTACGGCCTCGGTGGATATGCCATCTTGGCGGCGTTCCGAATGGTTGGAATGGTTGGGGACAGACCCCGCGGAACCGTTGTAAAAGCCATGTTTGCGCGTCTTGGTAGTGTGTTGACATCTCAGGACGAGACGGCTTTGCGAGATTTTGGTATAATGTCCTGCATGGTAGTTCGCTATAAAGCTGTTGTTGCCGCTTGTGCTGCATTGTTGTGCGGCGTGGCGCTCGCGCATTTCCCGATTTATGTGAGCCCAGAGTCCGACGACGGACTTCTAAGCGTTCGCTGGACGCCTGTTCAGGTTGGGATTTGCTCGTGTCGTCCGGTCCAGCTCTTCCCCGGTGACGCCGACGTGTACGGCGTTGCGGCGGGCTTGCTGAACATGAACCAGAAATCGGCGATCGCTTCTTTGGCACCACTGAACGCAGTCGCGAATAACTATTTCACGCAGGTTGGGCTGATCGATGTCTGCGGATTCAATTATGCATTTGAGGTCGGGCTTTTGAACCTCACG
>CACWJS010000200.1 GCA_902761275.1 uncultured bacterium | reverse complement strand
TGCGACATCCTGAGAAAAGAATTCGCGCGGGTTCGTGCCTCGGGGAACGACGACTTCCTTCCCCTCCCAACCAATCCACGACGGCACAAGCCTGCCGGTCGTCTCGTCCGGCGTCGTTCCGTATACGACCGTCTCGGGCGAGAGGACGAACTTGGCGTTGAACCCAAGTTTGCAGGCCGCGAACACCTTGCTGACTTTGTACTGCCCTGGGAACAGCGGCGTCGACTGCACCGTCGCGGGGATCGCGAGTATTCCGTATTCAAAGTCATCCCTGACCCGGTGCAGGAGATTGCGGCCCAGCGCAACAACCGGTCGCTCGCCAAACTTATCCGGGACAAAGACATCGCGGCCTTCGCCGAGGAACATAAGGGCGTTTGCACCATCCTCCCCCTCTTCGGACCAGAGGAAGTCGCCCGTAATGTGGAGGCGACGGTGGAGTTGGTCGTCGCAAAGGAACAGATGTGTGCTGAATAGCCCGTCTACCGGCAGGGCATGGGACTTCAGCGATATTTTCCTCCTCCCATGTGTTACGGTGTTTGTTATTCCCCCGGAAACCTTGACAGTGCTCCAGGATATCTCGACAGGAACCCCGACTGTTCCGCCGTAGAGCGCAGGTGCGCACCCGTCGAAGGCGTCACCCGCGATTCGTGGCGAGTCAGAACCTTCGAAGACCACTAGGTTCAGCTTTGGCGATTCCGCAAATGCCCTTGCCGCGATATTGGTGAGGCCATAAGACTTGATATGTACCGTCTCGAGCTCCGGCGACCGCATAAACGCCTCAGCCGGAATCTCCCTTGCGCTTCCATCGACATACAGATAGCGGATTCCCTTGATGTTCTTGATGCGCTTGTCCGCCACTTCACTTGGCAGCCCCTCCGGACGCTCCTTCACGGTGCCGTAGTATGTGGCTTCGTCCGGGCCAGTCTTCGCCAGCAGAAGTTTCGAGCCGAGCCCAGGCTGGGCGATGATCAGCTTCTCCCCATGAATCGGCCCCTTAGAGCAGCAGTCAGCGATCCAGCCCTGGAATTCCGGCGACGAATACTGGGCGTTCCACCAGTTGTTGCCGTCTGGATAGTAGTTAAGGCGCACATCGGCGCCGGCCTTCCTGTAGGCTTCTGCCATCGTGTTGACCTTGTCGTCGATTTCATGATACGCCTCCGACAAGGCGAACCACCAACGGCCCGGACGGTACCTGTCTACCGCCGGCAGGAGGAACTGCCACGACGGATATGTCGCGCATACGCCGGCGTAGCGCCCGGGATATTCGCGCATCATCGAAAGCGCCGCGGACGCCCCTGAGCCAAGTCCCGTAAGCACAATGGCGTTTGGATCGATCGTTCCCCTTCCCTTCGCCACGAGCTCCCGCTGCAGCTCGAAGACTAGGTCCGCGTACATCCGAAGGAGATCCAGATTGGCAGGCGGATCGCCAGAGGGAGGGTTTGAGCAAAACGAATAGCGATGTGGATAGTGAAGATACGACGCCCGCGTGGCGAAATCTGGCGGCATGATCGCCAGCAGATGGCAGGGATGAGCAAAGACGAAGGAAGGATCTCGGACGGCATCGAAGACGCCGGTCTGCCTGAACATCTTCTTGAGATCGGTCCCTTGTTCGCCGCTTCCCGCGATGTAGACGACAAGCGGCATCGGACCTCTCCCCGGGGCCGGAGAGAACAGGAACGGTATCTTCTCCACGGTGCAAGTGTAGCAGCTTAGCACGTCGTTCGTTTTGCTCTCCCAGCATTCGAGGCGCTTTTTGTATGACGAATAAGCCGGATCCCCCTCCTTCGGGAACCCGCGGTGGAACCAGCCCGTACGGAAGCGGTACTTGCGCGCGAGGGCCTTGAGTTCATCGTCTTCCTCGTATGGAGATATGCGGCCAGGGCACCCATAGCCGGGCGTAACCCCGACCTCGGGCATCTTGAGGGGCCCGTGCAAGTCGAAGAACCGGAAGAGGTCGCCGCTCCTTTCGTACCACGTCGAGACGAAGTCCAGATAATTGTCGCCGCCGTGCACGATCTCGTTCTGCGTGATTTCGCAGGGCAACTTCGAAAGATCGAGAAGCTCGCGCGTGGTTCGCTGGCTGACCACATGGGGCGGGCTGTTCCGAACGGAATTCCAGAACCCCTTGACCGGCATGGACGCACGCTTCGGCGGAACCCGCCAATGCCCGGGCTTGGCGCCTTTGCGTGGCTTGACCACGGAAGACGCGCCCTTGCCGGCAGATTCAGTCGTGGTGGATTCCCCGTCATCGCCAGAGCGAAAACGATAGCATCCCGGGCAGACTGGCCACGGCGAGGACAGCTGGTAGCCATATCCGTCGAGATCGCGGCAGACGAACACCGCAGCGCCGGACTCGCCGAACCTAAGTCCGCACGGATCCTCCCAGTCCTCCGAAAGCGCGGGGTTCGGGTGGAAGTCGCCATTGGCGTAGTCTGCGAAAAATCCCTCGTCCGCAAGGCAATAGCAGCCGAACTTGTCGCCTTCGTTCGCGCCTTCCTGCAGCATGGCGCTTCCGTAGCTGAGGCAGTTCAGCATGAAGAGCCGTGAGCCCGCAGAGTTCTCGAATACCGCCTCGTCGTTCAGTTCTCCACGACAGCGGATGAACGTGCAGTGCACAACCTTGGGGTGCTGGCCGTCGAGCGATTCGGACGACATGATTGCGCCGCCCTGTTTCGCCGTGCAGTCGACGAAAAGACATGAAACGACGTCGCGACCTTCGTAAATCGCTCCGCCAACACCGCCGTTGGAGAGCTCGGAACCGCAGTTGCGAAACTCGCAGCGCGAGACATCGCCGGCCCCGGCTATCGCGCCGCCGCCGTCAAACGCGCGGCAATCAATGAACAGGCACTCGACTACGTATCCGCAGTCGCTCAGTGCGCCGCCGACACGCGCACGGCAACGCTCGAAACCGCAGCCCTCGACAATCCCACACCCCTGCACCGCACCGCCCTCGCCCGCCCAGGCATCGGCGGACGAACCGCAGCCGATGAAATCGCAGTCCTTCACACGAG
>CACWJS010000199.1 GCA_902761275.1 uncultured bacterium | reverse complement strand
GCCGATCACGTCGAAGCCGGAATCGGGGCCGAGAGCATCTGTAAGCAAGCGTTTTACAATCATCGAGCCGACGGTCGAGCCGATCACCGACGAGTCGTGGTCGATGGCTGACTTTGCTGGAGACGGACGGCTGCATTCCTACCTCTACAACCCATGTGCCGTCGTCGTGGGGAAGACGGCGACATTCAAAGTCGATGTTCTGCCCGAGGACTATCCCGACAGCAAGATAATCTGGACGACCAACATGTGCGAAGGTGCGGTCAACTTTGTCGGCTCGAATGTCAACACCGGAAGGGTCGTGACGGTCGAGGGCGTTTCGACAGGGGATGTGTTTCTCATGGTGCAGTTTGGCGACGCAGAGTCGCCCCGCCCGGCGTTTTTCGCTAAGGTTGTTCAGCCGATGACAGTCAGACTTCGCGCGTGGGTTATTTGCGATGGAATGGCCTGGCCACGAACGCAAAGTGAAGTTCAAGACTTGGTGGCTGAAGCTGATGACATTTATGAGCAAGCCGGTGTCAACGTGGAATTGATAGAGCCAATTGTGTTTACCAATATTATGGCTGCGTATAACGTTACATACAACGAGCCCAGACCTGGAAGACTGACAAAAGAGCAGCTTGTCGGTTTGAATGTTGACACTGGTGCGCTGGAATGCTATTTCATTAATGGTTTTGTTGATGCCCCTGAGATACTGGGCATGAACTGCGCTTCGGGAATGGTAATGACCGCTGGAGCGGATGGCAGAACATTGGCGCATGAGATTGGACACGCCCTTGGGATGGAAGACATTTATGCGTCAAATGTCGGCGCGACAAATGAGACGGTGTCATTGAAGTCGATTCCAGCGTCAGAGCGTCCGAAGTATGTATTTATGGAGTCAGACTGGAATCTTGGCTGTGATGGACATGGCGATGGCGGTTGTCGATTCTATGGTAAGCATGTCTTCCATTGCGACATTTTGGACAGGATGCTGATGAATGGAGAGCGGCATACTTCCTCTGGCGGACGAGACATCACCATGGGGGATATACATGGAGTTAGATACACGGGAGATGGAATTCTTGACAGCGACTGGAAAATCGGTCTTGCTCCAGTCGGGTTTTTCACTAATGTGGACAGGGGCACAAGTCCTGTTCACCAATAGGAGGATATTATGAGGAGAATAGCGATAACGGCGGTGTTTGTGTTGGCTTGCGCAAGTTTATTCGCAGGGCAGCAACCGATAACCGACAAAGAGATCAAGGCTGCCTTTCTTTCGGCAACTGCACCAGTGTTTTGCGGCAATAGAGCGATGGGAGCTTATAAACATGCGATAGAATTATGTGAGGGAGATGATCGGCGGATAGCGCACATTGCAAAAGAAATTGCAGTTGATCATACGAATCGTGTTCCGTGGGCTATTTCCGTGTTGATAAACCATGGGTCAAGTGAAGACGTGCCATTCCTTCTTAGCTACACGAATGATTTAGACTTCGCAGCGCAGGCAGTATCAGCTGTTATCCTTATAGACGGTATAACGAGTAATGCTGTTGAACTTGCAAATGATATCATGTATAGGAATCTTAAGCGCGAACATGACAGATATGATATTTGCTCTGCACTTGCGTATGTCGCGAAGCGAGATGGAGTTTCCGCCGCCGAAAGGCGACTGTCGATTTCATCGCTCAAGCGGTATTCAAGGACAATCCCCGCGACGGCGCTTTGGGCTGACGAGTTTCTGCTTTCGCTTGACCCCGACTACGAGACGAGCGATGACAGGAAAGCATTGCTTCGCGAAGTCACCGAGCGCCGCGTCAACGACTACCAGATTGATTACGCGACAAACGCACTGAAGAGGATTGATGCCAAAATTCAAGCAGAAAGGAAGGGGGATTGAGCATGGTGGCATCAGTGCTATTGTCGTCACTTTGTCTTGCCGCGGTCTTCGCCGTGCCGGAGATGCCGGAGGCGGAGTGGGACGACACTGAGATCGTCACGAACGCCGCGCTTCCGGCGGCGCGCGCCGATTCGCGCGTGTTCGCGTTCACGCTTGAACTCGACGCGACGGCAAGCAACAACGTCGAGGTTGCGTTCGGGCACGACGCGGATCACGACGGCGTTCTTTCGCGGGGCGAGGCAGGACTGCTCGTCGGCTGGGACTGCGGAGAGTGGAAGGTTGTAGACTGCGCCACGGGCGACGAGATGGTAGAGCAAGGAACAGAAGGGCGCGTGTCGCTTGACTGGCGGCTCGTGTTCAACGCGGCAGATGTGCCGCGCTCGCTTTCGGCCACGGCGAGCGGTAACCCCGCATTCGCCGCGCTCGCGGCAAATCCGCCGCGCTTCCTTTATTCGACGGACTGGGACATGATGCGAGTGGTCTGTCGTGGGATGGATTCGCCAAGCCCGTCGATTTCTGGTTCGATCGACAACATTCCGCTCTCGATAAGAATACGGTAGAGTCATAAGTGTTTACCTGAAACCTAATCGTGTCAATCCTGTAAATCCTGTCAAAAAAGAGAAAGGCCGAATCGCCATGAAGATTGAACTTCATCGAATCAAGATACGCGATCTTGTGGATGGATATGTCGATGACGCGGAGTCCGGTGTCAGAGGGTTCCTCGGACTTCTGGACATCAGGCCCGCCTACCAGCGCGAGTTCGTCTACAAAGAGAAGGAACGAAACGCCGTGATCTCCACCGTGATGAAGGGCTTTCCGCTCAATGTGATGTACTGGGTCAAGAACCCGGACGGAACATTCGAGGTGATGGACGGCCAGCAGCGGACGATTTCGCTTTGCCAGTACTTCAACGGCGACTTCGCGTGGGGCGAGCTCGACCTCGCGGCAAAGTACTTCCACCGCCAGCCGGAGGACATCCAGCGGAAGTTCCTCGACTACGAGCTGATGGTCTACTTCTGCGAAGGCGAGCCGTCCGAGAAGATAGACTGGTTCAAGGTCATCAACATCGCGGGGCTTAAGCTCACAGCGCAGGAGATGCGCAACGCCGTCTACTCGGGCCCGTGGGTCGCGGACGCGAAGCGCTACT
>CACWJS010000198.1 GCA_902761275.1 uncultured bacterium | reverse complement strand
GGACAGGCGAGGTTGCAGAGACCTCCGCTCCAGAGACCCATGCACTCGACTTCGCCCGACCGAGTTATGGCGGCGAAGCGAGCGTCGAAGTCGGGCGACGAATTGTAGAGCGAGTGGATGTTGTCGTGCGGCGTTACCGGCCAGCCCCAGCCACGTATCTTCTTGAGAAGTTCGCGCAGCGCGTCCTCGCCGCCTGCCGCGGAGTTGACGGGGAAGTGCGAGGGATAGGCACCGTCGTGGCCGTCCTTTATCCACCCGACGAGCGTGACCCAGCAGTTCGTCATTCCAGCTGCGCGTGCGGCCTCGAGAATGCGCCCCGCTTCCTCGAAGGTCGTGGAGTTGTGGTAGGGGCTCGAACCGTCGGGGCGGAACGGCCAGTTCTTCATGCCGAGGAAGACGTTAAAGCGCATGGACGTGATCACCTTGCGAAGGGCGGGGCTGCGCTCTACGCGCTTCGCAAGTGGCAGGACGTCGCGGTCTTTAACGAGGTAGTCGCGGTAGGCGAGTGCCATGCCGGTGTAGTCCTTCGACGTCGGGATGCTCCTGAACCACACGCTTTTCACCTCGTGGTCGATGACATCGCCCGGGTCGTCGCGCACCGCGAGCGACGCGAACTGGCGCGCGGCGGATTTGCCGCCGCAATCAGTCTCGACCCAGGCGCGGAACTCGCCGCCGTGGATGATGCCGAGTATAGAACCGCTATCGCACGAAAGGCCGAAGGCGTTGAAGAGACCGTATTTCTCCCATTCGCTCTGCTGCGTGTAGATGCGGTCGACGGCGTGGATCTGCTCTGCATGCTGAGTGGGCGTCACCGCGCCCGAGAAGAGCGGGAGAAGGTATTCGCCTTTTTCGTCGGGCGAGACTTCGAGGAGCGTCGGCGCGAAGACGATCTTCATGAGCCGCCAGCATCCGCCGAGGGGCTCGACGATGTCGGTCGCGTCGACTTCGATCTTTAGCCAGCGACTTTCGTTCCACACGGTCACGGGAACGTACGTTCCAGAGTCTGGCTCAACGAAGTCGAGTTCCGCGCGGTCGGGCGAGAGCGTGCGCACAGAGACGCGAAGAGAGGTCTTCTCGATGTTTTTCTGAGGCGCTCGCTCGTAGAGCCGTAGGGTTAAAAGGTCGCGCCAGGCGATTTTGCCGCGAGGGGTTGAAAGCGCGTCTTCGCCGAGGGAAAAGCCGTCTGCCGCGTTTGCGGCGCAGGTGGCCGCGACTACAAGTGCTGCTGCAAGTATTTTCATAGGTTGATTATACCATTTTGGCGAATTTCACCGCAAGGGCAGATGAAGAAAGTCGCTTCTGGCGGGGTGGTCGGTTTGTGGTTGCAAAGCCCTGACAGAGTTTGGTAAACTTCACGCATAAAAGACACAGGGTCTGGAAGATTCAAAATGAAAAAACTGATAGTTGCATCTATTTTTGCGGCTGCTGCCGTTGCCGCGTCGGCGTCTTTGCTTGATTTTAGAGGAATGGTCACCGACAAGTCGGAGGGCTGGCGCTTTCAGTCGTCTGGAGGAAATGGCGGATCGTCATTCAATCCGCTTGAGGGCTGGTACCCCGACAAGGGCGGGAAACTCATTTCGCCGAGGATCGCGATTCCAAAGACAGGCGCATACTACAAGTTGTCGTTCACCGGCTTCGCGCCAGAGAGGGCGTTTGAAGCCGTCGCCTTCTACGACGGCGAAGGTAATATGATTGCGGATAACTATGATGTGTTATATGGTGGAGAAGTTGGAGTTCAGAGTTGGAGTTGGAGAAAGGATGATAGTGTTTGTGAAGTTGGAGTTCAGAGTTTGAGTTCGAGAAAGGATGTTAGTGTTTCTGAAGTTGGAGAGAAGGAAGCTGGAGAGAAAAAAGAACAAATACCACTCTCCAACTCCAACTCAAAACTCCAACTTGATTCTCCAACTAAAAACTCCAACTCACGACACTACGAACGCATAGTCTTTGTGCATGAGGGCGTGAAGGAAGTGGAGGTGTTCTTCCAGTCCACGAAAGGGTGTACGGTGTCGGACGTCAGGTTCGAGCCCGCGACAGTAGAAGAGGCGGCGGCATGGTGCGACAAGGTGTATGCGAAACTGCCGCCGGTGAAAGTAGAGCCGACTGGCAATGCGTTTCTTTCGGCGCCGAAGACACTTGACGCGTTGAAGACCGGTAAGCCCTGGCGAATTCTGATGCTTGGCGATTCGATTGTGCAGGACACTTTCCATTCGCAGTTCCACGCGCTCGTGAAGAGGGCCTATCCGAAGAGCGACATAACGTGGCTCGTCTCGGTGCGCGGCTCGACAGGATGCTGGTATTACCGTTTCCCGGAGAACTTCGAAAAGTATGTCACCGCATACCGTCCTGATTGCGTGATTGTCGGTGGAATATCGAACTGGCGCGCCGCGTCGAGAGACTTTCCAGTGACGGGCAACGATGCGATCTTCGAGGTTGGCGAGAAGATTCGCGCGTCGGGCGTTGAGCTGATAGTAGTCTCGCCCGCTCTTTCAGTCGATACGCGAATGAAGGAGGGCTCGAAGGAATACACGCTTCTCGCGCCGCGCGAATACGACGCTGCTGCCGAGGCAGAGGCGCTTGCGCTGACGATCGACAAGTATGCGAATAAACCGAGTGGCCTTTCGCGCGAGGGTTTTGCGGAACTTAAAGAGGGCTGCGCCAAGCGTGTCTGGGGGTACATAGACGCATTTACGCCATCCTACCGCTGGCTCTACGAGAGCGGGCTTCCTTGGTCGTGGTATAGCCGCGACTACGTACATTCGGGTGAACTTGGCAAGCAGGTTCTCGCCCGCATCATGCTCGAGTACTTCACAGCAGCCCCTCTGGCAAAGCAGCAATGACTGCGCTTTGACGGGGTGCAGCGGGACTTTTATCCACGAAAACGCGGCATGGCAGGATCGCCGCGATTACACATATACGGTTCCATATGTGCCGACAAATTAGCGCTAACGCGCGACCACGAACCTTGGCCGGGCGGCGAATCGCGCTAGCGCGATTGCCTGTGGCGCGTCCCATCTCCGCTTGAAG
>CACWJS010000197.1 GCA_902761275.1 uncultured bacterium | reverse complement strand
CTTCAAGCGGAGATGGGACGCGCCACAGGCAATCGCGCTAGCGCGATTCGCCGCCCGGCCAAGGTTCGTGGTCGCGCGTTAGCGCTAATTTGTCGGCACTTATGGAACAGTATATGTGAAATCGCGGCGATGCTGCCATATCGCGTCTTCGTGCATAAAAGTCCCGCTGCACCCGCGACTCGAGCGAATCGTGCTTGGAAATTCCGCATGCCGCGGATTTTTTGGTATAATTCTCGCCTTGAGAACGGAAGAAACGTAAACATCCAAGGAATACGGAACAATGGAACTCTCGATCCTTATCAACAAGTTCAACATCAAGGGCCGTCTCGTCTCGCTGCAGCCGTTTGGCAACGGCAACATCAACGATACGTTCCTCGCGATCTACCGCAATACGTTCACCGAGACGCAGGTAATCCTCCAGCGCGTGAACAAGAACGTCTTCCCCAAGCCCGAGGTGATCATGGAGAACATGCACAACCTCACGCGCCATTGCCACGAGAAGCTCGAGGACGACGCGCAGAAGGGGCGCGACGACCGCGTGTGGCAGATGCCGCGCATCATCAAGGCGAAGGACTCGAAGGACTTCGTCGTCGACGACAAGGGCGAGGTCTGGCGCGTCATCACGCGCATCATGTCCGCCCACGCGTTTGATGTCGCGCAGGGTCCTGAACACGCGATGGAGTGCGGCGCCGCTCTCGGCCACTTCCACTATCTCATCAGCGACATGGACCCCAAGGAGATCAAGGATCCGCTTCCCGGCTTCCACATCACGAGCGGCTACCTCAAGAAATACGACCAGACGCTCAAGTCGAAGGAGGCGAAGGAGCTCCTGAAGTCCTCGATGGAGGCGAAGCGCCTTGCGAAGTTCATCGAGGAGCGTCGCGACCTCGCGCTCTGCCTCGAGAAGGCGCAGAAGAAGGGCGAGCTCAAGAAGCGCATGTTCCACGGCGACCCGAAGGTCAACAACATCATGATCGACGACGTGACCGGCAAGGGCACGGCGATGATCGACCTCGATACCGTGAGCCCCGGTCTCATCCACCTCGACTTCGGCGACGCGCTCAGGTCCATCTGCAACCCCGCAGGCGAAGAGGAGACGAACCTCGCGAAGGTCGTGTTCGATGAAGACCTCGCGACGGCGTTCTGCAAGGGATATATGCGCGAGGCGGGCGCGTTCCTCACCGACGCCGACCGTGCGTATCTCTATGACTCGATCCGTCTGCTGCCGTTTGAGCTTGGTCTCCGTTTCTTCCAGGACTACCTCGCCGGCAACGTCTACTTCAAGACGTCGCAGCCTGAGCAGAACCTGAACCGCGCCCGTGTGCAGTTCCGCCTGTGCGAGTCGGTCGAGGCGCGTGAGCGCTCGATCCGCTCCGTTCTCAAGAAGCTGTAATGCACCGTCTCCTCGTTCCTTCCGAACAGCTGGCCTCGGATTCGCCCGTGCTTCCCAAGGAGGCGGCGAACCATTTGAAGGTCTTGCGCCCGAAGGACGGCGAGGAGATCGAGCTTTTCGATGGCTCTGGAAAGTCTCGCCGCTTTTCAGTGGCGGGCGGCGGGAAAAACTTTCGCCTCGCCGCGCTCTCCCCTGTCTGCACTGCGCCTCGTGCATCGCGGTCGCTTACTCTTTTTGCCTGCGTCACGAAGGGCTCGCGGTGGGATTGGACGATTGAGAAGGCGACTGAACTTGGCGTTACGCGTATCGTGCCCGTAGTCTCCGCGCGGACAATCGTCAGGATCGGCGCCGATGAGCGCGAGGCGAAGCGTGCCCGCTGGATTCGCATAGCCGAGGACGCTGCGCGTCAGTCAGATGCGAAGTGGATTCCGGAAATCCACGAACCGGTTTCTTTCGCGGAGTCGCTGCCTCTTGTGCGTGAGACCACTTGCTTCGTCGGCGCGCTTACGAACCCACCGCCCCAGCCAATGGTTGAGGCGATGCGGTCTTCATGCGGGCGCCTCGGAGATGCGCCCCTACCAGATTTCCCTCGTTCCTTTTCTGTCTTCGTTGGGCCGGAAGGCGACTTCTCGCCAGAGGAACTTGCTGCGCTTATCGAGATTGCGACGCCAGTTTCGTTTGGCTCGACGATTCTCCGCGCCGAGACTGCCGCGATATACGGTGTTAGCGTCCTCAAGTCGTTTCTTGACGCCGCTTACAGCACTCCCTAACTCTCCTCAACCTTTCAACCTTTCAACTTTTCAACCTTTCAACCTTTCAACTTTTCAACTTTTCAACTCTATTATGTACGATTTAGTCGAGATCTTCGAGTCGCTTCAGGGCGAAGGCCGCAACATGGGGCGGCCATGCGTCTTTGTCCGCTTTGCCGGCTGCAATCTCGCGTGTCCGTGGTGCGACACTGATGTTGCAAAGCACTTTTCCTCGTCGCTTGACGACCTCGTTGCGGAAATAGGACAGTATAAGCCAAAGAGCGTCGTCCTCACAGGCGGCGAGCCGACGCTTGTAAAGGAGATGCCAGAACTTGTCGCGGCGCTAAAGGAGCGCGGCTACTGGATCGCGGTCGAGACGAACGGAACTGACGACGCGGATTGGCTTGGCTTCGTCGACTATGTCGCCTGCTCGCCAAAGGCCGAGTTCCCCGATCGCCTTGCGCTTACCCGCGCGGACGAAGTGCGCGTCGTCGCGTCGTCGGAGAAGATCGTAGACTTCTGCCGCGATCTCCGCGGCAGAATTGCCGCGACCGACTACTACATTTCGCCGTGCGAGCGCGACGGAGAGATGGATTTCGCGACGGCAAAGGCCGTCCTCGCGAAGCTCGACGGCTGGTCGCTCTCCGTCCAGCTCCACAAGCTGCTTGGCTTTAGATGAAAGGACTTTCAATGGAAGACTTCGGTTTCTATCTTGTGATGACAAACCCCAAGGTTGGCTACGAACGCTGTTGCGAGGCGGCTGTCAAGGCGGGGGTCAAGATGGTGCAGCTCCGAATGAAGGACGTGTCGCGAGGCGACCTTCTCCAGATGGCGAAGCGGCTTGTCGGGATAACGCGCGGCAGCGAGACGAACCTCGCGCGCGAAATATCCTGGCATCCGCATTGTCGGGCTTTCGACCCACAGTCTCGCGCAGGCGCTTGATTCCATTCGCCACAATCCCGACTACATTGGCGTTGGACCGGTGTTCAAGACGCCGACGAAGAAGATTCCTGACCCCGTCCTCGGCACGGAACTTGCGGGCAAGATGATAGCGTCAGTTCCTTATCCCGCAGTGGCTATCGGGGGTATCGACGGCAGCAATCTCGGCTCCGTTCTTGCGGCTGGGGCGAGGAACTGGGCGGTGGTGCGCGCAGTCTGCGGTTCCGACGACCCATATTCGGCGATTCTGCGCCTACGCGACATAGCGCAACGCCATTCGTGAGGCGGCGGAGCGAAGGCTCCTCCTCAGGGGCCCTCGGCGAATACGCCGTATCCCTTCGCTCGGACCTTCGCTCCGCCGCCTCACGCACAGCACCTAAGATTTTCTACGGGTCGTCCACGACAGGGCAATTTTTGGTATAATGTTAAACAACCTTTCATTTTAGGGGAACACATGGGACAGCTTGAAGAATCGTCGGAACTGACACTTGATTTTGCTAAGCTCGAAAAAGTGGGCGCACAGGTCGCGGCAAGTCGTGCCGCAGCCGTAGAGCATGATCCGGGGGTAATTCCCGTGGCCGTGCAGAACGCCGACACGAAGGAAGTCATCCTCGTCGCCTATACTAACGAATTCGCCATGAAGGAGAGCTTCGCCAAGAGGAAGCTCATTCTTTGGTCGACGAGCCGCAACAAGCTGTGGTTCAAGGGCGAGACCTCCGGCGAGACTTTCGATCTCCTCGAGGCGTACGTCAACTGCGAGCAGAACTCGCTCCTCTACATCGTGCGCCCCTGCCGCGGCGGAATCTGCCACACTAAGGACAAGGCGGGCGCCCCGAGGAACTGCTACTACAGGAAGATCGACTTCGACACGCTCAGGCTCTCGTTCGTCGATTCGTGCGGAAAAGAGACGGTTTAAACGGAAGGATCAAAAAATGGAAGTGCTCGGACAGGGTCTTGTTCTGATGATTGCCGGAATGGGCATCGTCTATTTCTTTCTCTCAATTCTCATCGTCGTCACTAAGGTCTCGATGAGCGGCATCGGAAGGTTCGATTCGATCTTCCCGAAGGAAACGCCCAAGAAGGCCCCTGCGGCCAAGGCGGCCTCCGATGACGCCGATATCGCGCTCGCGATCGCCGTTGCGATGAACGGCTAAGCATTGGAACGGACGGGCGCTCTGGCGCGCCCGCACCCCAACCCACGGAATTTTGAAAGGTAAATCATTATGGCCAAGAAAAATGTAAAGTTCATGCTCACAGCGTTCCGCGACGGCTTCCAGTCCGTCATCGGTGCGCGCGTTCTCTCGAAAGACTTCCTGCCCTGCGTCGAAGAGGCGTATGCGGCTGGCGTCCGCTGGTTCGAGGCCGGCGGCGGCGCGAGGTTCCAGAGCTGCTACTTCTACTGCCAGGAAGACGCTTTCGACGTCATGGACAAGTTCCGCAAGGCCGCGCCCGAAGCCGACCTCCAGACGCTTTCGCGCGGCGTGAACGTCGTCGGCCTCGAGTCGCAGAGTTCGGATATGATCAAGCTCCATGCCCAGATGTTCAAGAAGCACGGCATGTCGTCCATCCGCAACTTCGACGCCCTGAACGACGTCAACAACCTCAAATGGTCCGGCCAGTGCATCCACGACGCGGGGCTCAACCACGAAGTCGTCGTGACGATGATGGGCCTTCCTCCCGGGATCGACAACAAGGGCACTCACACGCCCGAGTTCTACCGCGACCGCCTGAAAATGATCATGGACGCGGGGATTCCCTTCGACCGCGTGGCGTTCAAGGACGCGTCCGGCACTTCGACGCCCGCGACCGTCTACAACACGATGAAGCTCGCCCGCCAGCTTCTCGGCAAGGACATTCACATCCAGTTCCACAGCCACGAGACGGCCGGCAACGGCGTCGCGTGCTACCTCGCGGCTCTCCGCGGCGGCGCCGACGGCCTTGACCTTTCGATGGCGCCTATGTCCGGCGGCACCTGCCAGCCCGACATCATCACGATGTGGCACTGCCTCGACGGCGATCCCGACTTCGGCTTCGACTTCGACATCAACAAGATCAAGAAGGCCGAGGACTCCTTCAAGAACGCGATGCAGAAGTACTTCCTCCCGCCGGAGGCGATGAGCGTCAACCCGCAGATCGTGTGGAGCCCGATGCCGGGCGGCGCGCTCACGGCGAACACGCAGATGCTGCGCGACAACAACATGATGGACAAGTACGACGACATGATCGCGGAGATGTACGACTGCGTCCGTCTCGGCGGCTTCGGCACGTCCGTCACGCCCGTCTCGCAGTTCTACGCGCAGCAGGCGATCCAGAACGTCATGTTCGGCAAGTTCAAGAAGTTCGCGCCTGGCTATGCCAAGATGGTACTCGGCTACTTCGGGAAGACCCCCGTTCCGCCGGACCCCGAGATCGTCAAGAAGGCGAGCGAGTTCATGGCGTCGAGCGACCTCAACAAGGCGTACAGCGAGCCCACCACGAAGACGGTGCTCGAGATGAACGACGCCGACCCGAAGAAGGGCGGCGCGGTCGCGAAGAAGATGCTCGAGGACGCCGGGCTTCCCGTCACCGACGAGAACATCTTCATCGCCGCGTCCTGCAAGGAGAAGGGCATCCTCTTCCTCAAGGACCCCTCGAAGGCCCCGATGGGCTGCCGCTTCGCGGAAGAGGCCAAGCCCGCCGCCAAGGGCGGCGCGGTCACCGTCACGATCAACGGCAAGGCCTACGGCGTCGAGATCAA
>CACWJS010000196.1 GCA_902761275.1 uncultured bacterium | reverse complement strand
CGGATTCCGCACGCTCGATACGGTCGTGCGGGCAAAGAAGGTGTTCGGGCTCGATTCGTTCATCATCGTCTCGCAGCCCGACCATGTCCGTCGCGCGGTCTTCACGGCGCGCGGGTTTGGATGCGACGCCTACGGCTATGCGGCGAAGGACGTGAACGGACGCTATTCGATCAAGACGACAATCCGCGAACAGCTTGCGAAGATTGCCGCAGTCCTCGATGTGATTCTCCGCCGCAGCCCCAAGTTTCTCGGCCCCCGCGAGCCGCTGCCTGAAAAGAAGGAGGCGAAGTGATGAAGAAACCGACAGCAGTCAAGATCGTCGAGGTGCTTGGGTGGATGGAAGTGGTGCTTGTGCTGTACGGGGTGATTTGGGCAGTAAATGCCATTGTCCATGGCAAGTGTGGTTCGGCATCGGATGTTTGGATTTGCATGGGTATTTCTCTTGTAGTTCTCGCTTTGCCCGTCGGAATGGTGATGTCGCTTCGACATGGAAGAAGGGCGGGGTTCATTTGGCCGCATTCGGGTGTTGCGCTCTTTGCCGTCTTTGCGTTTTCTATGGTGCTTGAGATGTGGTGCGCCGCAGCCATTGCCCTTATTCTGCTAGTCGCTGTCCTTTTCCTGCTTTTCCGACCAGAGGCAACGCGTTGGTTCAATGAGATGTCAAATGGCAAGATGTTGGACAATTATGGTTGCGCGGCCATATTCTTGACAGGGCTCATGTATCTCTTGGCAGCGCCTGCCTTTGTGGGCATGTTGTCTGAGCTTCTGACTGATGGTCCGAAGAGGATGCTGGTTCTAAAGCCGAAGAACATTCACGCAATTTCGCTCTCAGAAGAGAGTCTTTCCGAACTCGCCGATACTTATGTCCTCACCCCGACCGGTCGTGTCGCCCTGGTTGACATAGCCGCCTCTCCCGAAGATGGCGAAGTCAAGCCGGGCATGGACGCGGACTATGTGGCTCGCGAGGGCGCCGTTTACAAGGTCCTGTGGTGGCTGAAGGCGACGCAGCAGGAGGACGGGAGCTTGAACGACGGGCCGTGTCCAGTCGCGGCGACGGCGCTGGGGATCTGCGCGTTTCTTGCGCATGGGGAGTTCCCATACAGCCCCAGCCCGTATGCAAAGGATTTCACGGGCACTGTCATTGCAGCAAGCGAGTATGTGATGGGGTGCGTTTCCGAGACGAATGGCGTTTTGCGTATTCGCGGCGGAGAGGATGACGAGCGTTCTTTGCCGATCGTGACAATGGCGCTCTGCGAGCTATATGGCATGACGCGCAATCCCGACGCAAAGGAAAACGCGGTACTCTGTCTGCGGCATCTCGTCGGCCGCGTACGAAGCGGTCTTGAGTCCGGAGAATGGCAGAAGAAGGACGAACTTCTACTCTGGACGGCGGAAGCGTTGTGGGCGGGAAAAGCGAACATGAAGTTGGAAAGACATTTCGGGAAGGAAGGAAAGAATCGCCTGGATGAGCTTTGCGCCAATTTGTTTGAATTGACGTCCGGACTGAACGACAATGGCTATTGCGGCGGCAGGAGAAGGTATTGGGCGTGGATGAGTGCCGACGCCACGAAAAAGGATGGCGAGGAGTATTTTAATTGGAGGAGAGGCAAGGAGGCGGCTTTCGTCAAAGCGCTCAAAGAAGACCAAGAGAAGATCACGGACACGAAAGGGATTTTGCACAGCAAGGGATTCCTTTCCGAGAGCATTGACGCTAAGCCCAGTGGACTTGGCGTTTCGGCAGATTCAGCGCTCAGCGTGATGGAACTTATGATCGGCGGCGGCGGAATGCGGAACTTGCCGATAATAGAGGAGTCATCGGATAATGCGCAGCCGACAAACGATGATGTGTCCGTTTCGGTTGAGATTTGAGACGTAAAACAGATTCCCCAAGAGGTTTGGCCGCAAAGAACGCAAAGGACGCAAAGAGAGGAAAATGGCGATGAAGAGAGTGATGATGGCGCTTGGATGCGCGGCGGTGACGATGTTCGCCGGCTGCATGTGCGATCAGATGGCCGCGCGCGACTTGCAACCGAAGGAAGCCGTGGAATGTCCAGAGATTAGGAGCGAGTGTTTCTCGCTTTTGTTCGAGAACATCGCCACTAATCGCATCGAATTATGTGGTCAGCACGGATTTTCCGGATCTAAAGAAGTTGACGAGCTTGCTGTCCGTGACGCTGTTCGCGAAGCGATTGAAGGATGCGGCAGGTTTGGCAAGGAAAAGCCCATTGAGAAACGCGACGGGGGCCTTCAAATAGACGTCCGCATCATAGAGCAGCAATGGCATAGTGACGGTGAAAAATCCCGACCGACGGTATGTCTTCAGATTGGCGTCGAGGTGGTAACGCATATTCCCTTGAACAACTGTAGTGGATATTATGCGAGCCGAAACATTGGAAGGGGAACTGTGCGCATCTACGTGAGCTGGGGGACTCCGTCTATGTGTCCTATAGACGGTGAACGATACAATGACGGAGTTGCCTCGGCCGTCCAGCAGGCGTTGCGTGACCTACACCCATTCCCGGAACGGATGACAATGCGTGGAGACCGCCCAATAGCATGGAAAGACATCGGCAGTCTGTCGGACGCCAAGAAGGTAGAGGAGCGGTACACTACGTCAGTTCCTCCGCATTTGTCGCCTTTGGGCGGGTTGGTCCCAGACATTGACATCTACAAGCGGATGAAGGAAATTCGTCTCGCGTCCGTTTCGTTTCGTCCGCCGGCGACTTTGATGGATGCGGTGCTTTTCTTCCAGTCGGCATCTGTTCCGTACGACGGGTCTGGCGAAGTGATCTTGTTTGCCATGCGTCCGGCAAAACCAGACGAGATTTATCCTCCAGCACCGGAACTCACGGCTGAGGACATTTCGTTTTACGACGCTCTTAAGATTGTTGTCGAATCCGCAAATGCAAAGTTTTGGATTCGTGGCGACGGCGTTGTCGTCGTGGAACCGAAATCATGGACATGTGACGACGGTTGCAAACCAGGCGACGCATGGCTCCTGGACGAAGGCAGTCGGCCAAAGACCGGAGATGGGGAATCTATGGGAGTATCTCAAAACCTAAAAGAAAGGAACTGAAATGAACGTGTTCGAGAATGCGCTCTCCAACACTCTTAATCCTGTCAATCCTGTTAATCCTGTCTAAGACAAAACGAAAGCGAAAAGAAATTACAAAATGAATATGTTAATGATGGTGGGTGCGATTGCGGCGGCGATGACGCTGTCG
>CACWJS010000195.1 GCA_902761275.1 uncultured bacterium | reverse complement strand
GTTGTGCCTTTTGATGGCACGAATCTGCTCGTCTCGACGGATTCCTTTTCCGAGCGCGAGGATTTTCTCTCCGGCCTTGAGCCGGAAGCCATGGGAAGGGTGATGGCGTATGGTGCGATTGCGGATATTCTCGCCTGCGGGGTGAAGCCGGATTTTCTCGTTCAGGCGTGGAACATAGACGACTCGCACGACGAAAGGTTTTATGAGCGCGTTGCGCATGGCGTCCAGCAGGTCGTGTCGCACTACGGCGCAAAGGTCGTTGGCGGCGATATCGGCTCGGCGAAGGAATGGTGCTGGACGGCCACCGTGTTTGCGTCCTGCAAAACGCCCGTTCGCCGTGTCGCGTCGCAGCGCGTAGATTTTGATTTGTATACGACGGGTCCGTTTGGTGCGGCAAATGTCGCGACGTTTCTTGGGCGTTCAGTTCCGGAACCTGCGCTTCGCGACCCCGTTCCGGGAAATGCGCTTTTCGCCACCGATACGAGCGGCGGCCTTTTCGATGCGCTGGAGAACTTCCGCCGCGTCAATCCCGGCGTATGGCTTGAACTGGATGCGGAGCGCGCCGTTTCGCCGGAAATTGCGCGGAGCCTTCCACCTGGCGTGGAGAAGGGCTGGGCGCTCATCGGCGGCGTCGGCGAATACGAACTTGTGTTCGCCGTTCCCGCCGGGACGTCAGTAGCCGATGCCGTCAAGATCGGATGTGGCGGATTCGCTGCGCAGGGTGAATGCGATTTCCGCATCATGTACGGCGGAAAGATTGGCCACATGTCTACGCCACCGCCGGACTATCGCGCAATCCCGCGCGAGAACTGGTTGGCAGAAACGGCATCATACTGGACTTCGCTTTGGCGATAGATTATGGAAACGATTCTTGTTACAGGTGCTGGCGGCTATATCGGCTCGAACGCGGCGGAATACTTCGTGAACGCGGGGTATCGCGTCGTAGGCACGGTGCGCAACCATGTCGCGGAGCGCTTGACGCGGCTTGGGATTAAGACGATAAAGATCGACCTCGCGGATGCGGCGGATTTATCGCGGTTGTTCGAGGAAAAGATCGACTACGTCGTCCATATCGCGGCACGGGCGAGCGACGTTGGCCGCGATGAATGGTTCCGCAAGGCCAACTACGAGGCGGTGAAGAGTCTCGCGTCCGTTGCGATGGAACACGGCGTAAAGCGGTTTGTCTATCTTTCAACAGCGGATGTTTACGGGCTTTACGATTTCAAAGGCGAGAGCGAGGAAGAGCTTGCCTTTGACGAGACCGTGAAGAATCCTTATCCGAAGTACAAGATTCTCTCCGAGAAGTGGCTCGCGGCAAATCTGCCGCGCGAGTGCTTCAGCTGCGTGAGGCCGTGCGTTGTCTACGGACGCGGCGACACATCCATCACGCCGCGAACGGTCGCGTACCTGAAGAACTCGCCGCTCGTATTCCATTTTGGAAAGTGGCGCGGACGGAACCGCTGGCCGCTCGCGCATGTGGAGAACGTCTGCCGGACGCTTCACGCCGCGATGGTGCTGACGGAGGCGGGCGGGGAAGGCGTGACCGTGCTGGATTCGCGGCGCGTCACCGTGAGCGAATACTATCATGAACTCGCGGCGGAGTTCCTGCCGGGGAAACGCCTGCGCGAGATGACGTTGCCGATGGCGCTGATACGTCCAATCGCCGCGCTTTCGACGGCACTCTCCAGAAGTAAGCCGTTGTTCGATCCGACGCTGTACGCACTCGATACGATTTCGCACAACCTCGATTTCAGCAACCGGCGTATGCTCGCGTGGTTTGCGAAAGTGGGATTGGAGGAGTTTCACCATGATACGTATCAATAGCTCGTCTTGAATGTGTTCAGAGGTGAAACCTTGCGGAACTTCATACTCGCCGTGAAAAGTACTCCCCGTCCGCCAATATTTTTGATATAATAAAAGAAAATGAACGAAGAGACGAGACCAATATGCCATGTAGTCGCGGGGCCGAACGGCTCCGGGAAGTCGACGTTTGCGCTCAGATACCTGCCCGAGTACGCCGGCGCGGTGGAGTACGTGAACCCCGACCTCATGGCGCAGGGCATGTCGCCGACGGACATCCGGCTCTCCGCGATCAAGGCGGGAAAGCTCACGCTGGAGCGCATCGCCGAGCTCATCGAGGCGCGCACGTCGTTCGCCTTTGAGACGACGCTTTCAGGCCGCGGGCATTTGAAGCTACTCGCCGACGCGAAGAGGCGCGGCTACACGGTCGTGCTCTACTACCTTTGGATGCCCGAGCCGGCGGCATTGCCGCTCCGCATAAGCCATCGCGTTCTCGCTGGTGGGCACGATGTGCCGACCGCGGATGTCATGCGCCGGTATGCGCGTTCGAGTGCGAACGTCAGGGAGTATGCCGCGCTCGCCGACTCGACGCTCGTCTTCTACGCAGTACCCGCCATTCAGCGCCTCATCTACAGGCGCAACGGCGATTCGCTTGTGCTGGACCCCGCCCTGGCGGAGCCGATGAGAAAGGAGCTCGGGATATGATCGACCGCAAGGACTGGCCTGAGGATGCGCGCAACGCGCAGGCCGCTTTCGACGAGGCGTCGTGGGACGCGGTGGAGGGATACCGCGACACGGGCGAAATGGTGCCGGGCATGAAGGACGGCAAGCTCTACCTCTACACCGTCGACGAGGCGCTTCGCACGCGCCCCGACTACGAGATGCGCAAGAAGGACGTCGGCGAATGGCGCCGCAACAACCTCATCGCGCAGTTCAAGGCGGCCGGACTCGAGCTTACGCCAGATGTCTGGGAGCGTCTTGCCGCCGACCGCCGTCAGGCGCTTGAGGACGACCTCGCCTGGATTCATCCGTAGGGAATTGCTATGAAGAACTTGCTGATCGTATGCGTTGCGGCTGCTAGATAAATCGCTTTTGACATTATAAAGAGATGTTAAAATGCATGGGAAATGATTTTTACTGTTCCGTTTCGTCGGAGTTTTGATATACTATCTGTGCTTCTCCGAAGTGGAGGCGGCCTGAGAAGCCGTGCAGGAGAGCCATCAGAAATGATGCTGATTTTACTCGCGGGCAACTTGCGCTGGAGCTTCGGTGATGAAGGCGTGAATCCGCGATGGCCGTAGGGCTGCCGAGGCAGGGGCGATTCAACCAGCGGGGAGGATCCGCGAGGGGTTACTGCTGATCACAATAGGATCATGCCTGGAGGTTGCACCATGCAAAATCAGCAGTTCATATCAGAAGAAGAA
>CACWJS010000194.1 GCA_902761275.1 uncultured bacterium | reverse complement strand
CGCTTCCTTCCTCCGCGGCGGTCGCCATTCGTTCGCGCTGGGACGCTGACATAACCGACATAGTGCCGTCCGTAAAGGGACTCGTAAAGAATGCAATCGAGGGGCTGCAGTACGAAAAGATCATGGTGACCGTGTTCAAGGATTCGCCGCCGAAGAAATGAGCGAAGAGGAGAGACAGTTCCTGCGGACGGCCGTATGGCTCTTCATGCGGCATGGACGGAGCGACCGCGCGCTGAGCGTGTGCGAGGCCCTGCACGAGGCCGATTCGCGCGACGGCGTCGCGGCGGTCGCGCTCGCGGAACTGCTTCTTGACCGGGGCGAGGCGAGGAGGGCCGTGGAGATTCTGCGCATGGCCGACGTTCCGCCTGAGCTTGCGCATGCCGAGGCGGTGCTCGAGTCGCGGGCGCTCCGGCTTGCGGGTCGCTCCCGGGAAGCCGACTCGAGGTGGCTGCGCTATATCGAGGCGAGGAAGGGCGTCGGGAGGAAATGGGTGAGTTGATAGTTGTTAGATGAAAGGGAAAGAAGAAGTCTGAAGAGGAATGGCAAAAGAGAAGAACATATCAATCGACGATGCGAGGGCGCTGGTCGCTGACGAGGCGCTCTGGCCGCGTATGCGCGATTTTCTGTGGGACTTCACGCCGCAGATTCACGCAAGCTGGCTCGAGGGTCTTCGCATTCCCGATGGCACGGCGCACAGCCAGCGCATCAAAACCTATGTTCTTTCGTCTCTTGGTGTTGCGCCTGTATTCCATTCCTTCCCCAAAGGCGACTGGAGCCGGCTTCTGCTTCTCGACGGCGCAACGCTCGAGGCGATCGCGAAATGGCTTGGAGCGATCGTCCTTGCCGACGATCTCCGGCGTGTGATGGATGGCGCGACTGTGCGCGCCCTTAAGGCATCGTTGTCCGGGGTGTATCCTGAAGTGTTCGGTTTTACGGCGTATTTCAGCGGGATTGATCTTAAGCGCAAGGATGCGGAGACGCGGGGAGAGGGCGCTCCATCAGCCGAAAACGTCGTGTCGACGGGACTTTCGATGATTGACGCGCTTCTCGCCCCTCTCCCCGAGGCGCTCGTCTCGCGCCTCAAGCTGAAACTCCCCAAGGACACCAGCGCTCCCGCGCCTCTGCGCTTAAAGCCCGAGGCCTGCGGCAAGGCGCTCGCAAAGCTTCTCAAACTGAAATTTCCGGAGGCGTACAAGCTATGCTGCTGATTGAAAAACCGAACTTTTCGCTTGCATCGGACAGACGTCTCGTCAAGTCGTCGGAATTCGCCACGGTCAGCTCCGCGGCCGATATAATCGCCGCAGCCGAAAAGGAGGCCGCGCGCATCAGGGAAGAGGCGAAGGCGGCGTTCGAGGAGGAGAAGAAGCGGGGCTACGAGAAGGGGCTTCGCGACGGCAAGATAGAGATCTCCATGCAGAAGATGGACCAGGTCGACCAGTCCGTTGCCTTCATGGAATCGGTCGAGTCGAAAATGGCCGGCATCGTGATGAAGGCGCTTAAGAGCTGCGTCGTCGAGATCGGCGACAAGGAGATGGTCGTAAACATCGTGCGCAAGACGATGAACGCCGTCATCCGCACGCAGCGCCACGTCACGCTAAAGGTCGCGCCCGAGATGGTGCCGGCCGTAAAGGAGCGCATCGAGGCCCTTCGCGTGGAATATCCGACGATCGAGACGTTCGACGTGGTGGAAGACCCGAGGCTCAAGGGGCCGGCCTGCATCCTCGAGACCGAGGCCGGCGTGGCCGATGCATCCGTGGAGACGCAGCTCGAGGCGATAGAGCGGTCGATGGCCCGTCATCTGTCCGGCAAGAACGGGCAAACCGGTGATTCCGGGAAAGGCGCCGGTGCATGACGACGCCGTTCGACTATATTCCGGCGGTTCTCGACCGTGCCGTGGAGGATGCCCAGCCCATCGACGTGAAGGGCAAGGTGATCCAGGTGGTCGGCACGATCATCAAGGCGTCGGTGCCGGGAGTGAAAGTCGGCGAAATCTGCATTCTCAGGAATCCGTGGGAAGAGTACGAGGTCCATGCAGAGGTAGTCGGCTTCACCAAGGACGCTGCGCTGCTGACGGCGCTCGGACCGATGATCGGCATCTCCGCCGAGACCGAGGTCATCCCGACCAGGCGCGTGCAGATGGTGCCCGTCGGCGTGAATCTCCTCGGCCGTGTCCTTGACGGCCTCGGCGCGCCGATGGACGCCGACACGAAGGGGCCGCTCAGGCCGGACGGCTACTACCCCGTCTATTCGTCTCCGCCCTCGCCTCTGGAGCGAACGATCATCTCCAAGCCGATATCGCTTGGCATCCGCGCGATTGACGGGCTTCTCACCTGCGGCGAGGCGCAGCGCATGGGCATCTTCGCGGCCGCCGGCGGCGGAAAGTCCACGCTGCTCGCGTCGATTATCCGCAACACCGAAGCAGACGTCACTGTCCTTGCTCTCATTGGCGAGCGCGGACGCGAGGTCAGGGAGTTTATCGAGAAGGACCTCGGCCCCGAGGGGCAGAAGAAGGCGGTGCTCGTCATATCGACGTCCGACCGTCCCGCGATGGAGCGCCTCAAGGCGGCATACGTCGCGACCTCTATTGCCGAGAGTTTCCGCGACAAGGGAAAGAAGGTCTTGCTTCTCATGGATTCCGTGACGCGCTTCGGGCGGGCGCAGCGCGAAATCGGCCTTGCCGCAGGAGAGCCGCCGACGAGACGCGGTTTCCCGCCGAGCGTCTTTTCCGAACTTCCAAAGCTCATGGAACGCGCGGGCAATTCCTCCAAGGGTTCCATCACCGCGCTCTACACCGTCCTTGTCGAAGGCGATGACATGACCGAGCCGATAGCCGACGAGACACGCTCCATTCTCGACGGGCACATCATTCTTTCGCGCAAGCTCGCGCAGCAGAACCACTATCCGGCGATCGACATACTTGCGTCGATCTCGCGCTGCCAGTCTGCCATCATCCCGAAGGACCACAAGGCCGCAGCTTCGAAACTCCGCTCGCTGCTCGCCAAGTACGCCGAGGTTGAGCTCTTGCTGAAGATTGGCGAGTACAAGAAGGGTACAGACCCCGAGACCGACGAGGCGGTAGCGAAGATCGGCGCCGTCAACGCGTTCCTGAAACAAGGGCTCGACGAAAAGCCCGCCTACGCCGACACCATCGAAAAACTAAAGGAAGCGGTATCTTAATATATGTCCTACTTCCTCCAGCCACTGCTGCGCATACGCGTAATGCGAGAAGACCGAGCCGCGGGCGAACTGACCGTTGCCCGTCGGGCCGTCGCAGAGGCGGAGCGCGAGCTTGAAGAGAGGAAGAGCGAGCTTGCCGAGTACGAG
>CACWJS010000193.1 GCA_902761275.1 uncultured bacterium | reverse complement strand
CGAGCCCTTCGGAGATCATTCGGTCAAACGCACTCGTCACGTCCACCATCGCGATGTCCTCCACTCCGCCGGGGGTCAGCCACCCCTTGCTGTCTGGGTAGACAGTCTTGCGAAGGTCTGTATCCTCGTTGGGGCGATGGACAATAAACGCGACTATGTTTGTCGGCATCCCCATTGCAACTCGCTGGGCGACGTGAGCCGCCGTCAGCAGGAATATCCGAGGCTTCTCCCCTTCCGATCCGACACCGACAAATACTCCCGATCCGCATGGAGGCTTATTATCAAGAACCGAGCAGACAACGACACACGCCTTGGCAACCTCCTCAAACGAGGCAGGGGGCGCGATCTTGCGTTGCGCTGCGGAGCTCTGCTCGGCTGGTACAGCCATCTGCTCGACCTGCGTGGGCTTGTCTTTCCCCATCAGGCCATCAAGAAACCCATTGAACGGGAACCATCCCTGCACCCACAACAGGGCAAGGAAACACAGGACTCCCAGGAAGATGTCGATTACCGTCCGAACGTCCAGCTTGTCTTTCTCGAAATCATCGTTCATTGCACATTTCCCTCTGTGATTATTATATCATTTTTCACCCCTTCGGTCTGAAAGACAGAGGCTTCCGCCAGCGACTAATCCCTGTTTTGGTATAATATTCAGCAAAGGATCAAGAGTGGGCGTATGACAGAAGAACAGACAAAACTCGGAGATCGGACAGCCATGATGCGGACAAGATTCACGCAAGTATCGCTTTTCAGCGTTCTACTCAGCGGACGTTACGACGGTGTGATCGCCATCGGAGAGCTGAAGAAACTCGGCAACATGGCAATTGCGACAATGGATCGTCTGGATGGCGAGATGCAGATGATTGATGGCGTAGTCTACCAGGCTTGTGCCGATGGACACGTCTATCTGCCTACCGACGACGCGACCATTCCCTTCGGCACGATTGCGGATTTTCACCCAAGCCACACGCTGAACCTATCGGACATTCCGAGCTATGAAACATTCGAGACGCGGATAGACGAGTTGTGCGCCGAAGAGAACATTCCGCTCGCCATCCACTTCATCGGCGACTTTCGCCACATGAAGGTTCGCACTGTCGCCCGGCAGGAAAAGGACGGAGTCGGCCTTGCGGACGCAGCAAAAAATGAGGCGGTGTTTGAATACACCGATGTTCGCGGCGATTTGGTCGGCTTCAGACTGCCCGGTTACGTCAAAGGCGTCAATGCGCCGGGCTGGCATCTTCACTTTGTAGATGCCGAAAGACAGCACGGCGGCCATGTGGTCAACTTTTCGCTGCGCGATGGCGAATTGCAGTATTGCTACGCCAACGACATTCAGATCTGGCTGCCGGACGCGGCGACCCTTGCGGGACTGAATCTCGCACGGGATTGGAGTGAAGAACTGAAACGCGCAGAAGCGGAACGGTAATCTCTGCCGCACAGTCTAACAGGAGTTTTAACAATATGGCAATGCCGCAGAGAGACGACCTCATCGAGGAGATCAAGCGCACCGACCTGCTGCTCGAATGGGCTGTTCAGCATGGCGACGAGGCGGAAGCCGAACGCCTGCGGGAAAAGCTCCGCAAGCTGACGGAGATGTAGGGTGATTCCAAGCGACATAAGGTTGCACTACGGCGAGAACGTCATCGACGGCGTCAGCGTCGCAGTGTCCCGTCGCAGAGCCAGGCACCTGATAGTGCGAGTCAAGCAGGACGGAACAGCCGCCCTTACAATTCCGCAGTGGCGCGCGACTCTCGCCCAGGGAGCGGCCTTCCTGATCTCAAGATGGGAATGGGTGCTGCGAACACGGGAGCGAATCCTCGCGACCCCTCCACCTCCCGAACGGGAATTCACGCCTGCGGACATAGCACGGCTGCAGGAACTTGTCGGCGAGCTGCACTCACTCTGGGCGGACAGGCTCGGCGAATACGGAGTCGACTGGAAGCTCCGCAGGATGAAGACCCGCTGGGGTGTGTGCAACTATGCGAAGCGCCGCATCACCTATGCCGTGATGCTCGCCGGAGCGTCGAGAGATTGCGTCGAATACGTGGTTGTGCATGAGCTGACGCACCTCAAGGCGCACGGACACGGGGTGCGGTTCAAGGCGCTGATGGACGAGCGGCTTCCTGATTGGAGGGTGCGCCGCCGTATGCTGAAAGTCTCGTAGCCGTTCGCGCCTTGCGCGACGATGGCCCGTGTCGCGTTTCTGCGCGAGGGGCGGGCACTTCTCCGACCTTATGCAAAAAGCCCGACACGCGGCAACGTGGCGGGCTTGTGGGGCGAGGCACGGGCTCTGGCCGTCAGACGGCGCTCCGGAGCGCGTTCCAAGCGTCGAGCTTCGCCCAGAACGCACTGCCGCGCCGCTTTATGTCTTTCTTCGCCCGGCGGCAGATTCCCTGCATCTTGCGCGAGACTTCGATGATGACCTTGAGCGTCTGAGAAAGGCTGTCAATGGCCTTCGGCAGCTCGGCGAAATCGACCTTCAGAGATGATTCGACGATGTCGTTGAAGTTCTGCGAGAGGTCGCGGAACACGCGCGTCCTGAACCGCGCCGGCGCGCACCGCAGGCGGTAGTCGTTGTCGCTTGCCGCGACGAACGAGCGGAAGATGTCCCTGACCGCCGTCATGCTGGCGATTTCCTGCGTGACCGAGTTGAGTTCCGCCTCGTACTTCGCTGGAACGGTCGAGCCCTTCTTCATCGCGTCGGTGAACCTCTTTCCGATCAAAAGCCATGCTCCGATGGACGGTATGCATTCCCCCTTGAACAGGGCCTTGGTGCTTTCGTCGAAGTCATGCACCATACGCATGAAGTCCTCCTCTTCCGTCAAGGCCGCGAAGCAGTCGGAGAGCTTTGCGGCCCGCTCCGCTATCGCGTTCCACCTCCGAAGCTTGCGCTCTTCGGCTGCCTTGGCATCCGCCATCTGCGCAAGCCCCTCGTCGAGCGCGGGTATCGCCTTCGACCTCACGAACTCGTAGAAGATCGGTCCGCCGACAACGGCCGTGCGCTTCGACCAGTCGATTTCCTTTTCCCAGTTTTCGTCGTTGTTCATCCTGTTGCCTTTCCTTTAGGTTTTCATCGAGGGCGACCACCACGGCCACCCAACGCAACACATACTGCCGTATGTTTCCAGGAATATCAACGGCCCATTTGATTATATTTTCATAAGGAGTTTTAGGGGATGATTGGGGGATGATTGGGGGATGATCGGGAGGTGATTGGAAAATGATTGGGAGATGATTGGGGGATGATTAGCGGATGATTGGAAAATGATCGGAGGATGATCGGGAGATGATCGGGAGATGACGAACGAGAAACCGGGCGGAGA
>CACWJS010000192.1 GCA_902761275.1 uncultured bacterium | reverse complement strand
CAATGTTCATCTGCTATGAAGCTACACGCGATGTCAATGACAATGTTAGCATAGGGAGGTGCACCCATGAGTAAAAGGAGTGCGAAATTTTGTGCAGTTGGGATTTCTGTATGCGCGACTGTCTATATACTTTCCCGATTGGGGTTTGAATATGAATGCCAGATTGATTTCTTGTATGAGGACAGATTGGTTTGGAATGCGCAGACGAGGAATGACGAGGTTGCAAAAAGCGCAGACAAACACAATCGGAATGCCGTGCTTGAAAGTCTTCTTCATGACTTTGCCAAGGGGATGAGTCCAATTGATTCGCTTGAACAAAGGGTTTGTCGCTGTCGTGAAGATACGGCGCTGGCGCATGAGGACGCCAAGCGCATAGAGCGAGTGTTGTCGACTCTGCATTTTGATGTGATTGAACGGCCAACATCAAACTTTGTCTTTGTTTGTCGCCTGACAGTGAAAGACGGTATGCACAGAAACCTGTCTGAGATCGCCAGAGTCTGCATGGACATTGCCGAGGAAAAGGTTCTTGCCGATAATCAGGTGAATTTATGGCGGTGTGCCTATGACAAGTTTGAACCCATGAGGCGAAACGAACGTCGAATTGATGAGCTTGAAGAGATTTCGAAGAAGCGGGAATTAGCGGCAGCGGAAAAAGAAGAACTGGCGAGTGCAAAAGAATCCGTTGCCAGTTTACGGAGCGCGATTGACGTTGTTGAGCAGAAAATGAGGGCGACACGATGGGGAAGGATTAGGAACAGGTTGCAGCCGCGTTTGCGCTATCGCGTATTGATGAAATCCTTTATTGGGTCGTGATATGAAGCGAGTGACGATTTTGACAATTATAGGCATTGCAATTATGGTTGCAATTGCCCTGTTTGTTTGTCGGCGTCCGCAAACACAAAATGTATATTGTGCTGAATGCATGTT
This sequence comes from uncultured bacterium, assembly GCA_902761275.1. Taxonomy (GTDB): domain Bacteria; phylum Verrucomicrobiota; class Kiritimatiellia; order RFP12; family UBA1067; genus UBA1067. The sequence continues at coordinate 4,189 of CACWJS010000192.1, read as the reverse complement.
TGCATATTGGAATGAGCCAGTGTCTACTAATGAGGTTGGAGAAGTTTTACAGCCAGATTATTGGTCGGGGTCAGGAATGGAAAGTATGGTTCGTGGGTTGCGAGAAATGTGTAACGATGAGTTTGTCATTGGAGTTGCTGAAGCTTATCGCAGGGCGCATCCAATGACGCGTTATGCGATGCCAGACCTGACGAACATTGCAGCATCGGCTTCGCTTGTTGTTGTTGGTCGCCCAATCCCTGTTCTGCGACTTTCAATGTACGCGCCATCTGCTGAACTTGCGAATGGAATGCTGGATGCTTACTTTTCGTCTATTCAGGCGAAGGACATGTCCTCCCGTGAGGGGCACATGTCAAAGGCGACACAGCAAGTGTCAGGTTTGCTTGAAAAACTGCGTAGGCAATCAAACGATCTTGCGGGTCGTATTGCATCTTTGCGGGAGCGGGGAGAGGTTGTGCCTGACGCAATGTTATGTGAGAAGGGTGGCATTGATAGTCAGGTTAAAGGACTTGAGGACGATATGCGCAAGATGCTCGCCTCCAGCGACGGAAGTTTCTGCCATGTTCAGCTTTTGCACAGATATGATGCAGTGCGGACGAAAAAAGAATGAGGAGTTTCCGCCCCCCTCTGACGCAATGGCAGTGGCACAGTATCAGCGCGGCAGTTTTGCCGCGCTTTTCTTGTGGTTGAGTAGTGGTTGGGAAGCGGGCGATGGGTGGTTGAGGTTGAATTGTTTTTGAGTATCGGTTGGAGTTGGCGAATCAGAGATGTAGGAAGGTTGAGTCGAAATCGTGTCGTTCTTGTATTCGACCCGAAGGATGGTTGTCTTCGTGGTTGGAACGTGGTTGTTGGATGGTTGGGGAAATGGTTGTGGAGCAGTTTTATTGTGGTTGAGAAGCAGTTGGACGGACGAGGGGGAAAGGCGGACGAGGGAAAGAGCAGACGAGGGAAAGAGCAGACGAGAAGAAAAGAGCGCGGCAAAACTGCCGCGCTCTTTTTCTTGGGATTTCTCCCGATGGCTGCGAGAAGTCTAATCGCAAAACGGGAACGCGGCACATTTGCCGCGTTTCCTGTTTTTAGAAGAAATTTCAGCGCAGGGGGCGGAAAAATTGCTATAATATTCCCGTCGTCCCGCGCAAGAACGGGCGGGCAAGGTGATTTTCGGAGGTTCTGCATGGTAAACTACGAAGAACTCATAAAGCGGCTCTCCCGCTCTGCGGAGCCGTTAGGACTTCTCACGATGCAGGCGACAAGTACCACGGCACGGCTCAGGAAGGCGTTCAATGTGCGCCTGCGCGCGCTATATGCGGCTGAGCACGGCTTTTTCGGCACGACGGCTAACGGAGAGGCCACGCATGGCTCGTACCATCCGTTCTACAACCTGCCGATCCATTCGCTCTACGGCGAATACAGGAAGCCGACGCCCGAGATGCTCTCGTCCATCAAGCGCATGGTGATAGACCTGTGCGACATCGGAGTGAGGTGCTATTCCTACCTTGCGACGCTGCGGAACACGCTCGAGGCCTGCGCGGAGAACGACCTTCCCGTCACGGTGCTTGACCGCGAGGTGCCGATGGGCAACGTCGTGGACGGTCCGATGCGCGATGCCGCTTTCGCGAGCTTTCTCGCGCCGATCAACGTTCCGTTCTGCCACGGCATGACACCCGGCGAGTGCGCGTTGTGGATCAAAAAGAACGAGAAGCTCGACCTCGATCTCGACGTCGTCCCGATGCGCGACTGGAACCACAAGAAGCACGAGCCGTGGCCGAACTTCATACCGCCGAGCCCGGACATCAGGAGCTGGGACTGCGCGGTGGCGTATCCCATGACGGTCTTTACCGAGGCGTACCCCGCGCTCGACTGCGATCGCGACGGGCCTCTCGCGTTCCGCGTAATAGGCGCGCCGTGGATGGACGCACGAGCGCTGATGGAGGATCTCCGCGTCGGGCTCGATACTTGCGGCGTAGAGATGCGCCCATACCGCTACATGCCCCGCGGCGGGCGCTACTCGTGCTTCAACCTGAACGGAATAATGTTCTCAGTTTCGCGTCCCTACGGCTACAACCCTGTCGCCGCCGGAGCGCTGATTCTCGCCGCAATAATGAAACGCTACGGCGACAAGGTGCGCATTGGCTCCAAGCCCGACCACCTCGACAAGCTTATGGGCACCGAGGTAGTGAGGAACGCAATCGAGAGGGATGACCTCGGCGATCTGTTCCAGAGCTGGATTGACGCGCACGACGAGTTCGAGAAGACGAGGGTCTGCCTGTACTCGGCGTGACATGACGCACTTTTTCGGCGGTGCTATTTTTGGTACAATACTTCAACACACACAGTTATAACAGAAAGGATTGGTTCAAATGGGAGGCCTTATATTTTTCGCCATATTGGCGTTCATCGTTTTCATCGCCATCATCAAGACGGCGGTAATAGTGCCGCAGAAGACGGCGTACATCGTCGAGCGGCTTGGCAAGTACCGCTGCACGCTTGACGCGGGCTTCCACATCCTTGTCCCGTTCTTCGACCGCGTCGCCTACCGCCACACTCTTAAGGAACAGGCGATTGACGTGCCGCCGCAGGAGTGCATAACGAAGGACAACATCGCGGTGTCTGTCGACGGAATTCTCTATATGCAGGTCATGGACCCCGCGAAGGCGTCGTACGGCATTGGCAACTACCTCTTCGCCACGACCCAGCTCGCGCAGACGACCATGCGTTCCGAGATGGGCAAGCTCGACCTCGACCGCTCGTTTGAGGAGCGCACCTCGATCAACGCGGCGATCGTCGCGGCGGTTGACAAGGCGAGCGATCCGTGGGGCATCAAGGTGACGCGTTACGAGATCAAGAACATCACGCCGCCTCGCACGATTCGCGACGCGATGGAGAAGCAGATGCGCGCCGAGCGCGAGAAGCGCGCGATGATCGCCGAGTCCGAGGGCGAGCGCCAGGCCAAGATCAATCGCGCCGAGGGCGAGAAGCAGGAGGCGATCAACCTCTCCGAAGGCGAGAGGCAGCGCAAGATCAACGAGGCCGAGGGCCGCGCGAAGGAGATCCTGCTCGTCGCAGAGGCGCAGGCGGCCGGCATACAGAAGGTCGCCGAGGCGATCAACGGAAAGGGCGGCATCGAGTCGGTCAACATGCAGCTTGCTCAGCAGTATCTCGCGCAGTTCGGCAATCTCGCGAAGACGAACAACACGATGATCATCCCCTCCGACCTCGCGAACGTCGCGGGCGTCATCAAGGCCTGCACGTCTATTGTTAAGAAGGCAGAGGGCTGACGTCTAACGTCGGGGGCCTGCTGATTTATTCTGGCAGGCAGCCCCTGCCCCCATTGCATTCTGCGCGGGAATTTGGTATATTACCCGCTGTCCTGCGACTGTCTCAGGAGGTTATCCCTGCCGCGGGTGCTCGAAATTCGGGCGTTCGGTGTCCCATGTCGGGACCACTGGCAGGGTCTTGCTTCCCGGTACGCAGAATAAAGAGAAAGAAATAGATAAAATGAAGATCGACAAGGCCGCCATCAAGTCCGAATTCCAGCGTCACGACCGCGACACGGGTTCCTCCGAAGTCCAGATCGCGATTCTCACCAAGGAGATCGAGGCACTCACCGCGCACCTCAAGGCGAACAAGAAGGACCATTCTTCCCGCTACGGCCTCCTCCGCAAGGTCCAGAACCGCCGCAGCCTCCTCGACTACCTGAAGCGCGAGAACGAGGCGAGCTACCGCGAGCTCATCAAGAAGCTCGGCATCCGTAGGTAAAAGTTGAAAAGTTGAAAAGTTGAAAGGTTGAAAGGTTGAAAAGTTGGGAAGTTGGGAAGTTGAAGAGCCAAGGTATGAGTCATTTAACTATTCAACCATTAAACTATTCAACCATTCAACCTCACATGGATTGACAAACAGAAACAAAGAAAAGAAAAAAGACAATGCAAGGAACAAAGCAGTTCAAGGTCAACATCGCGGGGACGGACCTCGTGATCGAGACCGGGCTCCTGGCGCAGCAGGCCGCCGGAGCCGTCACCGTCTCGTACGGTGACACGACCGTCTTTACGGCGGTCACAAATACCGATACGCCGCGGGAGGGAATCGACTTCTTCCCGCTGCAGTGCGAGTATCGCGAGAAGTTCTACGCGGCGGGCAAGTTCCCCGGCGGGTTCTTCAAGCGCGAAGCGCGTCCGACGAGCAAGGAGAT
>CACWJS010000191.1 GCA_902761275.1 uncultured bacterium | reverse complement strand
CGCCTCGACCTTGATGGCGAGGATCTTGCGCTCCTTGCCCTTCTTCGCATCGTTCTCGATTACGTTCTTGAGAACAGGGCTGTCCTTGAGGTCGCTGAACTTCTCGTGCTCTGCCGCGATGTCCTTCGCAATTGTGACGCCAACCTGCGGTATGCCGACGGCGAAAAGCCATCTCTCGAGTGGCAACTCCTTCGCATCGACAACGGCGTTCTTTAGGTTGAGCGCGTTCTTGCCAAACTTGCGAGGTGCGTCCTTTTCGCCGACATCGAGACCCGCGAGTTCCGAATAGTCGAGCGTGAAGAGATCGAGAGGATCCTTTACAACACCCTTGTCGACAAGGATGTCCGCGATCTTGCCACCTAACGCCTTCAAATCGAGCGCGTTGCGGCTTGCAAAATGTTCAAGCCGACGGCAAAGTTGCGCGGGACACGCAGGGTTTACGCAGCGCGTCGCCACCTCGCCTTCAAGCCGCGCAACCGCACCGCCACAAACAGGACAAGACGTAGGCATCGTGAATACGATCTCCGTGCCTGTGCGCTTCTCTGGGATCGAAGACTCAATAGCGGGAATTACATCGCCCGCCTTTACGAGCCAGACGCGGTCGCCTATTCGTATGTCCTGTCGCGCGATCTGGTCGGCGTTGTGCAAGGTTGCGCGGGAGATGACCGACCCAGCGAGCGGAACGGGTTTCAGCTCCGCGACAGGCGTCAGAATGCCGGTGCGCCCAACCTGCACCGTGATCGCCTCGACAGTCGTCTCCGCGCGCTCGGGCGCATATTTGTAGGCGCGCGCCCAGCGAGGACCGTGGGCAGTCGCGCCGAGGATGTCGTAGAACTTGCGTTCGTCGATCTTGATGACTGCGCCATCGATCTCGAAACGGAAGGTGTGGCGAAGCGTCTGAAGTTCGTCGATCGCAGCGAACACCTCGTCTATCGTCTTGCAGAACTTCGACCACGGCGCGACAGGGAAACCCCACTTCGCAAACGCCGCGACCATCTCGCTGTGAGAGGCGAAGCCGTCGCAACCGACGCCACCTGCGTTGTAGATGACGACATCAAGAGGACGTTCGGCTGTGACGCGCGAATCGAGCTGCTTCAATGAGCCAGCGCAGGCGTTCCTAGGATTTGCAAAAGTCTCAAGACCTGCGGCCTCTTGACGAGCGTTAAGCTCGACAAAGCCCTCACGCGTCATATACGCCTCACCGCGCACTTCAAGCTCGCGCGGCGCATCAGGCGGCAGCACCTTTGGGACTGTCTTTATCGTGCTTACGTTCGCCGTTATGTCGTCGCCTACAAGGCCGTTGCCGCGCGTCGCGGCGCGGACAAGCCGTCCGCCGGAGTAGCGAAGCGAAAGCGAGATTCCGTCAATCTTCGGCTCGACGAGATAGGTGAAGCCCTCGACAGTCTTCCTGACAAACGCATCAAACTCGGCAAGCTCATCTTTAGCATGGGTCTTGTCGAGCGACTGCATCGGCGGGTCGTGCTTAACTTTCGCAAAGCCCTCGAGAAGACCGCCCGCGACATTCTGAACTGGTGACGAAGCGTCGGCGAACTCAGGGAAATCAGCCTCAAGCTTCAGGAGCTCCTGCTCCCACATATCGTAGTCGCGGTCGCCTACCGTCGGCTGGTGAAGATCGTAATAGTCATGATTGGCCTTCTCTATGAGGGCCCTCAGTTCCTCGATCCGCGACTTTGCGTTTGCCTTGTCCATCAGTCGCCTGCTCCCTTGTAGCGGATTTGGCGCTTGCCGGTGGGCGAGGCGTGGCGAGGAGACGGGGCGAGACGCTGCTGGCGCTCGAGGGCCATTTCCTCTTCGGTAAGAACATGGCTCTCGGCGCGCTTCTTCGTGACAAGAACGGAGCGGCGGTAGCCTTCATGCGCGAGAAGCCCCATAAATGCGCGGGCGTGCTTCAAGTCGCGTTCGGCCTCTTCATCGATGAGGATGTGTATCACGCGGTCGGTGGGCACGTCATAGCTCTTGAGTATCTTAGGCACCCTTAACGGATCGACATAGCGCTCGCCTATGAGAATGCCCTTCGTCGAATAGCGAATCGAGGGATGCGCGGCGTCAAGCACGATGTCGCCGTAGTCGTTCGAGGCGCACCCGGTGCAGACGAGACACATATAGACAACTGTGCCAACAATGATGCTGAGAAGCGCGTTGCGACGCCACAACTGAAGCGCGACAACGAGAACGCCCGCAAGATACGGCCATGCCGTCTTCCACTGGAGCCCCGAATACGAATAGAAGATAAGAGCCGCAATTATCACCGGCGACACGAGATCGCCAAAGCGCGAGACCCACTTCGGAAGTTCCCTGTCGCGGCCGGCGAAGAGTACGAATGGCAAGACACGAAGCGCGTAGTTCACGAGGAACCCGACAGCCACAATGCCCAGCATGTATACGACTTCGCTCTTCATTTCGCGGCGCGAGACTCCAAGATGGCACCGACACGGATGGCGTCTTCAGGCGTATCGACGCCGACGCCCTCGTCTTCGGTGCGGACGACAGCGATCTTCGCGCCCATCCAGAGCGCACGAAGCTGCTCGAGTTTTTCTGTCTTCTCGAGCGGGCACGGCGGCTCCGCGATATACTTCTTAAGAAACGCGCCGCGATAGGCGTAGATGCCAAGGTGCCTGACGTAAAGAGAGTTAAAAGGTTGAAAAGTTGAATGGTTGAAAGGTTTGGAGAAATCCGGCTCGTTGTCGCGGTCGCAGGGAATGGGCGCACGGGAGAAATAAAGAGCGCCGTCGTCGCGGTCGAGCACGACCTTTACCACGGTCTTCGCCGCGAAGTCAGAGGCGTTCTTGATAGGCGTCACTGCCGTCGCCATTGACCAGCGGGGGTCGTCCTTGAGCTTCGACGCAAGCTGCTCGACAAGCGTAGGATCGATAAGCGGCTCGTCACCCTGTATGTTGACAAGGATGTCGTCGTCCGCAAAGTCAGTGCCAAGGAAGTTTCGCGCCGCACACGCAATGCGGTCGGTTCCACTCGGAAGCTCCGACGGCGTCATCACCGCCTTGCCACCGTGTTCCTCCACTGCCTTTACGATGCGCTCGTCGTCCGTCGCAACGAGGACTTCGTCGAGTCCTTTCGCCTTCTTGACCGCCTCAACAACCCAGGCGACAAGCGGCTTGCCCGCGAGAATTGCGAGCGGTTTCCCGGGAAAGCGGCTCGATCCGAACCGCGAGGGAATGATTCCATAGGTCTTCATAAGGCAATTATACCATATTTCCGACCTGCCGCGCCTCAAGATATCGCGCTGATTTTCTCCCAAGGGCTTGGCCTCTTCAACCGCGCTCCAACCGCGACCACCCATCGTCCGTCCGACAGCAACCCCTCGGCCGCGTTCTAACCGTCCTTGTCCTGCTCCA
>CACWJS010000190.1 GCA_902761275.1 uncultured bacterium | reverse complement strand
GCAAGGCCACGACTCCGATGATCGTCGCCAAGTGCTGCCACGACATGGACATACTCAAGTGGCTCGTCGGGAGGCACTGCGTGCGCGTGAACGCGGAGGGCGGGATTGCGCTTTTCCGCGCGGACAAGGCGCCCGCCGGCGCGGCGATGCGCTGCACGGACGGTTGCCCGCACGAGAGGACCTGCCCCTATTCCGCGATCGACATCTACGACAGGAAGCGCTTCTTTCTCTATGTTTTCGACTTGAACAAGGACTGTCCTTCTGAGGCGATTCTCGAGAAGCTGCGCACGACCGACTACGGGCGCTGCGTCTACCACATGGACAACGACCAGCCCGACCACATCGTGGCGACGCTACTCTTCGAGGGCGGGGTGACGGCCAGCTTCACCATGGACGCGTTCACGCCGTGGGGCGGGCGACGCACGCGCGTAATGGGCACGATGGGGTACATAGAGGGCGACGGCAAGACATTTACCCTGCACCGCTTCGACACCGGCAAGTCGTATCCGTGGTCGTTTACTCCGCCGGAAGGGGGGCGGTACAGGGAGAGCGGCCACGCAGGCGGCGACCTTGCGCTCATACGCGATTTCCTTCAGGCCGTGGACACGCGCGACTTCTCTCTTCTCTCCTCCAGCCTCGAGGCCAGCGTCGAAAGCCACATAATGGGCTTCGCCTGCGAAAAGAGCCGAAAAAGCGGGGTTTCGCGGGGTCTGTCCCCAATGGAGGCGGGGTAGGGGCAAAAACGCAGCCTCAAATCCGTGCTCGAAATCTTTTGTCAGAAAGTTCCGGAGGATGCCGCAACCGCCGACACCGGGGCGTTGCTGGCGGTGAATAAGGTAGGGCGCTCCGCGCGGCCAACGCTAGTCGACCCTAATTGACGCTAATTCCCCAGGCGCGTCAGAACACATCGCTGTGGGTTCCGGTGCGGGTCATGGAAAGGACCAACGTCGACTCGGATTTGAAGTATATGAGAACCCAGCCACGCTTCTTGAGGCGTTTGTAATCCTTCTTGAAGCGTGAAGTGTACTTGACGTCGTACATCACGACTCAAGGCTCCTGACGAGGTCTTCGCGTGAGGAGAAGGACGGCACGGAGGGATCATCCGCGATTCTCTCGGCTTCCCGCATCGCAGCGATGGTAGCACGGTTGGTGATTCCACGGGAGATGGTGAAGGGTATTGACTGCATCCTGACGGCCTGCCGCAGGAAGATGTTGAACGCCGTCGAGATTGACATCCCTAGGTCTTCAAACAACTTTTCGGCCTCGGCCTTGATGCCGGAGTCGATTCTGATGGTCAGATTAGTCGTAGTCATGTTCTTTCTCCAATTGAAACATGGGTATTGTACCATGTTATGGTGCGCAAATCAAGTGCGAATGATGTGCAATCGTTATGGGTTTGCGGGCGGTTTTCGTGTCGCGCGCAGCGCCAATACTACTCGCGCGGAAAGCGCGAAAAGGCGGGGAAGGGCGCACTGAGACGCGCGGGGGTGTCGATAGGCCGCGGGAGGGGTGGCGAGGTGCGGGCGAAGGAGGGTTGCGGCACTAATCCCGTTTTGTGCTGGGCTGGTTTGCCTGACTTTCTCCAAACAGAAGGGGTGGAAAATGGTATAATAACGGCAGAAGGCGTTTCAGCAGATGTTGATGATCGGCAAAGTTATATCCGGCGGGCAGACCGGGGCGGACAGAGGCGTGCGGTCGCGCGCCTCAGCGTCTCTGCGCGAGGATACCCACACTGCAACATCAATCGCCAATATGTGCTTCTGATATGACGTCCAGAGCAAATATCCTCCTGAAGGCAGCTCTGATCGCCGTGGTCGCGGCGGCGGTGATGTGCTTGCGCGCGGACGATTCGGGCTACACGACGAACTGCTACGAGGTCGTGGCGGGCGATGTTCCGCACATTCGGTGTACAGCGGACGCCGCGCTCGACTTTACCGTCCAGAGCTTCGGAATCAACGGATGGCGCATAGCGGCCGCCACTGCGGGCGGCTGGTGCGATGTCGAGATAGGCGTTGTGGGGGCTCTTCTTCGCTATGCATACACGACGAACAAGAGCACGGTGACGGGAACGGGAGAAGTCTTCAGGTTCATGTTCAGGTCATGGGGTTGGGATGCCTGCGAAGACCACTACATGAGGAGCATGGGCTGGATGACGTTCGCCGTAGTCGGGGACAATCTGACCATCCTCGCGGGGGAGTTCACGACCCAGTCCGGCGTGTCCCTCGTCGGAAGAGGCGATCCGACAGTGCCCGACCTGCCGACAGAGGGCGTGATCTGGAAGTGCGACTTCAACGGATGTCCCGAATATGACATGATAACAAACGATGTGGATATCGGGCGGCATGCCTCATGGATGAGTTCCCGCTCGTGCGCGGAATTCAGCCCCGACCCGTTCTGGGGGCGTGCTTGTGCAGACGTCGGCATGGTCCAAGGCGACCGTCTGTCGTTTTTCGTAAACGAAAAGTTGGACGGAAACGCAGTCGTGCCAGTCGTTCCCGCGAAGTGGGAGGTGCTGTCCTCCTCGTTCGCGTTCAACCAGCTCACTCCTTGCGAACCTGAAGAGCCGCTGTATGCCGACGAGACTAAATTTCCGACGCATAGGTTGCTCTATGTAATGGGAAGCGTGGCGAACATCGACGACAAGTTCGCTCTGCGGTACTGCGGTGTGTACGATGAATGGTATGAGGACATAGTGGACAGTCGTTGGGAACTCAATGCCGGATTTCCCGAGTCCGCCAGCGGAGAGCTGACAACGCGAACCGTCGTACTTGTTTCGTCGGATGCGCTGAGGTCGCTTCCGGACGCCACCAACCGCTGGACGGCGGTCGAGATAGAGGCAATCAACGACGGCTCCCCCCAGGGACTTGCGTACAGAATATACATCGACGGCATCCTTGCATGTAGCGCGGAGGATGGATCAACCGTGTTTAGGGCGCGGCCGGAGGCAGCTTCTGACAGGAACGGCATCTCCGCCCTGTGCTTTGGCGGGAGCTTGGGCTTGGACGACATAGTATTCCGGCGCAAGACGATTGAACCGCTGGCGGGCGTTAGCATTGAGCCCGCTGGCCAGTTCACGGATGACGAGCTCTCGAACCTCGCCGGGATAATCGGTCTCGACCGTCTGCGCGGGGTCGACAGCATCGCGCTCTACGAGTGGGACGCTCGGTCCGTCGGTGCGCCGAAGCTCTGCGTGCAGCTCGGGCTTTCGCCGTTCGACATCAAAACCGACGGAGGGACAAAGCTCATGCTGGGCTTCAGGAATCCAACCGTCTTGGCAACAGGCATCGATCCTGTCGCGCATACGGTAACTGGACGAGTCATTCCCGCAGATGGAACGCGGATCGTGCAGTCTCCGATGCCGTATATGTTCGGCATCAACCAG
>CACWJS010000189.1 GCA_902761275.1 uncultured bacterium | reverse complement strand
GCAGCGCATAGAGGTTGTTGGCGTGGTTTCCCCATACGGACGCCGGGGAGTCGGCGTCCACCGTATAGTGCGCCACAAGCATGTACGCCATGACGTTCACCGGATCGAGCAGCACGGGGTATGCGGGGTTGCGCGTGCCGTCGGGGTTCAGGCCCTGCGCCCTCATGTAGTTCGCGTCGTCGAAACCGAGATCGGCGAAGTCGCAGAGCGCGCGGTATGCGTCTATCGTGCCTTCGCTCGCGCCGAGAATGTAGTCCGACGTCTTTACGACATCCCAATCCTCCTTCTCCCCGCCCAGATAGGTGGAGGCGAAGTTCTCGTCGCCGCGTTCCTGAGTCTGGTAGAGACCCCAGTAGACGCCGTTTATGAAGAGGTGCAGGTAACGGCTTCTCGTATAGGCCACGCCGAGGTCGCGCTGCGTGTCGCGCGAGAACACCTCGTGCACGAACGTGTCTTTCATTGAGTCCTCGTTCGCCCACGAATAGTTCTGCGAAGTGCGCAGATCGACCTTGTCGAACTTCGACGCGCCTTCGTCGCCGAAAAGCGGATATTCGAGCTTTGAAAGTCCGTAGGAGCTGCGGAAAAAGAGCCGCAGCGAATGCTTGGCGTAGCTCTTCCCCCGGCTCGCCCCTCCGCGGATCCTCAGTCCCGCAGGGGCCGAGAAACCGTCGCCTCCCGAAGCCGGTGTGATCCATTCGACCATCGTCGCGCGCTCCCACTCGCGCCCGTCGCCTTGCGGGTTCACGTATATGCCAGTTTGGGAATCGAAAAGATTCGCCGGATCTATGACAATCGAAACGGTGTCGATTCCGTTCGTGAACGAGCGCACCAGCCTTTCGCCGTCTTTCCCGTTCACGACAGACTGGTCCATGCCGTAGCGGAACGCATGCCCGTTCACCTCGCCGTCCGCGGGGAACCCTTCGGGGACCGATGAATCCTGCGACAGCACGTCGTCGAGGAAGATGTACGTCGCCGCGTTGTCGCGCTGGAGTATGCTTTGTCCGTCGACCGCCGCTGCGCGCAGGCATGTCGTCGAGGAAACTGCGACCGGTCTTTCGTAGAGCGTGCTTGCCGATGTCGGCGACGTGCCGTCGAGCGTGTAGCGTATTTCCGCCTCGCCGTTGGCCGGACAAGAGATTTCGACTTCGAAGGAATCCGTCTTGTAGCCATGCGCGACGGAGAATTCGACCGGATCCGTCGGCGCCGTGTACTCATCCTCGGCGTTATCCGCGCCCGGAGTGGGGGCTTTGTAGTAGACTAGACCGCCAGACTGTCCAATCCCCTGAGAAAAGTCCTTTATCGCCTCGGTGAAGTCCACCCTGTGCACCAGTCCTCCCGCGGTGTCGGCGATGAACAACGGCTCTCCGGAAGAGGAAAGTCCGATGCGCACATACGCCTCGCTCTCATCGAACGATTCGTACGACTTGTCTGCCCAGACAATCTTGCAGCCTCCGGACGGAATGGTGCAGTCTCCTTCTATCTTCGTCCACTTCGAGATTTTCTTGTCGGGGCCGTCGAAAAGATACCAGCCTGCGAGGTCTACTTCGAACGGCGCCGAATTGCGTATTTCGATCCAGTCGAGCTCCTTGCCGCCCCGAGCGGTCGCGAGCGTGTCGCCGTTCGACGCCATTATCTCGTTTATGCGTATGACGTCCTTCGCCGCATAGACGCGCGGGAGCGAATCCTCCGGACAGACCGAATCCTCATAGCCCACCGCGTAGCCGGCGTATGGCGAGCCTATCAAATAGCCTGTCTCTGCGGCGAACTCCAGCGTCGCCACGCTTCCGGCGGGGGCAACGAACGCGCCGCTTGAGTCCTTTTCCAGCGCCGTGCCCGCGACGCTTGCGGAGACGAGCGCGGCACCCTCGACCGCAGGGCACGAAAACGCGACGGTCGCACCGTCGCTTTCGTAGTCTCCGGCAAGGGAATCGACGCTACTGACGCCGCCAAAGGCGAACGAGGCTACTTCCGCAGCGTCGCCGCCGAAAGCGAGCGGAATCCATTCCCGCGAGGACGCATCGACGAGGACAGTTTGGCCTATGCAATATCTCGCGACAAGCGAATCGCCGGAAAGCCTGAACGAAACCGAGATAGACACGGCATCCCCGCCGTCTGGAGCCGCCCCCGAAAGGCGCGCCCATGTGTTAGTGCCGTCTTCTTCGGCAAGACACCAGAAACTGCCGTCGAACGCTGCAAGTGAAACGCCGCCTTGCGGCTCCGGGAGATATTCTCCGCATTCCGTAGGAGCCGAGAAGCGGACCGTCGCGACACGGTCCGACGCCGGACGAGCTGCGACCAGCGAGTATTTGAGATTGTCCGCGTCCGACGATCCGGTCCATTCTCCGCATCCGGGGACGGACGCGTCGAACCACACGGCCGCGATTACCGCAAGAACCATCACCTGTCCCCTTTCCGCTCGCGGACTGGACTCATTTCAAACTCCAGCTTTCCGCCCTTTGCGACATCCTTGTGCCTCAAGACGAATCCCGCAAGCGGACGACCGTTTAGCCTGACGGACTTCACGTACTTGTTTTCGCGCGAGAGGTTCTTCGCCAAGACGGTGAACCGCTTCCCGTTCCCGACATCGAACGACACCTTCGGCAACTGCGGAGCGCCGAGCACGTATTCGCCGCTCGCGGGGTTCAGCGGATAGAATCCCGCCGCCGAAAGCAGGTACCATGCGCTCATCTGTCCGCAGTCCTCGTTGCCGCAAAGCCCGTCGGGGGCGGCCCTGTAGAACTTGTCGCAGATCTCGCGCACGAGCTCCTCCGTGCGCCAGCCCTTGCCGAAATACCTGAACAGATACGCCGTATGGTGTCCTGGCTCGTTGCCGTGGGCGTACTGTCCGATGAGTCCCGTCACGTCCGAAGTGAACCCCATGCCTTCCGCTTTTTCGGGCTGTGCGAAGAGCGCTTCGAGCTTCGAGGCGGCCTTCGCCTTGCCGCCCAGCGCGGCGGCGAGCCCTTCCGGATCGTGCAGCACGTGCCACGTCCACTGCCAGGAGTTGCCCTCCGTGAAGTCGTTCTCGCGGCTTGCGTCATGTCCGAGCGCGAACGGATTGAACGGCTCGCGCCAGTTGCCCGCCGAGTCGCGTCCGCGCGCGAATCCCGTCGAAGGGTCTATGACGTTTTTCCAGTATCCCGCCCTCTTCGCGAAGAACCTGGCGTCATCCGCGTGTCCGAGCGCCTTCGCCATCTTCGCAGCGCACCAGTCGTCGTATGCGCATTCCAGCAGGCGCGAGACGGATTCCGACCTTATCTTGTCGAATGGATAGTATCCGTATCTGTCGAGCACGTCCCAGTTCTCCTTCTGGCGGCGGGGGTGGTTCTCGCGCAGAGTGGCGCGTATGGCCCGGTAAACGCGTTCCGGATCGTTGCCGCCGAGAAGTCCCTTGAAATAGGCGTCGGCG
>CACWJS010000188.1 GCA_902761275.1 uncultured bacterium | reverse complement strand
ATGGAGGCGCTCGTCTGCGCCCGGCTCGCGGCGGCGCGGCTCGCCGCGAACCCGACGAAGTTCGCGCCGCGCAGGAAGCTGCCCGAGATCCCCGCATGGCGCATCGGCAACGCCGTTCCGCCCGACGAGGCCGTTCTCGTCTCCCACATGTGGGACGAGATACGCCGCCTCATGTGGGACTACGTCGGCATCGTGCGCACGAACAAGCGCCTCGCGCGCGCCGCGCACCGCATCAAGACGCTTAGGAAGGAGATACGCGACTACTACTTCCGCTATCTCGTGACGCCCGATACGCTTGAGCTCCGAAACCTCGCCGTGTGCGCCGAGCTCATCGTCAAGTGCGCGCAGAAGCGCCGCGAAAGCCGAGGGCTCCATTTCACCCTCGACTACCCGCGCCAGTCGAAGCGTCCACGGCAGACGGTAATAGAGGGCTATCGCGGATAGTCCGCAGGGGCACAGCCAGACATGAAGATATCAAGCATACTTGCAAAGCCGCAGCCGTCCGTTTCCTTCGAGGTGTTCCCGCCGAAGAAGGACAGGCCGCTCGAGGGAACAAAGGAGCTCGTCTCCGAGATTGCGGCGACAGGTCCCGCGTTCATGTCCGTAACCTACGGCGCGGCGGGCGGCACGACCGGCGCGAACACGTGCGCCATCGCGGAGCATGTCCAGAAGACCTGCGGCGTTCCAGTTCTCGCGCACCTGACATGCGTCGCGGCGACGCGCGAATCGATCGATCGCGAAGTGGCGTCGTTCCGCGCGGCCGGTATCGAGAACATCCTCTGCCTCAGGGGCGACCTTGCTCCTGAAACGGTGTTCCCCGGAGATTCAGCGTTCTCGCACGCGAGCGACCTCGTGGCGGCTCTTGCCGGCAAGGGCTTCTGCCTTGGCGGTGCGTGCTATCCCGAGGGGCATCCTGAAAGCCCCCATTTCGCTGACGATATCGCGCACGTGAAGGAGAAGGTCGAGGCGGGTCTCGACTTCCTTACGACGCAGATGTTCTTCGACAACAACGTCTTCTTCCACTACCTCGCGCGCCTGCGCGACGCCGGTGTAACGGTTCCGGTCGTCGCCGGCATCATGCCTGTCACGAACGGACGGCAGATCGCGCGGATATGCGAGCTTTCGGGAACTCATCTCCCTCCGCGCTTTCGCGCGATCGTCGACAGGTTTGGCGACGATCCGGCTGCGATGCTCGGCGCGGGCGTCGCGTATGCGACCGAGCAGATCGTCGACCTTTTTGCGAACGGCGTCAACCATGTCCACGTATATACGATGAACAAGCCGGAGCTCGCCCGACGCATAATGGACAACCTCAAGGGGATAGTCGCGTAGCGCGTGCGCCATGACGGCAGGATGCGACGAGAGGAAGGCGGTGCTTTTGCGCGAGGCGCCGATTGACGCGAAGGGCGTCTGGATGCGCGACGGCGACAGGGTTCTTCTCTGCGGCACGATAGGCGCGGCGTTCGACGCGTGGCAGCGGCGGCTCGCCGCGTTGAGCGGCGCCGACGCGTACTTCTCCCAGCAGATAGGCCTTGATGCGGTTGAACGCGAGATGGACGAGCTCGAAGCCGAGGCGCGCGCGTCGCTCGCGCCCGGCGAGACGCTCAAGTCCCGCCGTTCGCCTGGGTACGGCGAAATGCCGCTTTCTATGAGCCGCGAAATCGTCGAGAAGCTCGAGGCGACGCGTCGCATAGGGGTCGCCGTAACGGATTCCGACCTTCTCGTTCCGTCCAAGTCCGTCACCGCCGTGTGCGAAATCACTTGCGGCCAGTCTTGATTTTGCGCGGAAAATTCGGTATCCTATTAGCAGACAATTTCAAAAGGAAAAGGAGTCAATCATGGTATTCGGATTTCTTCAGAACATCGGCCCGTGGCAGTTGCTCATCGTCGTAGTGGTCATAGCGCTGCTCTTCGGCGGCAGCAAGATCCCCGAGCTCGCTCGCTCTCTCGGCAAGGCGAAGGGCGAGTTCAAGAAGGGTCTCGCGGAAGGCGAGAAGGAAGAGGCCGAGGCGGAGGGAAAGCCCGCCAAGGAGCTTGAGAAGGCGTAAGTGGTCAGCGAGCTGATACGCGAGCGACTCAAGGAAGTCCCAAGTCGCCCCGGCTGTTATCTCATGCGAGATCGCCGGGGCGTCATCATCTATGTCGGCAAGGCGAAGGACCTGAGGCGGCGCGTCTCGTCCTACTTCCGCCCCCGCGCGAACCACGCGCCGAAGGTGCGCTCCATGGTCGACACCGTCTTCGACTTCGAGTGGATGACGGTGAAGAACGACGCGGAGGCGCTGTTAACCGAAGCCGAGCTTATAAAGCGCCACAAGCCGCACTTCAACATACTGATGCGCGACGACAAGCGGTATCTCGCGCTCCGCGGCGATTCCGCCGCGGAATGGCCGCGCTTCTCGTGCGTGCGCACGGTGAAGGACGACGGCGCGAAGTATTTCGGGCCTTTCCCGTCGAGCCCAGTCGTAAGGACGGCGAAGGACTTCGTCGAGAAGCGGTATGGCATTCGCGAGTGCAAGGCGGAATGTCCCTGCGAGGAAGATCACAGGCATTGCCTCGCAGACGTGATACGCACTTGCTCCGCGCCGTGTCTCGGCAGGATATCGCAGGATGAGTACCGCGCGCGGTTCGAGGAGGCGTGCGAGTTCCTCGCCGGCCACCGCCCAGGCGTCCTTTCGGAAGTCGAGGCCGAGATGCGCGAAGCGGCGGAGAAGGGAAAATACGAAACGGCTGCGCGGCTCAGAGACACGCTCTTCGCCCTGAAGGAGATGACTAAGGCGCACTTCGTGAGGACTCCGCCCGAGATGCGGCGGCGCAACGTCGAGCAGGGTTTAAAGGAACTCGCCGAGGCGATAGGGCTTAAGGCGCCGCCTCGCTTCATAGAGTGCTGCGACATCTCAAACCTCTTCGGAACCCATTCCGTCGCCTCGCTCGTTGTGGCGCGAGACGGGATGCCCGACAAGCGGCTCTACCGCCATTTCCGCATAAAGACGATCGAGGGCGCAGACGATCCGCGCTCGATGGCCGAGGTCGTTCGTCGCCGCTTCACGCACGATGCCGCGCCAGGCGCGAAGTCGCTTGGGCTCCAGAAGCCGGACCTTTTCATTTGCGACGGCGGCATAACGCAGCTTCGCGCGACGCGTGCTGCGCTCGCGGAGCTTGGCATCGACGACGTGCCGACGGTGGGGCTTGCCGAGCGCCAGGAGGAGATCGTCTTCGACGACGGGCGCGAGAACCTTCTTCTTCCCCGCGATTCCGAGGCGCTCTTCGTCTGCACTCGTCTCCGCGACGAGGCGCATCGCTTTGCAATCACCTACCATCGTCATCTTCGCGACAAGGATCTTCGCGACCGTCTGAAGAAGCCGTAAAATTCGCTGGAGTTTACCCATTTTTTGACAGTCAAAGTGCATCTTACCCCTGTTAATAAAGGGTGAGACGCATTTTCGTAAGTGAAATGGACGTTTTTCTCCTGG
>CACWJS010000187.1 GCA_902761275.1 uncultured bacterium | reverse complement strand
AGCGGCGACTGGGTGAACGACACGACGACAGCGCCGCGTCTTGATATTTCATACAGGCCGTTCTTCTTGACGTATCTTGGCGGCGCGTATGACACGTCCAGCAACAAGTCGCCGACGCGACCCGCAAACGCCTGTCGCTTGTCGCTTTGGAGAATCGCGCGAACGTCGCCAAATGCCGGCACGCCAGAACCGACCATCTTCTCCAGGTCGTCCTTTGGCTCGGCAGGCGGGATCTTCTCGCCGAGCTCCGCCTCGAACGCCGCGACGAAGGTCCTGGCGCATGATTGCAGCTCGTCCTCAGAAACGTCGCCGTCATATGCACGTCTGAGCGAGAAGGAGCAGAGAGGAATGAACATGAACTTCACCGCCTGCTTCTGCTTGCGTTCCGTCATCCCCGCAAAGGGCGTTTCCATGGCCGACCACTCCGGCTTGGACATGAGATCCTTCGACTTCTCGGGGTCGGGCAGGCGATGCGTGTCGATGGGCGTTTCTGCCTCGTCGAAGTCCACGTCGAAGAGGCGCTTCAACGCCGCGCGGATCTTGGCAGCCTCTTCGTGCGCCTTCTTCTGCTCCTCGGTGACCGGAAGGCTCATCGCCGCAGTTGCCGCGGAATTGGTATAGATCGGAATCCTCCCGTTGGAGCGCCCAGGCGAAAATCCAAAACGGTCGACATGCCTTTCAATCGCCAGGCTGACATAGCAGTTCGTCATGTTGTTGACGAAGCCAGTGACGGCAAAGTCGACATCGACACCCTCGATCTCCTTAGTCGCACGCGCCGAGCAGAATGACGTGGCGAACTCCCCTGTCCGCGATTTGCCCGTCTTGTTCTCATCGGCGATTTCCGCGCGCAACTTCTCGAGGCGCTGAATTGCTTCGGCTTCGTCGGGAACCTGCATCGACCCCGCCATGTCCACGCCCAAACGGCTGTCGATGTCTGCGGCGATCTTCTCGACGGCGCTTAGGCAGTCCTTCATCGAGAGTTTCTTCCTGTTCACTCCGGCGGGGTGCGCATGGATCGTTTCGAGCTTCTTGTCTTTGCCGCGGAAAGAAAGAGCCATATATTCGATTCCGAAATACGGGCTGCGGAGCCGAAGCGTGGCGGAACGGTGGACGTAGTTCGTCACCACTTCCCCGAGCTCTGAGTCAAACCCCCTTCCCTTGTGCTCATATACGGCATCCCCAAGCATCTTGGCGTATTCCGTGGATCCGATTCTGAGTTCAAAGGGCGAATCGACCACAAGCTCGCGATTCGTGACCGACACCTCTGCGCGGCAAGCGAGGACGAATGCTACCCCCGCACACGCAAAGACGACGCTTCTCATCATTCCATTCTCCATTTCGACTCTCACTTCTTTGACTTCGCCGCAGACAAGATCGGCATTTGAACGATATTGGCAATGACCGCACCCCTTACGACGACTTCGAACGCACCGCCCTCCCGCCGATACTGCGGTAGCGCATAGGCGATCTCTACGGCGACATCGCCGATCTTTCCGACGAAGACCTGCGTGCGGTCGAGCTGAAACGCCGCACGCGTGTCGCCATAGGCGGGAACACCGTCGCCAAACACGAGCGACACCTCCTTTTGTCCATCTTCAGCGTCGCACTCGGGGATAGTCTCGCCGTACTCCTTCTCCAGCAAGGCAAGAAACCCCTTAGCGACGGAGTCCAGCTCGTCGGCTTCCACGTCCCCGTCGTACGCACGACGGAACGAGAGAGTGACCATCGGGATCCCGAAAAGAATGTTCGAGCGAGACACCTTCTTCTCCGTCATCCCAGCGACCGGAACGTCAAGCGCCGCCCATTCTTTCGCCGGATCGAACTTGCGCCGTCTGTTTTCGGGCTCGGCATCGAAGTCCTCGCCAAAGACACGCTTCAAGGTCGCGCGCATCTTGGCGGCCTCGGCGTGCGCCTTCTTTCGCTCGTCCTTTGTGACAATGCCGTCCAGCCCGCTTTCATCTGGATCCGAAGCGTATGCGCGAAGACTGATGTAGCATCCGCTCTTTTTTCCTGCCCACCCCTCCAGCCAGTAGTTGACGACAACGTCGTTGGTCTCGCATCTGGCGAGCATCATCGAGAATCCATGCGAGACGTCCTTTGACTTGTCGTCCTTCTCCAGGGTTTCCGTCAGCTCTTCATTGTCCATTCCGGACATTTCTTTCATCTTGACGCCCCGTCGGCGCTCGATGTCGGACGCAATCTCGCGCAAGGTCTTTCGGCAGTCGTTCAGCGCCGTCGCCGTGACTTCCTTCGCCACCGGGCAGCGGAAAAGATGGAAGTTGTCGAGGCGCTTGTCCTCGCCCTTGAAACTGAGATAGACCTCATCGTGTCCGTAAAATGGTTTTGCAAGCCGTGCGTCCGCAGCCCATGTCACGTTAGTCGTCGTGACCTTCGTCTGCGGATCGTATGTGGCTGACGCCGTGGATCTCAGGCGCTTGCCGAGCATTTCCGCGTATTTAGTCGAGCCAATCTCAAAGTCGAGAGGAGATTCAGCCCACAACACGCCGTTGCTGACGACGACTTCGCTAGCGCAAGCCATCCCAGCGACAGACAGCGCGACGGCAAACGGCAAAAACGCATTCTTCAAGACAGACTCCTTTCACTGGATCGAATGGGATTAGCCGACGAGCGCGAGGCCGCACGAGCAGCCGAGGCGGTTTGCGCCCGCGCGGATCATCGCGAGCGCGGTCCTGCGGTCGCGTATCCCGCCCGCCGCCTTTACGCCCATCTTCGCGCCGACGGTCTTCCGCATGAGCTTCACGTCCGCAAGCGTCGCACCGCCCTTCCCGAAACCTGTCGACGTCTTCACGAAGTCGAAGCCCGCCTTCTTCGCGGCTGTCGACGCGACGACGATCTCTTCCTTCGTCAGGTTGCAGCACTCGAGGATGAGCTTGAGGACGACGCCCTTCTTCGCCTCACGGCATTCGCGCACGATTTCGGAAAGCTCGCAGAAGCATGCGTAGATGTCGCTCTTGAGAAGACCCTGGTTGAGGACGACGTCAAGCTCGTCCGCTCCGTCCTCTATCGCCTGAAGAGCCTCCTCCACCTTGGCGAAGGTGCTCGTCGCGCCGAGCGGAAAGCCTATCACCGTGCAGACGGCGACGCCGCTTCCAGCAAGAAGCTCGCGGCACTTCGGAACCCAGCACGGGTTCACGCACACGGATTTGAAGCCGTGCTCCTTCGCCTCGCGGCAAAGCCGCGCGATGTCCGACGCCTTCGCGTCCGCCCTGAGCAGAGTGTGATCGATATACTTGGCGAGATCGGTTTTCATAGTTTACTTCGCAAGTTTGATTTCGATCGGGACGAAGGCGTTCGGGTCTTTCGCGCGCTTCACTATCTTGTCGGCGTACTCGTCGCTGTAGTACCGATCGGTGTCGGTGCGGTCGCGCCGTCCGTTGTAGCGGCGAAGCGCGTCGAGCCATCCGTCGAAGAAGCCCGAAGGCCGCGTCGCAGCGGGCCTTGCCGAGGCGCCGAAGCCCTTGCGCGAGAGGTACTTTATCGCAGCGCGGACGTTCTGCTCGGCCGTCCCCTCGTTGCGTTTCGTCGGCTTCGTCAGCCCGACGAGTTCCTTCTCCACGTCCCAGT
>CACWJS010000186.1 GCA_902761275.1 uncultured bacterium | reverse complement strand
CCGCACGGCGACTCCTCGGTCTACGACACGATCGTCCGCATGGCGCAGGACTTCTCGCTCAGGGTCCCGCTCGTCGACGGTCACGGCAACTTCGGCTCGATAGACGGCGACGGCGCGGCGGCGATGCGATACACCGAAGTCAGGATGCAGCGCGTGACGGACGAGCTTCTCGCCGACCTCGAGAAGGACACGGTCGACATGATGCCGAACTTCGACGAGACGCTCGAGGAGCCGACGGTCCTGCCGGCGAAGCTGCCGAACCTCCTTCTCAACGGCTCGAGCGGCATCGCCGTCGGCATGGCGACGAACATACCGCCTCACAACCTGAACGAGCTCTGCGACGGAATCGACTACTACGTCAGGAACCGCGAGACGTGCACGGTCGACGACCTCATGCAGTTCGTCAAGGGGCCCGACTTCCCGACCGGCGCGCAGATCTGCGGCTACAACGGAATCGCGGCGATGTACAAGCTCGGGCGCGGGCAGCTGACTGTCCGCGGCAAGGCCGAGGTCGAGGTCCAGAAGAACGGCCGCGAGCGCATCATCATCACCGAGATCCCCTACGCGGTCAACAAGGCCGAGATGATCAAGCACATGGCCGACCTCGTCAAGGACAAGGTGATACAGGGCATAAGCGACATACGCGACGAGTCGAAGAAGGACATCAGGATCGTCGTCGACATAAAGCGCGACGCGATGGGCGAGGTCGTGCTCAACCACCTCTACAAGCACACGCAGCTCCAGACGACGTTCGGCGCGATCATGCTCGCGATCGACGGCGGCCGGCCGAAGATCCTGAACCTCAAGGACTACTGCCGCTGCTACACCGACCACCGCTTCGAGGTCATCACGCGGCGCACGCGCTTCGAGCTCAGGAAGGCGCAGGCGAGGAAGCACATCATCGACGGCCTTCTCCTCGCGATCGACAACCTCGACGAGGTCGTCGCGATCATCCGCTCGTCGAAGACGCGAGACGAGGCGAAGTCTCGGCTCCTTGAGCGTTTCGGCTTTACCGACCTCCAGGTCAACGCGATTCTCGAGATGCGCCTCTACCAGCTCGTCGGCCTCGAGCGCGACAAGCTCTCCGACGAGCTCGCGAAGCTGCTCGCCGCAATCGCGGAGTACGAGGCGATTCTCGCGGACCCGGAGAAGGTCTACGCGATCATCTGCCAGGACCTCGCGGAGCTCAAGGCGAAGTACGGCTCGAAGCCGGACGCGCAGCGCCGCACCGAGATCGTCGCGGACGAGAACGAGGTCTCGATGAAGGACCTCATTCCCGACGCGCCGTGCGTCATCACGCTCTCGAACCGCGGCTACGTGAAGCGCGTGCCGCTCACCGAGTACCGCGAGCAGAAGCGCGGCGGACACGGCGTAAAGGGCGCGCAGGTGAAGGAAGAGGACTTCATCCGACTCGTCTTCGTCGCGCAGACGCACGACTCGCTCATGTTCTTCACGAACACCGGACGTCTCTTCCTCAAGGACGCGTACCAGATTCCCGAGGCGCCGCGCACGAGCTTCGGGCGGCCGCTCATCAACCTGCTCAATCTCCAGGAAGGCGAGCAGGTGCTGGAGCTTCTGCCGATACGCTCGTTCGAAGGCGACATCGACGTCTTCTTCGCGACAAAGCTCGGCACCGTCAAGAAGACGCTACTCGGCGACTACCAGAACGTCAACAAGTCCGGCATCCGCGCCATAAACATCGACGAAGGCGACGAGCTTGTCGACGTGCGGCTCGTTAAGCCGGAAGACGACGTCATCATGCTCACGAAGAACGGGCGCGCGATGCGCTTCGCGGCGTCGGATGTTCGCAGAATGGGCCGCACGGCGACGGGCGTCCGCGGCATACGGCTTCTCGAAGGCGACCGCGTCGTCTCCTTGGACGCGGTGGACGATTCGAAGACGCTCTTCATCGCGACGGAGAACGGCTACGGCAAGCGCTGCGAGTTCAAGGACTTCACGCGCCACGGCCGCGGCGGGCAGGGCATGATCGGCATCAAGGGCGAAGACCGCAACGGCGCGGTCGTCGCTGCGCATGCGGTCTCTGACGACGAAAGCGTGATCTCGATCACGAGCGACCAGCAGATGGTGAGAAGCGCGGTCTCGGACTTCAGCGTCCAGGGACGCATGGCGCAGGGCGTGAAGCTCGTCCGCCTCTCCGAGGGCGCGACTCTCGTGTCGGTATCAGTCTGCGAAGGCGAGGAAGAGGAATCCGCACCCGCCGCCGAAGGCGAAGCAAGCGCCACGACTGGCGAAACTCCCGCTCCGAGCGAAGGTTGACGACCTATGGCGGCTCCGCATCGCTGGTATTCAGTCTTTCGGAATCTTGGCTGTGCGGCCATCGCCATCCTTGGATTAAAGCTGCTGTCCTTGCCGCTCCGCAGCGTTTCCCCGACGCTTTGCGCCCTGTTGCTGAGCGCCGCCGTATGCTTGACGCTTGCCGCCCTGCCCATTGCGATTCTTCTGGGCATCGCCTGCCCGCTTCGATCCGACACGCCGCCTCGCGGATGGCGCGTTGCCTTCGCGGGCGTATTCGGTTCGCTTGGCATCTTGCTTTGCATCGGACTCGTGGTTGTAGCAGTCATCATTGCGAGCGCATTTGCAGACATGCGCGACCAGGAGACAAAGGGGGTGTTCGCCAACCTGTCGGAACTTCATGAAGACCGCCTTGTCAAGAAGATGACGCCCCTCGTCGACACGATGGTGCCGCCCGAGGCGACGGAGATTCACTTCTCTGGAAAGCGCGGTTTTATGTTCGGACATGCGAGTTTCAGCTGCAAGGTGTCGGAGGCGGACTTCATGCGCTTTGCCGCCGAACAAGAGTATCCGCTTGCGACGAACGTCTTTCGAA
This sequence comes from uncultured bacterium, assembly GCA_902761275.1. GTDB lineage: Bacteria > Verrucomicrobiota > Kiritimatiellia > RFP12 > UBA1067 > UBA1067. Next base: position 764 of record CACWJS010000186.1, on the reverse strand, counting down.
ACGCGAATGTCGAAATCGTCGACGGCGATAGGTATCCTGCCGAGATGAACCTGGACCAAATCGGAGGGTGGCTCTTCGTCAACGACAACGGCGCTGCCCCGCAGCCGAAGAACTATATCTCCTACTGGTTCGGCTACCGAAACTGCGGAGGCACCATTCTTCTCTTCGATCTTGATTCGCAGACACTCTACGGCAGTTATTCCAGCAACTGACATGAAGCCGACGACGATACCGATGACGAACGCGATTCGTGCGCTGAACGCCGCAGAGCAACCGACTACAGAACCGCCTACAAGAGGATAACCCATGAAGAGCTATTTCTGCCCGAAATGCGGAGCCGAGATTCCGCTGAGCGACATCAATGTGTCGGCCGACCTCATGCTCTGCAAGAGCTGCGGCGAGACATCTTCGTTCGCCGAGGCCGTAAACGAAGTTGGCGACGAAAGCGTGCTCGTGAAGCCGCCGCCGAAGCACCTAAGGATCGATACGGATCCGATGGACCCCGAGCGCCGAACGACGATCACGTACAAGAAGATTTCCCCGTTGGCGCTTTTCTTCGTTCCGTTCACCTGCGTCTGGGCGGGCTTCTCGATGATGGGCATCTACGGCTCCCAGATAATCAAAGGCGAATTCAACCTCGAGCAGTCGCTCTTCGGCATCCCGTTTCTCATTGGTTCCACCGTTCTCGTCTGCGCATCTCTCTTCATGCTGTTCGGCAAGCGCGTCCTCGAGCTAAAGGGCGGCGAGGCGAAGTACTTCGCGGG
>CACWJS010000185.1 GCA_902761275.1 uncultured bacterium | reverse complement strand
CAGCATTTCGGGCATTTCAACATCATCCGGCTGAGCCAAAGGCCGTTTGCCTCGGCGGACGAGATGGACGAAGCGATGATTGCCAGGTGGAACGCCAAGGTGAAGTCTGCCGACACGGTATACGTTCTCGGCGATTTGTTCTTCCGGTCCGCCAATGTGGAGTCGATCCTAAATCGCCTCAACGGACGCAAGCACCTTGTCCTCGGCAATCACGACCACTCGTGGACAGGCAAGGTTCGGCTCGAGAACTACTTCGAGAGCGTCCAGACGATGAAGGAAATAGACGTTTGCGGCGCTCCGGCGACGCTCTGCCACTATCCGATGCTGTCGTATCCGCAGTCACGGCGTGGCTATATGATCTACGGACACATCCACAACAACACGGGCGACGACTACTGGCCGCTCATCATGCGCCGTCCGCGCATGCTCAATGCCGGAGTGGATGTAAACGGCTTCGAGCCAGTGACTTTCGAAGAGTTGGTTTCGAACAATGCGAGATTTCACCAGCGCCACGCAGAAACCGCGCTCAGCAATCCGCTGGTGATGTTTTGTGCGGAGGCTTGACTGTCATGCAAATCCAGACAGAGGAAATGCGGCGTGCGTGGCGGCGATTCGGCGAAAGATCAAGCGATGTGGCAAGGGCGCCAGCGCACCTTCGTGCGCGATCCCTCCGACGCGCGCCACTATTACGTGAGGAAGGGCGAAGACGGCGTCCACATCATCGGCAATGGCTCCACCATCATAATGCGCTAGCGCGCCCCCCCGCATGATCGCGGCATTCAAAAATACGACATAGGCGACCTCTTTTCTGCTCAAAATTATCCCTAAAGTTGGGAGATGCCATATTGGGGATATTTTTGGGGGTTCAGAAATATCCCCAAAGTGGGAAAATGCCACATTGGGGATATTTTCTATTGCATACAAGATAAAAACGATGTATAATGGTTGTGTTTCTTGGGGAAAGAAAGGTTCATTATGTTCTATGGAAGAGAAGACATATTGGATGACATGATGGCCCTTTGGGGCAAGCGTGTCTCATCTCTGATAACGTGCAGAGGAAGAAGGCGAATCGGCAAATCGACGCTTGTGGCCGAGTTTGCGCGAAAATCCTCTGCCCGATTCATTCGCATTGAAGGTCTGAAGCCCAGACATGGATTCTCGAATGACGATGAACTTCAGAATTTCGCCACATTCCTTTCTTTGCAGACAGATTATAACGGTAGAAGCCATGAGAATTGGGCGCAGGCGTTTAAATCGCTTGACGATCAGATAGATGACGGCGGACGAACGGTCGTTCTTCTGGACGAGATCTCTTGGATGGGGCATTATGACGCGCATTTCCCGGAAGTCCTTAAAATAGCATGGGATATGATGCTGAAGAAGCATGATCGGCTCGTTCTAGTGCTTTGCGGAAGTGTCTCCAGTTGGATAAAGGACAATATAATAGACAACAGCGCATATCTTGGAAGAAGAAGCGGCGATTTTGTCATTGGCGAACTGCCGCTTCGCGACTGCGTCAAATTCTGGGGAGATGCCGCAAAGAATCTGATGCCGAACGACATTCTCGATGTGCTCTCCGTCACGGGCGGAGTCCCGCGGTATCTTGAAGAGATCAACCCTGCATTGTCGGCGAACGAAAACATCCGCAGGATGTGCTTCACTCGGAAGAGTCCGCTACGTGAAGATTTCGACGACATGTTCATGGACGTGATCACTTCGCAGCCGTCTTTCACAGGACAGGTATTGCGGTGTCTTGTTGATGGTCCGAGGAGCGCAGCCGAGATTGCGGGGAAGCTGGGATTGGCAAAGGGTGGAAACACAGCTGCGGCTCTTGACCGGCTTGTGGAGGCGGGGCTTGTCGCGCGAGATCACGGGCGCAATCCTGAGACCGGTCGACCTGTGCGGGAGCGGCGCTATCGCCTCATGGACAACTACTCTAGATTCTATCTTAAATACATCGAACCGGTGAAGGACGTCATTGACGCAGGCTCTTACGCTTTCACTTCGCTTGAGCAGCTCAAGGGAGTGGACGCTATTCTTGGCCTGTCGTTCGAGAACCTGATAGTGAACCACTATCGTGAGATATTGCCGCGTCTTGGCCTTTCGCGGGTGCTGATAGAATCGGCTGCGCCATTTGTCAAACGAGGCAACGCAAAGGCGGGAACGCAGGGATGCCAGGTGGATCTGCTCATACAGTCCATTCAGTCGTGCTGTCTTGTTGAAATAAAGAGGCGCAAAGAGCTAGGCGACGAAGTGATTTCAGAGATGAGGGGGAAGCTCAACGCGCTTTCGCTTCCGGGCGACGTTTCCATCCGTACAGCGTTAGTCTATGATGGCCATCTTGCTGCCACGGTTGAGGCTGCGGGCTACTTTCACGCTCTTATCGATGTGCGCGAACTTCTGTTCTGAAAGTTATTGGCATGAGGTAGTTGCAAAATCCGATGTGGCAAGGGTGCCATCGCCCTTGCAGCAAGGCCGGGCGGCCTTGCCACACCATGCAGAGATGACGGGTCTGACCCCACATCGAGCTGCGACTGCGGCGGTGGTGGAACGCGGCCTCGTCGGTCCGGCGAAAGACCGCCACGAGCCGACGCATTAGGGATGGTGACGCAGTTGTGCGCTCCTTGACCTTTGAAGCACTTCACCTCCCGCCAGAAAGGGTTGATGGCGTAGGATAGCGTTGACGTGGTGTGGCACTTGACTTGTAGGGCCAGGACATGATATAATTACAGCAAACAACTGAAAAAAGACGACTCCTTCATTTGGTTGCACCAATGGCGCTTTACAACTATATGACTTGTCAGAAGCAGTTCGGCTCGGCTTATCAAATAGCAAAAGCTGTGGCTGATGGCCGTCTGCACAAGATGGACAAAGGGGTCTATTCCGATACGGGGAAGGAAACCGAGCTTGAGGTTCTGCAGTTCAAATACCCAGATTCTGTCGTCACTCTTGGAACCGCCTACTATTTCTACGATATGACGGATGTAGTGCCTGACGAATATGATTTTGTCACGGCGCGGAGTGATGGCCGGATCACTGACGATCGAATACACCAGTATTATGTGCCGGCCGAGGTCCTCAAGATCGGGATGGTTGTCCGTAATTTCAACGGAGAGAATGTCAGGACGTATGATCTTGAGCGACTCTTGATTGAAACGGCTCGGATGAAAAGTGCGCTTCCATCGGATTTGTACAAGGAGGTGGTTCTCGAATTCCGCAAGAGGGTCGAATCAATGTATCCCGCGAAGATAGGTGAGTATCTTGTTGGGTTTCCAAAGCGTGAACTGATTGAGAGGATTATTGATGAGGAGGTGTTTTGATGATGTCGCTGCGGGACCAGGTGAATCTATTAGTTGGACTCGGCTATAAGCGCCTTGCTGCGCAGGCGAAGGTTGCACACGATGTCGTGTTGCTGGCGATGCACAAGAGCGGATTCAAGGCTAAAAGCACGATTAAGGGTGGTGTTGTGATGAGCAGCATCACGCGAGACATCAGGCGAGCGACGATGGACATGGACATAGATTTCGTACACCATTCCATCTCAAAGCGTTCAATCGAATTGTTCGTCAGAGGGCTCAACAGGGCCATGGAAGGCGTCGACATCGCGATTGCCGGGCCGATAATCGA
>CACWJS010000184.1 GCA_902761275.1 uncultured bacterium | reverse complement strand
AAATCAAGGAACTTATCGCAAAAAATAATAATGTCATCATGGATTTCAATAGGATGAGGGATGGCCTGACGATTTACAACAGCAATGAAGCGCGCCTTGCGCTTGTGGCGAGGAGGAAAGAGATCGCATGTGTCTGATTCCATTGGAGGTAAGTCATGGATTATGATGAATACGACGAGGAAGAACGCGAACGCTTGGAACTTGAATTGAAAGATGAGTGTTTTCAAGCGTCGAAACATGTGGACAATGCAAGGCGTGTGGCGCTGCAACTTAAGGTCTCGCGTCGTGCCATCCAGAGCTTGCAAGACATAAGCATAGAGCTTTTGGGCTTTAATCTTTGGCTTCTGGATTTTGGGAGGAATGAGTCGAAGAAAATTAAGCCTGTCCTTCCAAAGCAGTACTCCGTGCAGGAATTAGAGGAGTATGCTACGGAACTGGCCTTGCAGATCGAGCATTGGGTCAATGGAGGTGAAGATTTAGATGTGAAGTTGAGGGATTATCTTGATGGCGCGACTGTGCTGTTTGATGCGTCTGGGAATGTGGCTGATGGACGTCTGCAAGGTGACTACAGTCCTTGGGTCATATCTCCCAGAGGGGTTGAGGTGTCATTTACCTGGAGTGACTTGTCCAATAAAAAGTTCGTAGGCGTATGTTTCACGCAAGACACATCCCGCGAGATTCTGGATCTTTTGACCCGACTGTATAAGGCAGGTAAGATTACATCTAAAAGTCCTCACGGAAGGAACGACGAAGAAGACGAGTGACATCCATGTTCCCGCGCGTCGCATGCGGCGCGGAGAGGGTAGTGGAGGAATCGTTTGTGCGCAGGGAGCGGAGTGTCGGCGGTAAACACGGTCACGCGGGACGCGTGACCCTGCCGCACGATGCCCGGTACCAGGAAATGCGGTGTCGCATGCGGGCGGCATATATGGTAGAATAACGCCCCGGAGAAAAAGGCATGACAAGCGAAGAACTTGAAACCATCGTTTGCAAACACGAGATGCAGCGGCTCGAGCTGAAGGAGTCGTTTGGCGTGGAGTGCATCGAGACAGCTTGCGCGTTCACGAACGCGCAGGGCGGGTTCATCGTGATCGGCGTGGACAACGACGGCAATCCGTCGAAGCACCAATTGCGCTTTGAGGGGTTGCGCGACTACGAGAACAAGATTTCCACGGCGACGGAGCCGAGCGTGGCGGTGGATGCCGAGAAGGTGGAATTCAGAGACCGCGAGATCGTGGTTCTCCGAGTCATTGAGAATCCGCTCAAGCCAATCGCCTACAAGGGACGGTGCTACATCCGCAAGGGCAGCGTGAACCATCAGATGACGCCGACGGAGATTGCCGAATGCCATCTGAAATCTACGGGCGCGAGCATGGATGCCGTTTTCGTGCCGGGCGCGACGAAGGACGATCTCGACATGGAGGCCGTGCGTAAGTACATGAGACGGTCTGTTGAGAAAAAACGGCGCTCCTATTCCGAAGATGAAGACCCGTGGGAAGTCTTGTTGAAACTGGAATGGGTCAAGTCGGAATCGGAGATCACGCGAGCCGCTTATCTGATGTTCGCAAAGGACACGCAACGGAAGTTCTCCCAGGCAATCGTGCATTCTGGAGCATTTCGCGCCGATGGCGCGCTCATTGTCGATTCGCTTGATTCAAAGGGGAACATCCAGGATCAGATTGACGATGCAATGTCGTTTGTCAAGAGGAACATCCATTGCGCACTCGTCATCACTTCTGGCAAGGTCGACCACGATCCGATGTGGGCCTATCCGCTTGAGGCTGTTCGCGAAACGCTTGCCAACGCGCTCTGTCATCGCGACTACGGCGCGCCGTATGACATACAGGTGAAGATATTCGAGGATTCGTTGTGCATTTCCAGTCCGGGGCAGCTGCCATTCGTTTCTGCCGGGGCGGCGTGTGATTCGCGGAACAGGGATTGAAACTTGACCGCGCTCGGTCACTTTGGTCACCAAAGTTTTCATACAAGACATAATACATCATGTCCGGCATCATGTCAAGAGGGTGATTTGATGAAACTTCAATTCAAGAACCAGTCGCAAAACCTTTCTTGCTTTCGCCAATGGGAGTTTAGGAGTTTTGGAGGTTTAGAAAGAATCTTCGAAACGTTTCAATAACTCCAAGACACCGAGACTCCCAGCAGCGAAAGCAATGGAATTCAAGGACAAAGGACAAAAGACAGAGGACAAAGGATGTTGGCTGTTGAACGCAAGGCGCCTTCCAGCCCAGTCCTTTGTCTTCTGTCCTCTGTCGTTTGTCCTGCAATGACGCTTCATTGAGTTGCCACTATCCACTATCCAATTCCAATTCCAATTCCAATTCAGCCCCAGCCACTTCAAACTCTGAACCGCGCAAAAAAATTCAACTTTTTTCACTTTCCCCCCTTGCGCACCCCTCTCTGATTGTGCTACAATACAAGGGCATTGTTTAGGGATAATAGGCTCAATGATCGAAAAACCTCCAGACTGCGGCCTCAAAAAGGCGCAGGGATTTGTGGCGCAAGCCACTAATCACGCGGTTCTCCGCGTGATTTCCGCGACTATGCCGGGCACCTGCTGGGCGGCTGACCCCAAGTCCCCAATGTCCCCATGGTCCCCAATGTCCCCGCAGCTGTGCTCCCCAACAGACGTTATTTTTTAAAGAGGAAAACCGGCAATGACAATGAATGCAGTAATCTACAAGGACGAGGCGGGCATCTACTGCGCCGAAGTGCCGGCGCTTCCTGGATGCTGCTCCGACGGCAATACCTTCGAAGAGGCAGTTGCCAACATTCGTGAGGCCGCAGAGGGCTGGCTGATGGCCCAGGACGAGGCCCATACGCCAGATTACGTCGGCGCTGTGAGGGTCGCTTTGTGAAACATGTAACACCGCAAAGGATGGAAACAGTGTTAAACGTTAGAGCATGGCGCCTCGTGCGCATCAATGGAAGCCACCACATCTGGAAGAGCGAAGACGGCTCCTCCACGGTTGTGGTGCCGTTTCATAGAGGCGACCTTGCGCCCGGGACTCAACGTACCATAATGCGTGTTGCAGGTTTGACAGACGAAGACCTCTAAGAGCAATTCAATTTCTAACGAAGAAACAACAAAGGAACAAACACATGAAACAACTAACCAAAATGATCGGCTCCCTGGCGACGAAGCTCGTCGCCCTGCTGCTCACGCTCGGCCTTGCCGGAAGCGCGTGGGGGGCGAATGAAGCCAAGATTGGCACAACAGAGTATGCCACTCTTTATGACGCCATCTCCGCCGTGGGCGTAGATGGCACGGTGGTATTGCTCGGTGATGTCACGACAAGTTCCACGATTGCCATTCCGGCAGGCAAGGACTTCACACTCGACCTCAATAGCCACACGCTCACAGGAACGGGAGACGAGTGTGCCGCTATATCGGTCGGGGCGGCATGTCTTTCGGTGATGAATGGTACGATCAGTGGTGACGCCGGTATCGAATCGGAAAGTTCGAGCGCAATAATTGCGCTTAACAACGTGACGATTACGGCCAAGTATGCGGCCCTTGGCCTCTACGACGGCGGCACTGTTTCAGCAGTTGGTTGCTCTCTTACGGCGACCTCTAGATATGCTACTGCCGCCATTGACGCTAGTAGCGGGCTTGCGGAAGTGACAGTCGAAGATTCGACAGTGCGTGTCGAGAACACGGGAGCCGTGGCGGCAATTGTAGTAGGAAGTTCGGATGTCAGCATAATCGGGTCTAGTGTTCGAGGTGCAAACTCGA
>CACWJS010000183.1 GCA_902761275.1 uncultured bacterium | reverse complement strand
GCGACGAACACCTGGCGGACGTTCTTGAAGTTGGTGAGAAGATAGGAGAGCGAGCGAACGGTGCGCCCGCGCATCAAATCGCCGCAGAACACGACTGTCTTGCCGTCTATGCTACCCTTGTCTTCAAAGGACCTGAAGAGCGTGTAGATGTCGAGAAGCGCCTGAGTCGGATGCTGGTCCTTGCCCGAGCCGGCGTTGAGGATCGGAATTGGGCGCGACGAGTTCGAGAGCTCCCACGACATCTTCTCTGCTAGCCCCTGCTCTGGCGAGCGCATGATTATCATGTCGAAGTACGACGAGAGCGTACGAATCGAGTCTTCGTGGCTTTCGCCCTTGAACTCGGAGGAGGTCGCCGCGTCGCGCACGGAGCCGGTCGTAACGCCGAGGATCTGGCACGCCGCGAGATGCGAGAGGAACGTACGCGAGCTCGGCTGGGAGAAGTAGAGCATCGCGCGCTTGTGCGCGAGGACGTTCTTGAGGTAGAGAGCGCCCTCCTTGGACTTGTTGATGAACCTGATTCGGTTCGCGAGGGCGCATAGCCGTTCGAGAATGGGTCTATCGAACTGCTGGGCGAAGAGCGTGTGGTAGGGCATTCCCTCGCCTTCGACCCTTTCAAGATATGGACGCTTCGCCTCGAGCGGAAGCGCGTGAAACTCGTCCCAGCCGATGTCCGTAAGTCTTGCCATAAATAAGTCCTTTGAAGGTTTCGAATATTATACCAAATCCTACGGCTCCCTGTCCCTATCCCCGTGGATGGAATCGGCGGTGGATGTCGCCGAAGCGCGCCGCGTCGACATGCGTGTATATCTGCGTCGTGCCGATATCCGCATGGCCAAGAAGCTCCTGGATCGCGCGGATGTCCGCGCCGTGCTGGAGCATGTGAGAGGCAAAGCAGTGCCTGAGAACGTGCGGAGAAATGCGCTCTGGGGCGATATCTGCGGCAACAGCACGCTCGCGGATCATCTTGAATACCGCCTGGCGAGTAAACGGCTTCTTGAGCCGCGTGACGAAGACGTGCGATACAGAAAGATCGCCTTTAGTGAACACGTCGCGCGCGGAGGCGAGATACACCGTAAGCGCCCTTCCAGCGGCCTTGCCAATCGGGACAACGCGCTCCTTAGAGCCCTTGCCAAGAATGCGAAGAAGCTCGCCGTCTGCCATTATGTCCTCGACCTTCATTCCGCAGACCTCGCTCACGCGAAGCCCGCAGCCGTACATGATCTCGAGCATCGCACGGTCGCGCAGGTCGCGGGGATCAGTTCCGTCGACCTTGTCTATCATCCTAAAAGTCTCTTCCTCGGAAAGGACACGAGGGAGCACCTTCCCCTTCTTCGGCGGATCGAGAAGCGCGGCAGGGTTTCTCCGTATGTAACGCCGCTCCTCGAGGAACTTGAAGAACATCCGAATCGCCGCAGTGCGCCGCGCCCGCGTCGAGGACTTCCGGCCGCTCGCCCGCTCCTCGCCGAGAAAGCCCGCTATGTCCTCGCGCTTGACGTCGGACGCGGCGGATATGCCGCGCTTTTTCAGGTATTTCGAAAAGAGCCGCAGATCCCTCGCGTATGCCGCGCAGGTGTTCTCGGCCATCGACCGCTCGAAGCGGAGCGACCCGATAAAGGCCTCGATGTCAGAGTCTGGCAATGAAGTCCTCCACCAAGGCGCGCATCGCCGGCTTCGCGGCTTCTCCTGCGGCGATGACTTCTTCGTGGCCGAGCGGACGCAGCGCGATTCCGGCGGCAAGGTTAGAGACGAGCGAAAGCCCCGCGACCTTCATTCCGCACGCCTTTGCAAAGACAGCTTCGGGCACGGTAGACATGCCAACGACGTCAGCGCCCTGCGCCTTGTAGGCGCGGATTTCTGCAGGCGTCTCGTACGCAGGCCCGACATTGTAGGCGTAGGTGCCGTCCATTACGCGAAGTCCCAGGCGATTCGCGCCGGCATGAAGAAGCTCTGCGAGGTGGCGCGTATAAATTTCCGTCATGTCGGGGAACCTCTCGCCCCATTCTGGGCGATGCGGGCCGATGAGGGGATTCGCGTTAATAAGGTTGATATGGTCGCGAATGATGACGAAGTCACCTGGCCTAAGCGCAGGGTTTATCCCGCCCGAGGCGTTCGTCAGGAGAACCGTTCCGCAGCCCATACGTCGCATCATCTCTATCGGGAGAACGACGGGTTCCCAACCGACGCCCTCGTAGTAGTGCCTGCGACCGCACCACGCCGCGATCCTCTTTTCGCCACGGCGATAGAGGACGAACTCGCCTACATGCCCTGCGACTGTGGATGCGCCAAGTCCTGGGATATCGGAGTACGACGCGCGGAATATCACTTCGTCCATCTCGAGCGCCTCGCCCCAGCCGGAGCCAAGCAATATTCCAAGATCAACCGCCCTGTCGAAGCAGTTGTCTGGGAAATACGATGCTGCCTTGTCAAAAAATGAAACGTTCATCGCTATGCTCCTTTCCCTTTGCCGACCACGGGCCAGCAGTTAGATTCAAAGCCGTTATACGGGCAGTTGCGAGAGAGCGATGCAAACTTCGCAATCTCAATAGCTCGCCACTCGCCGACCTCAACCACAGTTTGCTGTGCATCATCGAGACAAGCGGCCGCGCGCGGCGAGAGAATCCCCCGTGGCATCTTCCACCACGCCTGCGCCCAGGCGTCGGGCGACATTCCCTCGCCTTCCACCATCGTCGCCCAAGTAAGAGGTATCGCCGCCTCAAGCCCGATTATTCCATTCGCGCTCCCGGCAAAACCAAGCGCTTTCTTCGCCGCAGGGTGCGGCGCGTGATCAGTCGCAAACATAAGAACACCGTCCTTCACGGCGCGACGAAGCTCTGCGCGGTCTTCGTTGTTTCCAAGTGGCGGCGCCATCTTGTAGTTCGCGTCGTCACGCGGAATCTCCTCGCACGAAAGAAGAAGATGGTGCGGCGTCGCCTCTGCGGTGACGGGAAGCCCTTCTTTCTGTGCGTCGCGAACGAGCGCAACGCCTTCCGCTGTCGAAATATGCTGAATATGAAGACGACATCCTGTCACGCGGCAGATGGCAAGATCGCGGCGAATCGCGACCGTCTCGGCTGACACGGGAATAATCGGCAAATGAAAAGACCGCGCAAGATCGCAGTCGCGAATCACGCCGTTACCCAGCTCCTTCGGATCCATCGCATGTTCGCAAATGCACATACCAAGCGCGGCGGCGCGGCGCATCGCCTCTTCCATCACCTTGTCGTCGGCAACATACGAGCCGTCGTCGGTGAAGAACGCAGCACCCGCCTCGGCAAGCGCTTCAAGATCGGCGACCTCGTGTCCAAGCCGCCCTTTCGTGATGCAGGCAGAGGGGAGAAGGAGTGGTGGAGTGGGGGAGTGGGGGAGTGAGGGAGTTGGTGAGTGGGGGAGTGAGGGAGTCTGGGAGAGCTGATAGGCGATGGCTTCCGGCGAGTCGCAGGCAGGAGTCGTGTTTGGCATCGTGACGACCGCGGCAAATCCGCCGCGCCGCGCCGCCTCAAGGCCAGACGCCGTCGTCTCCGCCTCTGGAATGCCAGGGTCGCGGAAATGGACGTGTACGTCGATGAAGCCAGGGAATGTCAGTGTCTTGTTCATTAGCCGAAAAGGTCTCCTTGAACTGGGGCGGCAGCCGACGGTTTTTCGTCGACAGGCTGCTCCGCCTTGTCAGATGAAGTTTCTCCGAGAAGTTCGAGAAGCCGACTTGTCAGATGAAGTTTCTCCGAGAAGTTCGAGAAGCCGAGCTTCGTCTATCACCTCGGTGCCGAGCGCCCGCGCCTTCTCGGTCTTCGTCGCGCCGACATTCGCGCCGGCGATCAAGTATTTCGTCTTTGACGTGACGGCGCCCTGCACAATGCCTCCCGCCTTTTCGATTAGCGCGGCGTATTCGCCGCGCGGACGGCTTAGCGTCCCAGTAAGAACGCAGCCGGCGCCGACGAGCGGGCCTTCCGTCGCGACCGCGGCACGTGCGCCGCGCCGAGGGTCGATTCCAAGCGAAAGCATGCGATCGAGAAACGCACTTCCGTATTCGCTCGAGAAGAAAGACAGGACTGCCTTTGCCGCCTCGACCTTGATGGCGAGGATCTTGCGCTCCTTGCCCTTCTTCGCATCGTTCTCGATTACGTTCTTGAGAACAGGGCTGTCCTTG
>CACWJS010000182.1 GCA_902761275.1 uncultured bacterium | reverse complement strand
CTCGCAAAGGCGGGCATCACGATTTTGCTTCTCTATGGTGGTCAGGACGAAACCGTGCCTCCGTCCAAGAACTGCGAACTGTTCGCAACAAAGTTCAAAGCATCAGGCGGTAAGATCGACATCCGTCTGAGAGGACTCTACGGCCACCATCCGCACGGCGAGGATCCCGACAAGACATCAAGCATCGTCTCTTTCTTTGAATCCAAGTAAAACACATAATCGTTAACTAATCTCTAACCACAAAACACAAACACCATGAACCAGACAGTATTCACAAACAATCCGTTCCCCAAGGTGGGCATTCGCCCAATCATTGACGGCCGCCGGCGCGGCGTTAGGGAGTCGCTCGAAGACCAGACGATGGCAATGGCGAAAGCCGCCGCAAAGCTGATCTCCGACAACCTCAAGTATCCCGACGGCACGCCTGTCGAATGTGTCATTGCAGATACGACGATCGGCGGCAGGTTTGAGGCCGCGCAGTGCGCGAACAAGTTCGCCGCGAACAACGTTGGCGTCTCGCTTTCCGTCACGCCTTGCTGGTGCTACGGCACCGAGACGATGGATATCGACCCGACGATCCCGAAGGCCGTCTGGGGCTTCAACGGTACAGAGCGCCCCGGCGCCGTCTATCTCGCGTGCATGCTCGCGGGCTATGCGCAGCGCGGAATGCCCGCCTACGGCATCTACGGGCACGAGGTGCAGAACCGCGACGAGACGACGAAGATTCCCGCCGACGTCGCCGAGAAGATTCTCCGCTTCGCAAAGGCTGGCCTCGCCGTTGCTATGATGAAGGGCAAGAGCTATCTCTCGATCGGAACTTCCGCTATGGGCATCGCGGGTTCCTTCGTCGATGTCAACTTCATGCAGGACTACCTCGGCCTTGCGCCTGAGAACATGGACGAGTGCGAGATTCTCCGTCGCATCGAGGAAGGCATCTACGACAAGGAAGAGTACAAGAAGGCCCTTGCGTGGATGAAGAAGAACCTCAAGGAAGGGAAGGACTACAATCCGCCCAAGATCCAGAAGTCTCGTGCCGAGAAGGACAAGGACTGGGAGTTCATCGCCAAGATGGCAATCATCGTCCGCGACATGATGGCCGGCAATCCCAAGCTCAAGGAGATGGGTTTTGGCGAAGAGGCCGTCGGCCGCAACGCAATCGCTGGCGGCTTCCAGGGTCAGCGTCAGTGGACCGACCACTGGCCGAACGGCGATGTTGCCGAGGTCATGTGCAACACTTCGTTCGACTGGAACGGCAAGAAGATGCCGCAGATCCTCGCGACGGAGAACGACTCGCTCAACGGAATCTGCATGCTCCTCATGTGGCTCCTCACCAACAAGGCGTCGATGTTCGCGGACGTCCGCACGTACTGGAGCGACGCTGCCGTGAAGCGCGCGACAGGGAAGGGGCTCCCGAAGGACGCGAAGGCGGGCATCATCCATCTTCTCAATTCTGGCTCCTGCTGCCTTGACGCGGCTGGCGAGATGAAGGAGAAGGGGAAGTCGGTCTTCAAGAACTGGTGGGAAGTCACCCAGAAGGACATTGACGCCACCTTGAAGGCTACGAAGTGGGTTCCCGCAGGCGTCGAGTACTTCCGCGGCGGCGGCTTCTCGTCGTCGTTCCTTACGCCCAAGGGCATGCCTCTCACGATGATCCGCATATCCATCGTGAAGGGGCAGGGGCCTGTCCTGCAGATCGCCGAAGGGTGGTCGGTGGAGCTCGACGCGAAGCAGCAGAAGACGCTGATGGAGCGCACGAACCCCGAGTGGCCCTGCACCTGGTTCACGCCTCGCCTAACGGGGAAGGGCTTCTTCAAGGACGTCTACTCGGTGATGAACGCCTGGGCCGCGAACCACGGCGCAATCGCCTACGGGCACATCGGCGCAGACCTCATCACGCTCGCCTCGATGCTGCGCATTCCGGTTGCGATGCACAACGTTCCGGAAGAGAAGGTCTTCCAGCCGCATTGCTGGGGACTCTTCGGCGCATCGGACGACCCGACCGGCGCGGACTACCGCGCCTGCGCGAACTTCGGCCCGCTATACGCCACGAACCGCTAAGGTATCCTTAGTTGTGTCACACAAGGGCGGCGTTTGGCGATGTTTAATCGCCGCGCCGCCCGATGTGTATCAGATGCACTGCTCGTCAAAAGTGCCGCGGCTGTCGCGGTGAAGGGCGGCGGAGCGTCAGAGGCCGGAGAGCCGACTAGTCGCAGACGCGGAGGGTGTGTTTTGGCGGCATGCGAAGCGACGGAGAAAAAGACGGAAGCGACCCGATTTTGACGCGCCGCCATTTTGCCGAGAGGCTTGATGGCACGGGCAAAATGTAAAAGGCCGCAAAATCGATGTCGCCACCGGCTTATTCTCCGGAACTTTGGCGCGTATCCGCGACAAAGCTAGCGAGCCCTAAGCCAAAACACAGCCCGAAGCGGCCGCGACCACACCGTGCGTAGGCCTCTGACGAACTATTGAATATCAGGTAGTTGGAATAAGCCAGTCGGAATCGGCTCCGTTGATCTCGACTGGAACGACGTAGCGGTCGCTTGCCGCTGAGTTCGCCTTGGCTGGTGCCGCAGGTTTTGACGCAACTGGTTTGGGCTGCGGCTTCGCTGCGGACGTAGAAGGGGGCGCGGGCTTTTTAACCGCGCTTGCGGCTGGCTTTCTTGCCGGAGCGGCAGCTGGCTTGGCCTTGGGTTTTGGTTTTGCAGATGGAACGAGATCGTCGAGTTCGTCGTCGTCAATCTCGTCGTCGTAAGCATCGAAGTAGCTTACGGGCGCGTCCATTTCTTCCTCTGCTTGAACTTGCTTCTTTTCTGCTGCGGCCTTTTCTTCGGCGTCTTTCTTTTCGTAGTATTCGGGATACAGCCGGCGGCGCTGGCGTTCAACTTCCTCGCGGCGAAGCTTCTCTTTCTCTGCTTCGATCTTTTCCTTTTCGGCCTTAAGAAGGGCTCTGGCCTTTACAAGTTTAGCAGTGTCTTCGTCGATCTGTCTCTGAATCGCGCGCTGTTCCCTTGAGGGTTCAGTGGCCTTCTGAGTCGCGGCGGCTTCCTGGGCCTTTGCCGCTGCGGCCGCAACGGCCTTGAGCTGCTCTTCAGCCATCTTTGCGCGGTTCTCTTCGAGCTTTGCCTGCTGCTCAATCATCTTTGCCTGCTGGTCGGCCATCTGCTTTTGAAGGGCGGCCAGGGTGTCGGTCATCGCCTTGATGGCGGCGTCGTTTGCGGGGTTGTGCGCCGGAGCCTGGGGCTGGACGACTACCGGCTGGCGTTCACGCTCCTTCATGGCAAACTCGACGAGCTTGTCGTTCAGCGCCTGGTTCTGCGCAGTTGCGTCGCGGAGCAGCAGCTGATTTCTCGCGTCGGCCTCTCTAAGCATGATCATGAAGACGACTATGACGATGGTCATAAGGAATCCAAAGAACAGGCAGAGCATTATCATCCGCTTGCGGGCCTTGCTTTGCTCGGCGTCGATATACTGCTGGAATGCCTTCAGAACCGGGAAGTCGTCAAGACCTTCCTGTCCATAGATGCTGACGGCGTTGTTGGCGGTAGGATTGTCGTTCATGCGTAGATTATACCATTTTTTCTGCCGTATTTATAGTAATGTCGCATAATGCGTGTTATGTAAACTACGCTCAAGCCCCGATTAAACCCTTTTCGGGCATGTTAGTGTGGCAACTATTATTTGGGATTTGCGATCTTCGCGGCTTCAGGAATTACCTTGTTGCGTATGAGGACATCAAGCACGTTGTTGACGGACTTGATTTC
>CACWJS010000181.1 GCA_902761275.1 uncultured bacterium | reverse complement strand
TGGCGCGGAGCCGCTCTTCCGCCGCGACTTCGCCGTGCAGTCCGCGCACGCGGCCGGCATGATTGCCGAGCTGCTGCTCGCCTCCGGGAAGCCGGAGCTCGTTGCGCGCGGGGACAGACTCCTTGAGGGCGTCGACGCCGTGCTGGCCGGCCATCCCACGCACGACCTGCGCAATTGGATCGCCAAGGCGCGTTCGTGCGCGGACGGCGACGAGAAGCTGGCCGACTACTACGAGACGGACGCGCGGCGCATCATCACGGTGTGGGCGCCGGGTCTGGGCGACTATGCGGCGCGCGTGTGGAGCGGACTCGTGGCGAACTACTACCTGCCGCGTCTGCGTCTGGCGCGCGCGGGCAAGGCCAAGGAAATCCGCGCCTGGCAGAACAAGTGGGTGGAGGAGCGTCTGCCGATCGCGCCGCCCGCCCCTGGCTGGACCTGCGAGAAGCTGGTTGACGAACTTGTCGCCGCCTGGGACGACTTCAGCAAGCGCTAATGGCGCACGTTTGTTTCATCTATCGCGATAAGTGAAGTGCCGCGCACGTGATCGCCGCTGGCGGAATAGGCGTGTGCGCGCGGACGTGAGACGCGAGACGAGCCGAGACGTGAGACGATGAGACATTGGCTAAGCCGCATTACCTCATAGTCTCACGTCTGCTAGTCTCCGCTCGCGTCTACCGTCTCGCGTCTCTCGTCAACCTCTGCGCCCCGCGCGCAAAACTTCAATTTCCCAAAATCCCCGCTTGCGTTGGGCGGGGGAATGTGGCATACTATTTCCGTCTTGCCCGTACAATGGTGAGGTGACAGATTTCCCGCGCGGGAGGGGTTCGTTTTTCGTAACCTGATCGGTGGGGTGATTCTAAGATAGTGGAAACAATTATGTCAGACTTGCAGCGCAATATGATCAATTACATGGTTGTCTGCGTAAACGATTATGCGGACAGGCATGGTTTGTCGTATGCTGAAACGTTTGACTATCTTTTGCGGAATAAGGGGTTGGATTTCCTTGAAGATTGCTATGACGCAGAACACACTCTTTCGCTCGATACGGCGCTAGACGATCTTGATGCCATATGTAAACGCAATGAAGGACTTGTGGCATGAGGTTGTACCACGGTTCAAACACGGCGTTTCGAGAGGTTGATCTTTCCCTTTGCCGTCCCAATAAAGATTTTGGACAGGGCTTCTATCTTGCGCCTGACAGAATCTCGGCAGAGCGGATGGCAAAGCGAACAGTCCGGAGATTCGGCGGCAAGGCTTGCCTAATGACGTTTGAGTTTGACGAGGCGGGGCTTGCCGATGTGCCTGTGAAGCGGTTCCAACGACCGTCTGCGGAATGGGCCATGTTTGTGATGGCAAATCGCCGTCAGTATGTTGAAGCGGCAGATCACAACCGTGACAATCGATATGGCATGGTTGTCGGACCTGTTGCCAATGACGACCTCGCGCTCCTCTTCCGACAGTTTGCGCTAGGTTTGGTGACCGTGGAGATGCTGGTGCGCGAGATGCAGTTTAAGCAACTGACGATTCAGTATTCGTTCCATACGCCTTTAGCGGTCTCGGCGCTCAAGTTTGTGGGGGTGGATGATGTCTATTAAGCAGAAACAGCTGATGGAGTATGCGACGCAGGACCTTGTGGCTATGGTTGTTGAACGGGAGGGCCTTTCGATACAGGACGCGATGGGTGTGGTTTACCACTCGAGATTGCATGAAAAACTGCATGATGTCGAGACGGGGCTGTATCTTGAAGGGTCGGAGTATCTTTACGGACTTCTAAACGAAGAACGTTCCGTCACGGCCTGCCAGTAGAATGGATGTGTGGGGACAGTCCCCGTTGGGATAATTGCAAAAACACGCATGTACGATGTGGCAAGACCGTCTCGGCCTTGCAGCAAGTGCAATGGCGCAACCACGAATCACGAGCCACGAACCACGAATCACTGCCTCACTACTCGGTTGCGCCTGGCTCGGCCATTTTGGTATAATGTTCGGCAATGAGACCGATAGCCACAGATACGCACGACTTTCCGTCCCTGAGGCGGGACGGCTGCATTTACGTTGACAAGACGATGTTCATCCATCGTCTTGTGACTAACGTTGGAGCCAAGCTATTCTTCCTGTCGCGTCCGCGTAGGTTCGGCAAGTCGCTCACGGTCTCCGCGCTCAAGGCGCTCTTCGGTGGCAGGCGCGAGCTGTTCGAAGGGCTTGCCATTGACAAGACGGACTGGTCGTGGGAGAAGTATCCAGTCATCCACTTCGAGTTCAACGACCTGACGGTCACGAGCATTGATGAGTTCTCCCAAGATCTCGAGCACCACGTTGAGGACCGTTTGCGCGACGCGGGGTACGAATATGACGATACGCGCTCGGCGCATGAGAATTTTGGCAGGGCTATAACTTCGCTCTCCGCCGCGAATGGCGGCAAAGGCGTGGTGATCCTCATCGACGAGTACGACGCGCCCGTGGGTCATTGCCTTGACGACATCGCCAAGGCCGAGGCGGTACGAGACAGACTCTCCGACGTCTACTCCCAGATGAAGAACCGCACGGGCGACATCCGCTTCCTCTTCATGACGGGCGTCTCGAAGTTCACGAAGCTCTCGGTGTTCTCCGCGCTGAACAACATCGTGGACATTTCGCAGAACGACGAATACGCGACGATGCTTGGCTACACAGAAGATGAGCTTTCGGCGAACTTCGAGGAGCATCTCCGCGCCCATGCGGAGAAGATGGGCAGACCGTACGACCAGTACCGCGCCGAGATGAAGCGCTGGTACAACGGCTTCCGTTTCGCAAGAAACGTGGCGACGACGGTGTACAACCCGATCTCCGTTGCGTACACGCTCTGCAACAAGGAGCCCGGCTTCATGGCGACTTGGGCGACGACTGGGCGTCCTTCGATGTTGATGAACTATCTGAAGCGCGAAGAGGTGCTGCAGATCGACGTGGAGCGCATTGAAGACGTGGACGCATCGGAGTTCGACGTGGCGGAGCTCAGGCATCTACGGCCAGTGGCAATGCTGTTCCAGTCTGGCTATTTGACAATAAGGGACTATGATGCCGTCACGGAGTCCTATACGCTTGGCGTGCCAGACGAAGAAGTGCGCCGCGATCTCTCCACGCTGATGACGGGAGTTGCCGCCAACGACTCAATGGCCTGGGCGGCGTCGCTTGGCAAAAAACTTCTCGGCGCAAAATGGGACGTGGTATTCGAAGGTCTTCAGGCCTTATACGCCGGCATGGTCTATGGCTCAACGGAGCGCCGCGTGCACGAAAACTCCTACGGACGCTGCCTCTCGTTCCTTCTCGCGAGCCAGGGTTTCGACTTCACGATGGAGAACGTGCAGTCGAACGGACGCGCCGACGTTGTGGCGAAGCATCCAGCGATGGTCTGCATCTTCGAGCTGAAGGTCGACGAGCCGGTGGACAATGCGTTCAAGCAGATCCGCGAGAGGGGATACGCAGAGCCGTTCAAGGCCGATCCGCGCCCCGTGTGGCTGATCGGGCTATCCTTCGACTCGAAGACGCGCCACCTCGTCGACTTCGCAGTCGCCAGAAATTGAGCCCGTGCGCAGCGCGGGCGGCGGGCTAACTGAAAATTCCTAATCGATCCCACTCCTAGCCTGGCCTAGCCCGGCCTATATCGACCTATCCCCACTCACTCTCGCCATTGTCACCTTATTGTCACATGCTAACCTGTGCTTGCTTTTGCAAACTTGTTTAGGGTATAATTGTGAAAGTCTGAAAAGGAGGCCGTTTGGTCCGCAAGACTGAAA
>CACWJS010000180.1 GCA_902761275.1 uncultured bacterium | reverse complement strand
TCGCCAGTGTCTTCATACTCGGCGTTGCCGCCGCTGCTGCCGTTTCCGCCGTTCGCGGCATTACCGCCCGTCGCGATCAGCGTGCCGTCGCCGACAATGTAGAGCGTCGAACTTGGGGGGAGGTAGATGGCCGCAGTGCCGGAGGCGGTTCCGCTCGCGTCTTGGCCTTTCACCGTCAATGTCGCCCCGCTCTTGATGTTGATGACCGCGCGCGCTTCGGCCGCCACGTTGATCGGGCTGAGGCCGTCCTCGCCTTCGAGAGTCTCGCTGATCGCGACAGTGTATATCTCCCCGTCGGAAAGCACCACCGGACCTTCGAAGACTTTAAGCATGGCCTTGCCGTTTGACACGGTCCAGTTTTCGCCCAGAGCCGCGGCAAGGTCTTGGGCGCTCGTCGAAGTGGCGTCCGCGCCCTGCGGCGTGGCGATGGTCTGCTTGTAGAAACTGTTTTCCACGGTGATGTTGTTGTATCCCCTGCAGAATGTCGCACAGTGATAGTTTGAGGACAACACCACCTCGTGCGGGGCAAACAGGGAGTTGCTGATTTTCATCGCGGCATCATGTTCGTTGTATCCCACGAACCCGCCGATGCTGTGTCCGTTTGCGAAAACGAGCGAGCCGTCGAAAAGGCAGTTGTCTATCTTGGTATCGACCACCTGGATCGTTCTGGACATGAATCCACCGCCCGTTATGTCCCCGGAAAAACTGCTTGTGATTGCGACGGACGAACGGCAGCCGGAAATCGTGGTGCCGGGAAGTTTCACGTCGCCGACCAGCCCGGATGTGAAATGCCTGTCCGTGGTGATGCTCCCCATCGTATGAAGATTGGAAATTGCGGCGCCGGCGACGTATGCAAACGGGGCCGCGAAATCCACGCCCGGCAGATTCCAGTTCAATGTCAGCCGGTGACCCTGTCCATCGAATGCGCCGCCATACGGATTGCCGTTCGTTCCGACGCGCGGGGAGTCCTGCGTGAGCGTCACGTTGGCGGTCATTTCCGCGTCAAGCGTCGTCTCGCCGGCGTTCACGCGGTTGGCGAATGTCGCCCAGTCCGCGGCGTTTGCAATCTGCACCGTTTCCGCAGAAGCCGTCGTCACGGAGATCGCGGCGGTCGTCGCCAGTAATGTAAGAAGTGTCTTCTTCATTGATTGGTTCATTTCACCATTTCACTATTTCACACCTACTCCGCGACGCCAAAGTAGATAAACTGCGCCTTGACCAGCGTGAGCTCGCCGGCGGACAACACCAGCCGGACCTTATCGTCCTTTCGGACGGGGACGGTCCAGATGAAGCGGCGCGAGGCAGACGAATCTCCGAGCGTCCCCTGAGGCGTCACCTCTGCGGCAACCGCGCCGTTCGAGTCGAGAAGGTCGAGCTTCAGCGTAGTGCCCTTCGGATTCCGGCACTGCGCCTGCAGCTGCATGAAGCCGTCGTTCGCCGCCTTCCATGTGCGGGTTGCGCTGCCGGAAATCGTGCCGACCGATTCCATATCCGCACCGCCGCCAACCGTCATCTCCGCGAGATTGGCGAAAGCATCGCTGTTCGCGGCAGGCTTCGCTCCGCCAAGCCAATCAAGCGTGCCGCCGGAAATGTCGACTTTCTCGAGGTCAATCTCGCCGAAGCCCTTGAGTTCGCCTGCAGTGAAGGAACCGGCGGCGCGGGCGTCGAAGCTGTTGGTGACCGAAATCGACCCGGCCGCGACGTTGCCGATGGCAATGGCCTCGCCGTAGAGCGGAAGGTAGTCGTTCGAGCCCAGGAGGTCCACCGAGGCGGCCGTCAGCGCGTAGGGCGCCATCGTCACCGCAATGGGGTCGCCGCCAAGCGCATCGACCTGCACGCCCGTCACGTTGTGCGAAAGTCCGTCCGAACCGTCCACCGGCACGGAAAGGCCGAACACGCCGTAATCGGCCGTTCTGATCGTCATGTTCGTCGAAGTGACGCCGTCGCTATAGGAGACCGTCACCGCAGTTGGGACATTTTGCTTGTCCTTCGGCGTGCCGTCCGGGTTGTAGAGGACGCCGTCCAGCTCCACCGTGACCGGTTCCGTGCCGACCGCGAGACGGATCGCGCCGCGCGTCGGCGCCGTCCGCACCGTCGCGAGCTGATCGACGACGAACGGAATATTCGCCTTGTCCGGATGGCCGATGAGCGTGACGCTCGTTCCGTCGCGCCCGACGGCGCGGACGTTCTCGTAGCTCGGATCTGAATAGATTTCCGCAGCGTCCTCGTTGCCCGCCGCTGCCCCGCCAAGCGGCGGATGGATGACGTGAGTGACGCCGGCGACGACCTGCTTGATCGCCGCGCCGTGCGAGGTGAAGACCTTGGTCGGATCGGCGTTCATCGAGCACCAATAGGTCTTGACCTCGCCAGAGCTCGCCGTCACGGCTTTGGCGTCGGCAAATATGCAGTTGACGGCAGTGATTTTCGCGTTGGAATTGGCGCTGTAGATCGAGCCTCCGGTCCTTGCAGTGTTGCCCGCGAACGTGCAGTTCAGCAGATCGATCTCGCCGCCGCCGTCCTCCAGGATGGCGCCCCCAAGGTCACCGGCGGTATTGCCGCTGAACGTGGTATTGACGAACAGCGCATAGCCGCCGTGTACATACACCGCGCCGCCATGATGGCTAACCTTGTTGCCGCTGAATGTCGATGACGACACGAGCAGCGACGAGCCGTTGTCATAGACGAAAATCGCGCCGCCGTTGTGGTCGTCAAGCAGGGAGTTGCCGAGGAATGCGCAGGTATCGACGGCGACCGCCGAACCTCCCTGTACGCGAATTACGCCTCCATGCCAGCCGTCGGAAGTGGCGGGCCCTTCGAACGTCAGGCTCGAAACCGTGAATATTCCGCCGACATCCGACGCAGGACCCCGGAAGTCGATGAAAGGATCATTCGAGTCTGCAACAACTTTGACTCCCATTTCGCCCGGCACGAGCGTGCAAAGGCCGTTGATCTCGAACGACCGCGTACCCGCCGGAACACTAATTATTGACGAGAGGTGCACGACCCTGTTTGTGGCGTCAAGTTTCTCGAACGTGACGCGGCGGCGGCCGTCCGGGCCGACGAGGGTCGGATTCGCCACGAGTGCGTTCACGGCGTCGCGCAGCGTAATCGCCTCGTTGCCGTAGACATCGAGTGTCGAATCGCCGTCGCCGGATGCCGTCACCGAGAGGATGCTCGCGTCGATTTCCCAGCGTGCATAGAGCGTAAAGTTCTGCGGATAGGGTGAAAGGAGCATCGTGGGCTTGTAGTCGGGTCCATACACGCACGTGCCTTCGCCTTCGCGAGTCGTCCAATATCCCGCGAACCGGTAACCTGCGCGCGTGACACGTGCAGCGTCGGGCAGCTCCGCCGTCTTGCGGGCGAACGCCTGGTTGAACGCGACCGTCTTGTTGTTGCTCGAGTTTCCGTCCTTCAACCCGGAGTCGAACGTGACGGTCACAGTGACGATCTCGGGCAGAGACGAAAGCTGAATCCTGTCGCTGGCGCGGTAGGGCGACGCGGCATAGCCCGTCGAAGGCAACACGTAGAGATTGCCGGCTCCGCCCTGCGTTCCTCCTGCTCCGCCATCGCCGCCCTTGCCCGACCTCGATGTCGGATGGCCGCTTTCCTTGTAGTTGCTGTGTTCTTCGCTCGCCTCGCCGTCGGACTTCGAGCCGCCGCCGCCAACCGTGCCGCCGGCACCGTTACCACCGTGTCCGCCGTCGATTCTGGTCGAAAAGTAGGTTTCCGAGTTGTCGACAACGACATACGAGCCGGAGCCGCCGCCGCCGCCGCCACCACCACCACCGCCGCCG
>CACWJS010000179.1 GCA_902761275.1 uncultured bacterium | reverse complement strand
TCCTCGTTCTCGACGAGGAACTTCGCCTTGACCTCGGCGGAGCCGCGCGTCTCGGTGATCTTCGCCTGTATCTTCGCGCACTCGAGGTCGATCTCCGCCGCCTTGAGCTTCGTCTCGGCGTTTATCTCGGCGACGTCCTTCTTCATCTCGGCGGCGACGGTCGCGACGAGCTTCGCCGTCTCCTGCTCGACCTCGCGCTTGAGCTGGTCTACCTTGGCGATTTCGGTATTGAGCTCGGCGCGGCGCTTTTCCGTGTCCTGCTGAGTCTTGTTGGTGAGGTCCTGCTCCTTTGCGACGGCAGCGGACTGAATCGGCGCGAGAATCTCCTCCGGGACCTCGACGTGGCGGACGATCGCGTTCCTGACGAGAGTGCTTCTCGCCGAGGACGCGCACGAGCTCGGCCGTCATCTCCTCCTGGAACTTCTGGCGGCCTTCGCCGTCGATGAACTCGCGGGCCTTGTAGTCCGAGCCCTTCATGCGCGAGATCGAAAGAATCTGCGGCATGATGATCTTCGAGACGACGGCAGGAAGATCGCCGTAAAGCATGAAGATTTTCGAGATCTTCTCGGGCATCAACTCGAACTCAACCGTCATGTCGAGCATGATCGCGAAGCCATCGGACGACGGGAACTGCACGAACTGGTTCATGCCAAACGCGACCGAGTCATTTGCAAGCTGCGACTGGGCAGGGCCGCCACGTGCGGGAGCTGGCGCGGCCGCTTCATAAGCGGCGGCAGGCGCGCCGCGCGTCTTGCCATCGCTCCAGCTGCTCGCCACCTTACGCGCCACCGGCGCACGAGAGAGGGAATTGAGCGAGAGATTGGAGAAGTTGCGCGCACTGTCTTCATCGACGATTCCGAGGTCTGCGTTCTGCGTCACGTACTCCGCGCGCTTCTGCACCTGCTTCTGGAGCGTCATGCGCTGGAGCTCGTCGAGGCCGTTTGCGCTCTGGCTCTGCGCCTTGGTGAGAACGACCGTTCCCGACTTGCCGACGATGGACACCTGATTCATGCCGATCTCGACGACGTCGACCTGGTAGGCGCGCGGGTTCACGTAGTAGAGCCCCGGCTGCAGGACCTTCTCCATGACGCCCTTCTCGCCTGGGCCGGCGAACGAACCAGCTGCGGCGGGCTTTCCGGTCTGACTCGTCACGACGCCGACATAGCCGATCGGTATGTTTATCGCGCTCATCACCTTGACGTCGTATCCCTCGGGGTTAAGGCGATACCTGCCAGGGCCAAGCACATCCTTCCACACGCCCTTCGAATCGCGGTCGGGCGCAAGAATCTCGCCCGGGGCGAGCTCGCGGCCGTTCTTCGAGGTAACGACACCGACAGAGCCTGCAGGAATCGTAATCGCCGCGACGATGCGCCAGTCGTGCGTAACGGGGTTGAGGAAATGGCGGCCTTCACCGAGAGGGTTTCTCTGGACGCCCTTCTGCCCCGGTTCCGCGAGAATCGCGCCAGGCGGCAGCTCGTCGCCGGTCTTCGAAGTGACGATGGCCATCTCGCCCGGGCCAACATAGACCCTGCAGAAAACCCACACGAACGCAAACACGCCAAGCGCGAACAAGGCGACTGCTGCAATAAGCATAGATGCGAACTTTCCGAAGTTATTCATTTCGCACCTCCTTTCTCGTTGGCGAAAGTGCTTTTGGCGGGAATCCCCATCATCTCGCGCGGATCGTCGGCTGTCACGACATCCGTCACGCGCGGCGCAGTCTTCTCGTAGAGCCGCGCTCTAAGGTAGTCACGCTCGTCGGCATAAACTGCGACTTCGCGCTTCATGACCTCGGCCTCGGCAGTCGTCCGCGCCTCGACGACCTTGCGATCGGCCTCCGCCTTGGCGAGCTTCGCCGCGGCCTCGGCTTCCGCGGCCTTGAGTTCCGTCGCGGCGACCGTCAGCCGCGTCTCGGCGGCAATCGTGACTTCTGCCCTCGACTGCTCGGCGGCGATCTTCTTCTGGATGCGCTCGGTCTCAGCCGCGACGACCTTGGAGTTGCGCTCTGCGAGCGACTTCTGCTTGCCGAGCTCGGCGAGCGACTTCGCCTGGACGATCTGCTGGTCGATCTTCTTCGCCTCCTGGACGGCGAGTTCGCGTGCGCGGATGATCGCGGCCACTTCCTGCGGCGCGAAGATGTCGCGGATAAGGACGGAGTTGAGCGAGATGCCCCATGGCGCGCAAACGCCCTTCAAGTACGCCTCGAGCGAATTCTGGAACGCCTGGCGAGACTCGCCGACGATGAACTCGGTCGCGACTTTCTTCGAGCCCTCGATGCGCGAGAAGCCGCGCGCGGAGGGAAGGATGATTTTCTGGAGAATGTCGTCCATGTCACCGACCTCGTGCGAGAGAAGCGCGACCTTGTCGAGCTGCAGGTTGAACTCGAGCGTTCCCTCGGCCTGCACCGTGAAGCCGTCCTGCGTGAGGAACGTTATCGCGTCGGCACCGGAAAGCTCAAAGCGCTGGCTCTGCACGTTCACGATCGAGACGGAGTAGAGGAACGGATTGAGACGGTGCGTTCCTTCCTTGAGGATTCCGTCCGTCACGCCCTTCGCGCCCTCTCCGACGAGAAAGCCCGTACCAGTCGCGGCGTCTGCGCCTTCGGAAAGGATGTCGGACCCCGTAAGCCGCGTCACGACGCCGACATGGCCGGGCTTGATCGTGATGTCATCGTAGAGCTTGACGTCGTAGGCAAAGGGATTTATGCGGTGGCGGCCAGTGCCGAGAACGTCGCGGACGATGCCCTTGAAGGAATCGTCGCGGGCGATGATCTCGCCGGCGGGAAGGTCCTTGCCGAACTTCCTCACGAGGACGCCGAACTTCCCTGCGGGAATGTCCATCGCGCGGAAGTACTTCCACTCCCATGTCCAAGGATTGCGGAAGTAGCGGCCTTCAGGCAGCACATCCGCCTGTATGCCCTTGTATTCGGGCCCGGGCGAGAGAATCGCCTCTGGCGGGAGATCTTTCCCTGTCTTCTTCATCAGGACTGCGATCTGCCCGTTCTCGGGCTCGATGCGCCATCCCCACCATATCCACGCCGCGAAGACAACAAGCGCGGCCGGAATTACAAACGCGAGACTTTTCATTTTACTCCTTATTTGTATCGACTTTTCTTGCAAACTTTGGATTCGACCCCGCGATCACGAGGGCGACCTCGCCCTTGACCTTGGCGTCCTTGAACTCTTTGACGAGATCGGAAAGATAGCCGCGACTGACGCGCTCGTGCATCTTCGTAAGCTCGATGCACACCGCCGCCTCGCGGTCGCCGAGCGCGTCAAGCGCGGCGGCGAGCGTTGCGCCTACGCGGAACGGCGACTCGTAGCAGATTAGCGTGTGCTCCTTGTCGGCGTCTTCGGCAAACCAGTTGCGAAGCGCGCCGGGGCCGCGCGGCGGAAAGCCGCGGAAGGTGAACGACGAAGTCGAAAGCCCCGACATCAAAAGCGCAACCTCGACTGCGCTCGCGCCAGGAACGACATCGTAGGGGATGCTCGCCTTGGCGCAGGCGCGGATGAGCCGGTAGCCGGGATCGGAGATGCCGGGGTATCCGCCGTCGGAACAGAGCGCGACGTCCTTGCCCTCGGCAAGCAGCGACAGCACCTTCTCGGTTACGCGCTCCTCGTTGCCCTGGCGGTACGAGAACATTTCCGCTGGGCGCGGTATTTCGAAGTGCGTCAGGAGCTGCCACGTGCGCCGCGTATCCTCGCAGGCGATCGCGGCCGCCCCCCTAAGCGCGGCAAGAGCGCGCGGCGAGAGGTCTGCGAGATTTCCGATCGGTGTTGCGACGACGTGGAGCATGTCTTACTTCGCCTCGGCGTTATGGACTTCGATCTGCGGGAACGGAATCTTGATGTTCGCCTTTTCAAGTGCAGACTTGACCTCGGTGAGCGTCGCCGCGGCGACTGGCCAATAGTCGGCGCTCTTGACCCACGGACGGACATTTATCTGCACGGCGCTATCGTTGAGCGACGCGACGGCGACGGCTGGCGCAGGATCCTGGAGAGCCCACCTGGAGGTCGACGCGCCTCAGGCCAAGCGCGTTGTAGTTGACGATAGGCCCGCCCCAAACGCTCTTGTTGGGAAGGACGATGCGCTTGTTGTCTGCGGTCTTCATGACGGTCGCCATCATGTTGACCTCAAGAATCGTTCCCGAAAGCCCGGCGGCATCGACAAAATCGCCGACCTTGAACGGCTCATTGAGCGCGATCATCATGCCAGAGGCGAGGTTGCCGAGCGATTCCTGGAACGCGAAGCCGAGGATGAAGCCGGTGACGCCGAGTCCGGCGATGAGAGGCGTGACGTTTACGCCGAGGCGACCGAGCACCATCACGATCAGCACCGCCCAGCAGGCCTTCGTGACGACGGAGCAGATGAAGTCGGCAAGCAGGCGTCCCTTGGCCTTGCCGCGCATCAGCGCCTTGCGGACGGTGAAGGCGATCAGCTTTATGGCAAGCCAGCCGACAAGCAGTATAACAAGCGCGAACACGAGGTTCATCGCGAAATCGAGTCCCTTTTCCGTGAGCCAGGAAGTAACCTGCGCTGCAGTCTCCTTGCCCTCGTTGAACTGGGCGCAGACGGCTCCTGTCACCTTTTCCACCACAGTAGTTTCGTTAGTCATTTTATGTTCCTTTCATTTAAGATCTATCAGCGATTAACCAAGTCCTGCACCGCACGGCGCAGCCCTTCGTAGTCGGTGCCATCGAGAAGCTTCTGCAAGTCGAACTTCGCGGCAAGGGCGTCAAGTTCGGCGTCGCGACCGCCCTGCTCGCGCAGGATGCGGAACTTCTCGGCGGCGACAATGCCGTTCTTAAGCTCCAGGAACCGCCAGCTAGGAGAGCCGTCGGGATAGGCAAGAGCGATGTCACCCGCAGTCCAGCGACTGTATGTCATGTCGTTGTTGGAGTCCTCTCCCCAACTGTTGTAAGCCCAGCGGAGCAAGCCGTCAAGACCGCAGGCGGCCGGGTAGAACCCGCATACAAACGCCTCGCCGAGACCAGAGCTCATGAAGGTATTGGGCCTCGCAGGGCCACAGCAGACGTAGTAGGTCGTGACCTGGCCCGCCTTGCGACGGTCGGCGACTTCCGAGAGGAACGGCTTGTCGACATGTCCAAGGATCTGCGAGTAAGTGTCAATCTCGATGCCCTTGAACTCGCTGGGCTTGCGATTGCCTGCCATCGCGATCTTGAGCCCCGGCGCGATGCGGCGCACGAACTTCGCTATGTAGGCAAGATCCTCGGGCGAACGCTCGTCCATCGCAATGTATGTGTTCTTGAGCCAGCCCTTTGACTCGAGGTGCTTCGAGAAGTCCTCGAGGAACGCCCCCCAGTATTCATCGAAGAAAGGCCGCCCTGGCCTCGCCTCGACGCGAACCTTCTTGCCGTCGGCGTCGGTGTAATCGACCTTGTAGCCCCACGGGCACATCGTGTAGCAGGCGATGTCTGGACCAAGCCCGCACTTGCGGCCGAACTCGACATACTGGTCAAAAATGGAGTAGTCAAATGTCCACTTGCCATCGGCGAGCTTACGGCGGCCGATCATCGAGCCGTAGGCGTCGTAGCACTGGTGGTTCCATGGCTGGTCGACGAGCGTGACAGTGAGCGCCTTCTGGCCAGCAGACGCGAGCATTTTCCAAAGCGGCTCCATCGCGGCGTAATGCTCGGGCGAAAACGGCTTCACGCCATTGACGCGCGCGACGGCCCATGGATGCTGCCAGAGGTCAAGGAAGTATTTCCACTCGCTCGGCGGCGGAAGAACGCGGTCGAGAACCTTCACCTTGAGCTGCCCGAAATCGTACTCGCCCGCCTTCGCGTCCGGTGCAGCGGTAATAGTCGCAAAGTGGAGCCCTGCGGCCTTTGAGTCATAGACGGCGCGGTCTGCCTTAAACTTGTATTCTAGCGACTTTGTGCTGGTATTGTAGCGAACAGGCAAGAGAGTGCCGCGGCGCACCGTGACCCCCTGCGCTTCGCCGCCGATTTCGGGAAACTCGTCGGACACGAGGAAAGACGAACTCTCGCCGCGCCAGACCGTCACGCTCATGACATCTCCCCTTGCCGCAACACACGCGCAGCACATC
Source organism: uncultured bacterium (assembly GCA_902761275.1). Classification (GTDB taxonomy): domain Bacteria; phylum Verrucomicrobiota; class Kiritimatiellia; order RFP12; family UBA1067; genus UBA1067. Next base: position 1,500 of record CACWJS010000179.1, on the reverse strand, counting down.
GCGAAAACCAACGCCACCCGACTCAGTTTGCTCATTACGATCTCCTTCTCCTATTCGTTTTATTTTGGACTTTGCTTTATGCCAGTATTATAGCATAAACAGGCGCCGCGCGCCAAAATCACGGCGCGCGGCGGGAGAATCAGAGGTCGTCTTCGTCGGGGCGACTCCCACCTGGGGCGGGGGGCGGCGGAGGCGTGGGCGGCGCTATAAGTTGTGCCGTCTCGACAAGCCGGATGAACTCGGCGCGATAGCCCTCGAGGTCTTCGCCCTTCGCGTGGCGCGCACGGTCAAGAATCTTGTCGAAGGACGCATCCCCCTTGAACTTCGAGTCGGAGAGAAGTAGCGAGAACTCTGCGACGGCGGATGCGAAGCGGAAGTCTTCCGACGGCGTCTTCGAGGTAATCTGGGCTTCGGCGATCGGAATCTCCTTGAGCATGCTCGTGTCGCCATCCGGCTTCTTCCAGCGGAGCTTTACGGTGCAGACCTCGCCACGCCCGGACTCCGTGCGCTTCTGATACTTGAGAGGATCGACGTCCCAGAACCTGCGGGGACGATCTCGTAGAACGCCGTCATCGTATGGCCGGAGCCAATCTCGCCCGCGTCCTTCTTGTCGTCGTTGAAGTCTTTCGCGGCAAGCTTTCTGCTCTCGTATCCAAGCAGACGATAGCCCTTCACCTCCGCAGGGTTGAACTCGAGCTGGAGCTTAACGTCCTTCGCGACGGTGAAGAGCGTTCCGCCAAACTCGTTCATCATCACTTTCTTCGCCTCTAAGACCGAATCGAGATACGCGTAGTTTCCGTTGCCCGCAGTCGAAAGCTTCTTCATGTTCGCGTCCTGGTAGTTGCCGCGTCCGACGCCAAGCACCGTGAGGAAAATTCCGCTCTCGCGCTTCGTGGCGATGAACTCCTCGAGCAACTTCGGGTCGGAGATTCCCACATTGAAGTCGCCGTCAGTGATCAGGATGACGCGGTTGTTCGCATTCTTGTCGAAGTTCTTCTTCGCTTCCTCGTAGGCGAGCTGGATTCCACCCGCGCCGTAAGTGCAGCCGCCGCACCTGAGCCCATCGACAACGGCATGGATCTTGTCCTTCTCGCTTCCTGGCGTCGAAGCAAGCTGCACCGTGGTGCCGTCCGCGTATGTGACGATCGCAACGCGATCTTCGGGGCGAAGCTTGCCGACAAGCATCTTAAGCCCGGACTTCATCATCTCGAAGCCGCCGTTCCCGCCCATCGAACCGGAGACATCGATGAGGAATGTCAGATTGCACGGCGGCAGCTTCTCGACAGGAACTTCCCGCGCCTGCACGCCGACCCTGAGAAGCTTGTGCGTTGGCGCCCACGGGCAGACGCCCATCTCGCACGCGATGGCGATCGGATCGTCGCCATTCGGCTGCGGATAGCGGTACTTGAAGTAGTTGACGAACTCCTCAAGCCGCACGGAGCCCTTCGGAGGTTGCCTCTTCCACTCGGTCAGATAACGACGCATCGTAGTGTAGCTCGA
>CACWJS010000178.1 GCA_902761275.1 uncultured bacterium | reverse complement strand
CGCGCGTCGCTGCGACTCAAGTTCCGCCGCACAAGCAGTTCAACGACCGCCTCTTCAATAATGTGGAGCTCAACGCTTTCGCGGCGCTTCCGCAGAACTTCAGGGATGCGCTCATGACGCTGGAGGAGGCGCTGCGCGCCAAGTTCGGCGAGACGATCGTCGTCAAAGACGACAATCTGTGCGAGCAGCTGACGTCGACCAGATGCAAGATGACCAGAATGAAAGCGCTTGTCGATCAGGCAAACGCCGCCGGGCGCGAAATCACGGTCGAAGAAATCGTGCAGGAATACACGGCGCGCGCGAACCAGCTTTTTGTAGAGGCGGCGATCGGGGAAAAGTTCGCCGCGATGTGCAATGCCGGAAATGTCGCACTCGGCGGATCGCCCCTCTCCCAGGGGGCTTTGATAGCAAAGCGGCATCCGGAAATAGCAGAGGAGCTCTGCAGGTGCAACACGCCGGCTGAGATCGCACAGGCCCTCGAAAAACACAGTGAGAAATTCTCCGCCCTCGTCGAGACGCGGCGGGCGATAAACGAGGCGATGGCGGGAGCCGGGGATTCATGCTGCGAAAAGCTTGCGTCCGCCCTCGGCATGCACAAGAGCCTCGTTTCGTCGATGGTCGAAATGGCGAAGCTGAAAAACAAAATGCTCGAACTTGGAAACCAGATGATGGGAGGGACATACCCGGGCTGCACGGATCCTGGATTCAGCGCCAAGGCGGCGCTGGAGAAGGTTGTGGACGACTTCGTCGACGGCCGCACAGGGTATCTGGCGGAGATCGACTCGCTGAACATCAGCGACAGTCTAAAGCAGCGCTGGAAGGCGACGGTCCTCAACGCCCGCAACATGCCGGTCATGCGCCCGGCGCAGGTGATGCAGCTGTCCGCCGCCGTCAATCTCGGCAAGCTCGAGGGTGCGCTCGGCAATGGCATTCCCCTCAAGCTGCGGTGCGATATCTTCACCGACCTCAACCGGGAGCTGCGCGAGACAATGCGTTCGGTTCTGGGGGACCAGGCGTTCAAAAAGCTCGGCGCCGAAGAGTTCACCGGGCTGACGACTCTTGCCGAGGACATCGCGCTTTCCGGCAAGCCGGATCTTATGCAGAAGATCAGGAACGCCAAGGCCCAGCTCGGCGACGACGTCTCCGTGGAGATGTCCAGGACGGCCAACACCGGCGCCAGCACGTTCGTCTCATCCCTTCTCGTCGTCATCCAGCCGACGGCCGAGAACCCGTTGACCAGCGAAATGAGGTTCGCGGCGGCCGTCAACACGGAGATCGACGCCGCAATCGCAGAGAGCGGCGTTACCGACGCCAATGTGATTGCCGACGTCAAGAAGGCGCTGGTCGCGCAGGGCAAGGGCGTCCTCAAGGGCGCGACGACGCTCGCGGCGCTTTCCGAGTTCGTCGACTCCGTCAAGGGCCAGGCGCAGGTGCTGGCGCAGACGCTTGCCGCCGTGGCAAGGGGGCGGGAGGGGGCCAAGAGTCTCGCCGCGACGACGATTGCGTTCTCCACCGGCCTCGGCAAGGGGTTTGTCCTCAACAACCTCGACACGTCGTCCATTGCGTCCGCATCCGGCAAGCTCCGCTTCCTGTACGACGACATCGTGTCCCAGGCGAAGAAGGGGCCGGTCGACTACGTGGCCAACGTGAACAAGGCGAACGACATCATCACGAAATTCGCGAACGACAAGATCGCCATCCTGAAGGCCATCGACGAGGCGGGGTTCGATGTCGCGGACCGCGCGAACTACATCATGGATGCGCTGAAGAGCAGCACCTGGAGGGACGCGAGCGTCGTGCCCGTCGCTAAGGCTCTCGCCGAAAGCGCCAACATCAGGGCGGCGTTCAAGGCACTCGCAGGCGTCCGCGATCCCGAGCAGGCCACGAAGCTCGCCGCTAAGGGAATCGCCGAGAACTTCCGGATTTTTGCGCAGACGTTCTCGCATGAGATACTCTCTAAGTATCCCGAGATGGCGCAGAAGATGATTGAGTCCAGCGACCTGCAGCAGCTCCTGCAGATGATGACGACCTCGCTCCTCACGAAGGAGATGCCGGAGATGTCGGCTTCCCTCGCGCGCCTCGCGGAGTCGGGCAAGCTCTCGCAGGTCGGCGACAGCCTGAGCGCCGCCATGAACGACATGCGCACGCTGAAGATGGACTACATGACGCTCGAGCAGTACGGTCTCGTGGGGAAGCCGGACCCGGACAACGAGAAGGTCCGTAGAACCTTGCACAACCCCAATCTCGTGTTCAACCAGGCGAAGTACGACAAGTGCGTAGACGACGACGCCACGCTCAACATCGCAAACACCTTCTTCTGCACGATGACGGCGGACTTCCCCACGAATGCCGCGTTCAAGGACGCCGACAGGTACATCGCGCGCAAGCTTATCGGCGGCGGAATGGTGACGAAGTACTCCGAGGGGCTTTCGCAGGAGGCGGTGCCGATCCTGAAGAACCTCGTTGACCGCCTCGACTGGCGTCCGAATTTCGCGATGGAGTCGGATGCGATCGTGAGGGGCTTCGTCGAGGACCTCAAGAACTGGCGCGACATCGCGCCGGGATCGGCGGATTCCGCCGGGCTTGAGCAGGTCCTGCAGCGCCGCATGAACGGCTACATGACCGATGCCCTGAAGGGCTTGACCCAGCAGGCCAAGATCATCAACGTGGGCGGCATGGAAGTCTTCTCGACGTTTAGCGCGGACATTTCGCGCGGCAACACGTATGTCCTGAACGGCACGAAGATGCAGATCAAGTCCGCTGCGGAGATGGTGGGCGAAATCAAGCAGGCGCTCGGCAACGATCCGGCCAAGCTCAAGGCGGTGTCGGTTGTCTTCAACCAGCAGATATTCGGCGAGCTTACCACGGCATTCCCCAACAAGCTGGCGTTACCCGGATGGAGGCAGGGACAGGCAGACGAAGAGATCGCGAACATCCCAAACATTGAGAAGTTCGCATCCCGCGACATCAACTTGACTGGCTACCCGCTCTTCCAAACCGGCGCCATGACATTCGAGCTTGACGTCGCGCCTGACGGCAATTCGGCGAAAATCCGCGCCAAGACGGAGTCGAAACTCTGCGGCGACAAAACGCTGATGGCGAAGGGCCAGGACGTCGGCAAGTGCATCATAACTCAGGAGTTCACGCTGGAGTTCGGCAATGAACCCGTAATCAAGGACCTCAAGATAGGACAGACTTTCGCATGACACATCAGGAACTGCTTAGGAAACTCGGCGAGACCGCCGGAATCGAGCTGGAGCTCTCCGGCCACAGCACCGCCGCCGCGAAGTTCGACGGGGACGAAGTGAACTTCGAGTCCGACGGCGGCAGGCTCTACATCTACGCCGACATCGCGTCCGCAGAAGGGCGCGAGGCCGACTTCGGCAAGCTCCTCGAATTGAACAACCTCTTTGCGGGGACGGACGGCGCGACCATCGGACTCGACCGCGCGCGCGGCACGTTCACGCTCTGCCGCATGGTCGAGGGCGATGCCGAATACGCCGCCTTCGAGCGGGCCGTCGCCAGCTTCGTGACGGCGCTTCGCCTTGTCCGACGGGAACTCGCGGAAGTCGGAGACTCATCGCCCGAGCCGCATGACGCCAACGGACATCTCCATGGCGGGCACATCATGCAAGTGTAGGGGGGAGTTTAAAGTTTGAAGTTTAAAGTTGAAAGTTTAAATTTTCTAAGACAAAACAAGGGGGGGTACAATGCCGATACAAATAAGCGCAGCCACAAAGGCCAACTACAACAAGTTCATAGATTTCGCGAAGACGCACAACGGCGACACGGTCGCCCGTTTCAAGG
>CACWJS010000177.1 GCA_902761275.1 uncultured bacterium | reverse complement strand
ACATGCCGAGCTCCACGCCGCGAGTCTTCAGCTCGTCGCCCTTCAGCGTGAAGCCGAAGACGAGGACAAGGGATACACCAAACATCCAGAACGCCCACGTCGGTATGCCGGAGAATATTCCGACGATGGAGTTCGTGACGAGATACATAAAGAGGACGACCCCGGCCCAGCCGAACTGCGCGAGGCAGCGACGGTCGTTGATGATCGTGATTCCAGTCCAGATTCGCGCGATCATCAGATGGGAGACGCCGATTGTGAAGCAAAGAAGCATCATGTTCTTGTAGCTCGGGTCGGCGAGCCACTTCACTGTCGGCCAGTCGGCGCACCACGGAATCCCCGCGCCGAACCAGGTATTCGAGAGAAGCCCCCAGAGAACTGTCGCAGACGAGAAGACGGTCAAGAGCGTCAGCCAGCTCTTTGCAACAAGCGTCCGCTGATTGCGCGTCTTGAACCACCCGAAGATCGTGAGCGCGAGAATCAAGGCGCCATAGCCGCCGTCGCCTACGAGCATCGCGAAAAAAATGGTGAAATAGCAGAAGAAAGGAACCGACACATCAGACTCCGTGTAGGCAGGCGCGATGCCAAGTCCCGAGAAGAGAGCCGTCACCGGACGGAATAGTTTCGGCGGATCGATGAGCGTCGGAGGAATCTCGCCATCGGCTGGCTCGCGCAGGAGCGCACCCCAGCCATTCTCATGGACGGCCGCGGCAAATGTGCCGCGCGCGGGCTCCGGAATCCAGCCCGAGACATACGCGAGCTCGCCCTGCTCGCCTACGAGCTCCTTTGCAGACTCGAATGCGATCTTGTCGGCAAGTGCCGGATAGTTCTTCAAAATCACGCTCTCGTCGCTGCCAGCTATTTTCGCAATGTCGATGGTGATGCGGTTTTCAATGCGGTCAAGCTTCTCGCGCATCTTCGAAAGGCGCATCGGCGGCAACTTCTCCGGAAGCGGCACCACGTCACGCAGGCCTTCAACATTCTTCAGTAGCTGCGCTGCAAGCTCGGGATCGAAGTCGCCGTAGGGCTCGTATGTGCGTATCGTCCGCTCAAGCTCGTCCTTTGCGGTCTTCAGCGTCTCACGATCGGCGTCGATGGCGAGGATTTCTGCGACGGAACGTTCGTGAATGTTTACGTCCTTCTCCTTGCCGCGCGCCTTGAGAATCAAGCGGACCGCCTTCTCGGCGTCTGCCGCCGCGCCCTTCGCCGCCGCTACGGTAGCCCCCTGTGCAGAGGAAAGATCGAGATGGACCGCGCCGAGGTCGCGAAGCTGCGTCAGCGTCTTCTCCTTCTCGGAAGCGAGGCACACGAGATCGAGATGGAGCATCTTCACTATCATGCCGCCACCTCGCTTTCGGGAGCACGAGACTTCGCGATTTTGCCACGCGTGACGGCGGCAGTCTGCTCGTCGCCAAGCGCGATCTTGATGACGCGGATAGCCTCCTTGCACTGTGGAATCTTCACCTTCTCGAAAAGGTTTACGCGCTGGGAAGTCTGGCGAAGCTCCTCAGTGACGAGCCGCCTCTGCTCCTCGTATATCTGTCGTTCGCACTGGAGGGAGAGTATCTGCGTCGTTACCTCGACCGCATCGTCGACCCACGCTGGTGTCGCCCAGGCGTCGATCTCCTTGACGTCGGTCTCTATCGACTCAAACGTTGGTATTGCGACACCCGCGATGTTGGACTCGCCCTTTTTGATGCTCTTAACGCTGACGAGCCCCGGAAGCAGATCTTCGTCGGTCGCAAAAAGGCCGACCCACTTGTCCAAGCCCTCGCGAACGGCGCGTTCTTTGGCGCTCACGGCATCGGCCTTAGCTATGATACCGGCAATCTCGCTCTGCAGCTGCTGCTTCTTTAGCTGAAGCATCGGCAGAAAGCGCTGGAAGCGCTTGAGCGCGTCCGTCTGCGCCTTGAGTTCCGTTTTCGTTAGCTTGACTTTGGCCATTGGTGATATTATACCAAAAATAACGGCGGCAAATCGTCTTCAGAAGAATAAATCGCGCTCGCCACGACAGGTGGCCTCGTACTGCTTCATCACGGACGGGTAGAACTTAGGCACCCATTCCTTGATGCCCTCGAGCTCCTTCTCGATGAGCGCGTCGCCAATCTTGCGCGTCTCGTCCGATGCGAAGTCATCAAGCCACTCGCGGAAAGTGAGCACCGCGTTGATCTTGCAGAACTTCCCCTCGCGCCCGGTCTTGAGGGCGTCCATGATGCAACCGCCCGTCCTGCCGCAGCGGTAGCCAGCCGTGCAGAAGCTCGTGATCGTGCCGCGCGAGGCGAGGTAGCGAACCATCTCGTCGAGGGAGCGAGTGTCGCCAAGCATGAACTGCTGGCGGTCCTTCTCCTGGTGCGCCTCGTTCTCGAAGTCGCTGTAGCCCTTGATCGCGATATTGCTGGAGCAGTCGAGCTGCGTCATGCCGTAGCCAAGGACGCGGTTGCGGCTCGCGGGGCTCTCACGCGCGGTGATGATGATTCCGGTGTAGGGTACGGAAAGTCGCGCGAGGACGATAATCTTCGCGAAAGTGTCGTCGTCGATCAGCCACGGGCTCTCCTCTGGAACCTTCGTACCGCTCGCGGGTTCGAGGCGCGGGAACGAGAGCGTGTGCGGGCCGATGTTGAACCAGCGCTCGAGGTCGCACGCATGCATGACGGTCGCGAGAAGTTCGTAGCGCCAGTCGCAGAGACCGTACAGGACACCAAGCCCGACATCGTCGACTCCCGCCTCCATGCAGCGATGGAAGCACGTCGTGCGCCAGTCGTAGTTGCCCTTCACGCTCCACGCCGGGTGCATTGACTCGTATAGCTTCCTGTTGTAAGTCTCCTGGAAGACCTGGAATGTGCCGATGCCGACCGATTTAAGGACGCGCAAGTCCTCGACGGGTAGCGGCGCGGCGTTGACGTTGACGCGGCGGATGCCGACAGGCGCGCCAGTCTTCGGCGCCTTGACCTGGCGGTTGTAGCAAGTCTCGATCGTCTCGGCGATGTATTCGGTCGAAGTCGTGGGATGCTCGCCGTAGACGGCGATAAGGCGTTTGTGGCCGATGCGCCCAGCGAGGACATCGATTTCCTCCTTGAGCTCGTCCATTGTGAGGACGCGGCGCTTCTGCTCGGCGTTACCCTCGCGGAAGCCGCAATAGCGGCAGCCGTTTACGCAGGCGTTGGCGACGTAGAGCGGCGCAAAGACGACGATGCGGTTGTCGTAGACTTTCTTCTTTATGCGGTCGGCAGCCGCGCACATCTCGGCGAAGAGTTGAGGGTCGTGGACGGCGGACATGAGCACCGCCGTCTCTTCGGGGAGCAGAGTCTCGCAAGTCGACTCGCTCTTCGCGATGATTTCCCTGACGCGCACGGGGTCTGCGGGCTTCTCGGCGATATCCGAGATGCAGCGGCAGATTTGCGCGTCGTCGATAAAATGCTTGCCGCCGGGGAGATACTTGTCGATCTCTTCCTGCACAATGAAGTTACGCGTATAGTCCGCCGCGTCCTTGAACTTCCTTATCTTTGAAACGTCCGCCATTTTCTGAAACTTTCCTCCGACGCCTGTTCGGCGCGTTAATGATATATTATACCATAATTGATGGCTTACGAAGCACGCGACTGCTTCACTCGTTGGCGGCGTCCGAAGGCTATACAGAGGCCTACGCCCGACCTGCTCGCCCGACCCGCAGTTTGCGGGCGCCCCACCAGCATGATTTTGACGCGCGCGCCTTCACGCGCGCCCTTTACGCCGGCGGTCAAAATCACGCCGGGCCCGCAAACGTGCTCTCGTGCGCCAGTCGGCTCTCCGGCCTCTGAGCCAAGCCGAGCCGATGGTCGCGGGTGAGGCAGGCGGAAGGTCGCAGGCGTAAGAGTG
>CACWJS010000176.1 GCA_902761275.1 uncultured bacterium | reverse complement strand
ACTGCTTGCGGCGGCGTTGTCGTCTCAACGAGGCCGAACTCCAGATAGCAGCGCGGGCGATAAGATACGCCGACTAACTGATGCTGCCAAAGAGGCTGGTCCCGCGAAACCCTTGTAAAAGGCGTGTTTGGGTGGGATGGCGCGGGAAGGTTTTAGACAGGATTAACAAGATTTACAAGATTAAGAAAAACTTGGGAGAATGAAGAAGATAGGCAGCGTGTTGGTGATTGTGGTTGTCGCCGGAGCAATGTATGTCGGGATCAACTCGATAGACGCCAATCCGCCGGATGTTTCGGCGTTCACGACCACTTCGGAGATCCCTGCTGATGAAGACAATGCATGGTGCGGGTTTGTCGCGGCGACAAATGCCGTCAAGCGATGGGGTAAGCCATCAGATTGGGAAAAACTCACACCCGACGAAATCGACGCGCTTGTTGCAGAGAACGCAGATGCGCTTGCCATATTCCATGACGCGACACTTCGTGCGAAGTGGTACGATCCGACGGCGCGGCGCGAAGGAGCATTTTGCCTGTTCCCTGTTGGAGACTTCGCCAGGATGATAAGACTTTACAATGCAAAGGCCGAACGGAATATTGCGCGTGGCGAAATCGGCGCGGCGGTTGATGGCGTACGCGATTTCCTTGCGCTGAATCGCACAATGCACGCCGACGCCGAATCGCTTGTCTGCTGGCTTGTAGCCGATGGTGCACATGGCATGGCTACGAAACTTGCCGCCCAGATTGTCGCATCGGGCAAGGTGTCCGACGAAGAACTGCATCGGTTGCTAGATCTGCTTTCCGCGAGCGATTCAGCGACGCGACGCGCGGGTATTCGGCAGGCTGTCAATAACGAATTTGCATATTGGTTTACCGATGCGCTTCGAATCTTTGGGGCCAAGGTTTATAGTACCAGAAAGAGCGGAATCTTGCTGCGATACGTATACCAACCTGCCCGCACAAAGGCGCAATACGCTAGGTTTCTCGCAAAAGCCAGGGAGTTGCTTTTGCACGATTACGACACGGGCGCATGGGAGGATTTAGAAAAAGAGATAAATGCGGCCACGGCAAGCCCGTTGGGCAGGCTTGCTCCCAATTGTGGCGGGCGAGCGATAGTGTTAAATGTAATGCCGGCTTGGAATGGCTTTGCCATGAAGGTGGCTCGCGGAGAATTCGACCTGTCCGCAGCAAAGGTCGTTGTCGCGGCGGAATTGTACAGGCGCAAGACGGGGCGTCGCCCAGAGTCACTTGACGCGCTCGTGCCGGAGTTTCTGCCGTCCGTGCCGACCGATCCTTTCGACCACGGCACGGTGCTGAAATACAACGCGGAGCACGGAATTGTGTGGACTGTTGGTGCCGATGGAAATTTCAACGGCGAAAAACAGCCAGGCAAGAATTCGTATGGACGCAATCGCGGCTATGTTGCCAACCTTGATGGTAGTAAAGTTGAGTGAGCAGTTGGGGACAGGCCCCGCGGAACCGTTGTAAAACGCCTGTTTGCGCGGTTTACTCGTAATTAGTTAAGCGAGCCGACAATAAGTCGGTGAGCGCGGATGCTACGAAGAAAAACGCGCCACAGCGGAAGGTCGGGCTAACGGCGCATGTGTGAGGAACATGCGCAGGGGAACGGCGCGACGACAGTTCGCGTGATGCGCCACAGGACGCGCGCGAGACAAGGAGGCGGTATCCCGCCGACGAAGTATCGCGCAGCGGACGGTGGATGCAGCGCGCGGGAGGACGACCCCGAAGCCGTATATGTATACGGCGAGCGGGTCGAAGGACGGGCAAGGCGCCCGCCTCAAAGGGCGAGCACGGTTGCCCCGACCGTGACCGCACGCTGTAAGGCAAATCGGCATTGAACATCACTAATTAGCTAAATCCAGCGTGAAGCACTCACACATAAAGCCAGCAAAGTTGCGACAAATTGTCACAACTAATGTCGCAGGTGTGTCATGTGTCACAGCGTATTTTCCTCGAAAATTGGGGTTTTGGGCAATTTCGAGCCGTTTGGCACGGTCTTTGCTTAAATCTTGCGTCGCCCATGGTGGGCGAAAGAAAGTTGAGAAGAAGATTATGGCAAAAGTACTTGGAATTGACCTTGGAACGACGAACAGCTGCATGGCTGTCATGGAAGGTGGCGAGGCGACAGTCATCCCTAACAAGGAGGGCGCACGCACGACCCCCTCAATCGTCGCATTCACGAAGAACGGCGAGATTCTCGTCGGCCAGGCCGCGAAGCGTCAGGCAGTGACGAACCCTCAGTCGACGATCTACTCCATCAAGCGCTTCATCGGCCGCCGCTTCAGCGAGATGGGCGACGAAATCAAGATGGTCCCCTACAAGGTCGTTGCGGCGCCGAACGGCGACGCGGCGGTCGAAGTCGCGGGCAAGGTTTACACCGCGCAGGAGATTTCCGCGATGGTGCTCCGCAAGCTGAAGGAAGACGCCGAGGCGTTTCTCGGTGAGAAGATCACTGAGGCCGTCATCACTGTCCCGGCCTACTTCAACGACCAGCAGCGCCAGGCGACGAAGGACGCCGGCCGCATCGCAGGCCTTGACGTGAAGCGCATCGTTAACGAGCCGACGGCGGCCTCGCTCGCGTATGGCCTCGACAAGAAGAAGAACGAGAAGATCGCAGTCTACGACTTCGGCGGCGGCACGTTCGATATCTCGATCCTCGACATCGGCGACGGTGTCTTCGAGGTGAAGGCGACGAACGGCGACACGCACCTCGGCGGCGACGATCTCGACCAGGCGATTATGACCTGGCTCGCCGACAACTTCAAGAAGGAGAACGGCGTCGACCTTCTCGCCGACACGATGGCGAAGCAGCGCCTGAAAGAGGAGGCCGAGAAGGCGAAGTGCGCGCTCTCGAGCGCGACGAGCTACGACATCAACCTGCCGTTCATCACGATGAACCAGTCTGGCCCGTTGCACCTCACCGCGACGCTTACGCGCCCGATCCTCGAGACGCTGACTATGGATCTCGTGAACCGCACGGCCGAGCCGTGCCGCAAGTGCATGTCCGACGCCGAGCTCTCGACCGTTGACGAGGTCGTTCTCGTCGGCGGCCAGACGCGCATGCCGCTCCTCCAGGAGAAGGCGAAGTCGCTCTTCGGCAAGGAGCCCCACAAGGGCGTGAACCCCGACGAGGTCGTTGCGATGGGCGCGGCGATTCAGGGCGGCATCCTGAAGGGCGAGGTCAAGGACGTGCTCCTCCTGGACGTGACGCCGCTCACGCTCGGCATCGAGACCCTTGGCGGCGTCCTCACTCCGCTCATCGAGCGCAACACCACGATCCCGACGAAGAAGTCGCAGGTCTTCTCGACGGCTGCGGACAACCAGCCGGCCGTGACGATCGCGATCTTCCAGGGCGACCGCAAGATGGCGCGCGACAACAAGGCGCTCGGCAACTTCAACCTCGACGGCATCCCGCCCGCTCCGCGCGGCGTTCCGCAGATCGAGGTCACGTTCGACATCGACGCGAACGGCATCCTGAACGTCTCCGCGAAGGACAAGGGCACCGGCAAGGAGCAGAAGATCACGATCACCGCCGCCGGCGGCCTCTCCAAGGAGGAGATCGAGAAGATGCGCAAGGACGCCGAGGCGCATGCCGCGGAGGACGAGAAGCGCCACGCCGAGGTCGAGGAGCGCAACAAGGCCGACGGCCTCGCGTTCCAGGTCGAGAAGACTCTGAAGGATGCGGGCGACAAGATCTCCGCCGACAAGAAGGCGCCGGTCGAATCCGCGCTCAAGGAACTCAAGGACGCTCTCGCGAAGCAGCCGCCCGCCCCGATCGACGAGATCAAGTCGAAGCAGGAGGCGCTCATGAAGGCGATGGAGCCCGTCGCGCAGGAGATGTACTCTTCCGCGCAGCAGCCCGGCGCCGGCACTCCGCCTCCGGGAGCTGGCACGCCGCCCCCTCAGGACGAGCCCAAGAAGGAGAAGGGCGGAGACGATGTCGTCGACGCAGACTTCACGATGAAATAATTTGGAAAGAAAGGAAAACACAAAATGAACATCAGACCATTGGGCGATCGCGTTCTCGTTGAGCCGATCGAGGAAAAGGAACAGACCGTCGGCGGGATCTACATCCCCGACTCCGCGAAGGAGAAGCCCATGCAGGGCAAGGTTCTCGCCGTCGGCAAGAAGCTCGACAAGGACGGCAAAGAGATCAAGTTCGACGTCAAGAAGGGCGACACCGTTCTGCTCCCGAAGTACGGCGGCACCGAAGTCAAGCTCGACGGCAAGAAGCTGCAGCTCGTCAGGGAAGAGGATCTCCTGGGAGTCCTCGAGAAGTAATGGAACGGACGGGGAAGACCAGTCTTCCCCGGACCCCAACAAAAGGAATTGGAGACTAATAAAATGGCTAAGCAAATCAAGTTCGACGCCGAAGCGCGTCAGAAGATACTCGCAGGCGTCGAGAAGCTCTCGAACGCCGTCACCTCGACCCTCGGCCCGTCCGGCCGCAACGTCATTCTCGACAAGAAGTTCGGCTCGCCGCAGATCACCAAGGACGGCGTGACGGTCGCCAAGGAGATCGAGCTTCCCGATCCCTTCGAGAACATGGGCGCCCAGATGGTGAAGGAAGTCGCCTCGAAGACGAACGACGTCGCAGGCGACGGCACGACGACGGCGACGCTGCTCGCCGAGTCGATCTACCGCGAAGGGCTCAAGAACCTCACCGCCGGCGCAAACGCGATGGCGCTGAAGCTCGGCATCGACAAGGCGACTGCCGCCGTCGTCGACGCGATCGCCAAGCAGTCGAAGAAGGTCAAGACCGCCGACGAGATCGCGCAGGTCGCGACGCTTTCCGCCAACGGCGACGAGGAGATCGGCAAGATGATCTCCGAGGCGATGGACAAGGTCGGCAAGGAAGGCACGATCACGGTCGAGGAGGCGAAGACCCTCGAGAGCTCCCTTGACGTCGTCGAGGGCATGCAGTTCGACAAGGGCTACCTCTCGCCGTACTTCGTGACGAACCCCGATGCGATGGAGTGCGAGCTCGAGGATCCGTTCATCCTCCTCTTCGAGAAGAAGATCTCGGGCCTTCAGGACATGCTTCCGCTCCTCCAGCAGGTCGCGAAGTCCGGCCGTCCGCTCATGATCATCGCCGAGGACGTCGAAGGCGAGGCGCTCGCGACGCTCGTCGTGAACAAGCTGCGCGGCACGTTCTCCGTCTGCGCCGTCAAGGCCCCTGGCTTTGGTGACCGCAGGAAGGCGATCCTCGAGGACATCGCGATCCTCACCGGCGGCAAGCTCATCAGCGAGGACATCGGCATCAAGCTCGAGAACGTCACGATCGACATGCTCGGCCGCGCGAAGAAGGTCGTCGTCGACAAGGACAACACGACGGTCGTCGAGGGTCTCGGCAAGTCCGCCGACATCAAGGCCCGCGTCGAGCAGCTCAAGCGCCAGATCGAGGAGACGACTTCCGACTACGACCGCGAGAAGCTCCAGGAGCGTCTCGGCCGCGATGAAGGAGAAGAAGGACCGCGTCGACGATGCTCTCCACGCGACCCGCGCGGCAGTCGAGGAAGGCATCGTCGCCGGTGGCGGCGTTGCGTATCTCCGCGCCCAGAAGGCGATCGAGGCGCTCAAGCTCGACGGCGACGAAGCCGTTGGCGCGAGCATCATCGCCCGCGCGATCGAGGCGCCTCTCCGCAAGCTCGTCAACAACGCAGGTCAGGAAGCCGCGCTCGTCATCGCAAACGTCAAGAAGGCGACTGGCACGAACGGCTACAATGTCCGCACTGGCGAATACGCCGACATGCTCAAGGCCGGCATCGTCGATCCGGCGAAGGTCACGCGCTCGGCTCTGCAGAACGCTGCGTCCATCGCGGGGCTCCTGCTCACGACCGACTGCATGGTCACCGACATCCCCGAGAAGAAGGATTCCTGCGGCTGCGGCGGCCACGGCGCGCCCGGCGGCATGGACGGCATGATGTAATGCCTGGCTTATGAGCCGAAAAAGGGGCGCATCCGCACAGGATGCGCCTTCTTTATTTTTCCACATTTACCCCCTTGATTTCTGACCGCAGAAAGCGTATACTATCCTTCGTTTCACTGCTCGGGTGGTGAAATTGGCAGACACGCATGCTTGAGGTGCATGTGGGTAACTCCTTGCGGGTTCGAGTCCCGCCCCGAGCACCATCTTAAGCCGCCGCAAGGCGGTTTTTCTTTTTCCCACATTTTTAAGCGCAAGGCGAGAAGGCAAACCATGGTGATTCAGTTTGAAGGTACATCCACGACCATCCGCAGCGACATGGCGTGATCTGACTGCAGCTCTTCCTTGAACTGCTGGCAATTCCCGA
>CACWJS010000175.1 GCA_902761275.1 uncultured bacterium | reverse complement strand
CATCCACATCCGCCTCGATCGCAAGGACGGCAAGGACACGTTCGCTGGTGCGGAGATGTTCCGCAAGACCTTGGAGTGGTTCCGCGACCAGGGAGTGGACGGCGTAACTATAAGCGGCGATCTTGCGGATTGTGGCTTTGTCGAGGAGCTCGAGGAAGTCGGGAGGGTGTGGCGCTCTGTGTTCCCAGACGACAAGGCCCCAGATGGGCGACATGTCGAGCGGTTGTTTGTCTACGGCAACCACGACTGGGAGGGCTTCAAATACGGCAACGCCGGAAAAAATATGTTTGGCGACGACTATGCCCCGCACACGATCCACGCCGACCTCGCTGCCGCATGGAAGAAGGCGTTCGGGGAGGAGTATGCCCCGATATGGCGCAAGGAGGTGAAGGGCTACACGTTCGTCGGCGCCCATTGGATCGCAGACAAGTGCAGGTTGCGCGAGGAGGTGGGCGTTCCGCAGACGCCCGACTGGTTCAAGGAGAATGGCAATACTATAGACCCCTCAAAGCCGTTCTTCTATCTCCAGCATCCGCCGCCGAAGAATACGTGCCATGGACCGCTTCTTTGGGGGCGTGACGACGGTCGCTTGACCAAGACGCTGTCGCAATACCGCAATGCGATCGCGATAACTGGTCATTCACATGCGTCGCTAACGCTCGAGCGCGCAATCTGGCAGGGTACGTTCACCGCCATTGACGCGAGTTCGCTCAGCTATACAGGCGGTGAATGCGCCGACCTCCATCCCTATTGGCGCGAGAACGACAACACCGGCGAAAATGAGTCTGCGGACAACGCCAAGAAGATCATGCGCCGTCTGTATACAAGGGATGGACATCAAGGGCTCCTCGCCCGTGTCTACGACGACTGCATTGTGTTTGAGCGTCGCGATTTCGAGAGCATGAGCCAGCTTGCCGAGGACTGGGTCGTTCCGCTTCCGGCGAAGGATCCGATGCAGTTCTCGTTTGAAGCGCGCGTCGAGGGTAGTGTCCCGCCGCAGTTCCCTGTCGGTGCAGAACTTGCCGCCCGCATTACGACCGGCAAGAACCGAGGTGGCTGGGGAGTTAAGTCAGAGGATCGACGTGTCCTCGAAGTGACCATCCCCGTCGCGAACCGCCAGGGTTGCGGCAGGGTGATCGACTATGCCGTGGAGATCTCCGGCAAGGCTGGCGGAATAGACAGGAAGTTCGCGTTCGCCGAGGGCTACCGTCGATGCCGATCTTCTTGAGTCGAAGGGCGACCTGCTGATAAAGGTATCGCCGCGCAACGGATTCGGGGTCGCAGGCGAGCCGCTTGGCTACAGACTGCCCGCCATTGACGAGAAGCCCAAAAATGAGGTATAATATTACCTCATTAACGAAAGGAAAGCAAAATGCCTATTCTCATCGGGTTTCTCTATGTGGTAGAAGTTCTTGTCTGCATTCTTCTGGCGATGGTCGTCATGCTTCAGAAGCCGAAAGAAGGCGGCCTCGGCGGCGCGTTCGGCGGCGGAATGCTCGAGGCGTCTCTTGGCGCTGACGCAGGCAACGTCCTTATCCGCACTACTGCGATTCTCGGCGCGATCTTCCTTCTCAACACGCTCGTTCTCGCGCGTCTTACCTCGACCGTCCACTCCCGCAGCCTGATGGCGCGTGAGGCGGAGCCCGCGGCCGAGACCGCGCCTGCGCTTCCTGCGGCTCCCGAGCTCCCGGCCGTTCCCGAAGTGCCTGCTGCGCCTGAGGCGCCTGCGACACCTGCTCCGGCTGCCCCTGTGGCTGCTCCCGAGCCAGCTCCTGCGGCGCCGGCTCCTGCCGCTCCTGAAGCGAAGTGAGGTGCACGATGAAGGTCCTCGTCACAGGCGGCTCGGGCTTTCTCGGCATCAACCTCATTCGTTTTCTCCGCACTAAGGGCGTGGAGGAAATCCGTGTTCTCGACATAGCCGACTTCGACTATCCCGAGAAGTCCGAGCCGTGGCTCAAGTTCACTCTTGGCGACGTGCGCGACGTTCCCGCGGTCGAGAAGTGTGTCGAGGGCTGCGATATCGTAGTTCACTGTGCCGCGGCGCTTCCGCTCTACTCCGAGAAGGACATCTTCACGACCGAGGTTGACGGCTGCCGCAACGTCCTTGCCGCGTGCCGCAAGTTCGGCTGTGACAGGATGGTGCAGATTTCCTCTACCGCCGTCTACGGCGTTCCTAAGAAGCATCCGATCTACGAGACCGATCCGTTGATCGGCGTTGGCCCCTACGGGCAGGCCAAGATCGATGCAGAGGAAATCTGCCGCGCGGCGATCAAGGAAGGCTACTGCGTTTCGATCATCCGCCCGAAGAGTTTCATCGGTCCCGAGCGCCTTGGCGTTTTCGCGCTCTTCTACGACTGGGCGTACACCGGCCACGGCTTCCCGATGATCGGCAGTGGCAACAACCGCTACCAGCTGATGGATGTCGACGACCTCGACCATGCGATCTGGAACGCGATGACTTATCCGAAGGACAAGGTCGCGACCGAGTTCAACATCGGCGCGAAGGAGTTCACGACGATGAAGGAGGACTACCAGGCGGTCCTCGATCACGCGGGGCACGGGAAGAAGATCCGCGGCACCCCCGTGAAGCCAATCGTCTTCATCCTTCGCATCCTCGAGAAACTCCACCTTTCGCCGCTCTATCCGTGGGTCTATGAGACGGCTTCCACCGACTCGTTCGTCTCGATCGAGAAGGCCGAGAAGATACTCGACTTCAAGCCCCAGCACTCCAACAAGCAGGCGCTTATCCGCAACTACGACTGGTATGTCGAGCACCTCTCCGAGTTCCAGGGCAAGTCGGGCGTTTCGCACCGCGTTCCGTGGAAGCAGGGTCTTCTCGCCGTGGCGAAGTGGTTCTTCTGATTTCAGCAAAATGAAACGAATCAGTATAGTCGCCGCAGTTGCGTTCGCAGTCCTTTCGGGAGTCGCTGCGGAGCCCTACACATGCTCCATGCGCGTTGGCAATTCGTCGACTACGCAGAAGACGATAAATGGCGGCGGAAAGTCGGGCAAGGGGTCGAAGACGAAGACGGTTACGAGCATCGTTTCGTGGCCGGTTTCCGTTTCGCTGCGCGGCAAGAATCTTCCGGCGGAAGACGCGGTGAAGCTCAAATGCTATTTCATCGGGCTGACCGACGGATCGCCCACAATGCTCCAGGAAAGTTCGGTTGACGTTTCGCTCGACGAGAAGGGCAACTTCAAGACGGAAATCTCGTCTCCAGAGGCGAAACTCGTGCACACGACTATCACGACAGGCAATCGCGGCGGTGGCCGTGGCAGGAATTCGTCGACGAGCACCAAGACTACCACGTCCGGAACTCGGGTGACAGGGTGCATCATACAGCTTGTTGTCAACGGAAAGGTCGCGAAGTCCTATGCGTCCAATCCTGGGTGGAGCAAGCTCGCGAAGGTCAATCCGCTTCAGCAGGAAGAAGTCCTGAAAATCCGATAGTTGCGAAATACTGGAAAAATGTTCGCATGGAAAAGACTTCGGGGAATGGGCCTGCTGGGGGGTTGGCTGCCTTTCGCCTCAAGGATATTGGCGTAAAGCTCAAGGATCCCGCCGCTTCAGACGAAGACTGACGGCATTTCTGCCGCTATTTTTGGTATAATATCTCCCATACGACCGCTGTCGGCGGTGATACGCGTTCCTGCGTGTCTAAAAACAGCGCCAAGGCGGGTCGTCACACCTAAGGAAAACACGATGAACATTGCGATTGGTTCCGACCATGGCGGCGTCGAGCTAAAGGCCGCCCTCGTAGGCGCTCTTGCGGGCGCGGCGAAGATGATTGACATGGGTCCTGCAGACAAGACGAGCTGCGACTATCCCGACTACGCGGCGGCGGTCGCGAAGGCCGTTGCGAAGGGCGAGGCCGACTTTGGCATACTCGTGTGCCGCTCAGGCATCGGAATGTCGATGGCCGCAAACCGCTTCCAGAACGTCCGTGCCGCTGTCTGCGCGACGACCGACGCGGCGACGATCACACGCCAGCACAACGGCGCGAACGTGCTCTGCCTCGGCGCAGACGTCGTCTCTCCCGCCTATGCCGTAGAAATCGCAAAGGCGTTCATTGCGACTCCAGTCGACGAGAGCGAGCGTCACGCTCGCCGCCGCTGGAAGCTCGAGCGTGCCGAGCGTCTTTCCGACTGCTCGGGGCTCATGCACGACGATCCCGAGGTCTATGCCGCGATCGAGGCGCAGACCAAGCAGGAGGACGCCGAGATCAACTTGATTGCGTCTGAGAACACCTCTTCCCGCGCGTGCCGCGAGGCGGCTGGGTCTGTTCTCATGAACAAGTACGCCGAGGGCTATCCGGGGAAGCGCTGGTACTCTGGCTGCCTCCCCGTCGATGCGGCTGAGGAGCTTGCGAGGAAGCGCGCGTGCGAGCTTTTCGGCGCCGAGCACGCGAATGTCCAGCCCCACTGCGGCTCTGCCGCGAATATGGCCGTCTACTTCGCGACGATCAAGCCCGGCGACACGATCATGTCGATGTCGCTCGACCAGGGCGGCCACCTGTCGCACGGCTCGCCCGTCAACTTCTCGGGCAAGATCTACAACATCGTTCCCTACACCGTCGACCCGAAGACGGAGATGCTCGACTACGACGCGATGGAGAAACAGGCGCTTGAGATCAAGCCCAAGATTCTCCTGACCGGCGCTTCGGCCTATCCTCGCACGATCGACTTCAAGCGCATCCGCGAGATCTGCGACAAGGTCGGCTGCATCATGATGGTCGACATGGCGCACATCGCCGGCCTCGTCGCCGGCGGTGCGCATCCCTCGCCTGTTCCCTACGCCGACTTCGTCACGACGACGACGCACAAGACGCTCGGCGGTCCGCGTGGCGGCATGGTGCTCTGCAAGGAGAAGTGGACTAAGGCGCTCGACTCGGCGGTGTTCCCCGGCATGCAGGGCGGCCCCTTGGAGAACATCATCGCCGCGAAGGCCGTCGTCTTCCGCGAGTGGATGAGCGAGGCGAAGAAGGGCTATGCCCAGCAGGTCGTCAAGAACTGCCAGGTGATGTGCAAGACCGTCCAGGATCGCGGCTACCGCATCGTTTCCGGCGGCACTGACAACCACCTCTTCCTCGTCGACGTCAAGAAG
>CACWJS010000174.1 GCA_902761275.1 uncultured bacterium | reverse complement strand
GGCCGAAGGCTCCTCCTCGCGGAACCTCGGCGAATACGCCGTATCCGCTCGCTCGGACCTTCGCTCCGCCGCAAACTCCGGCCTCTATCTTCGCTTCGCTGACAAACGAATTGTGGCTTGTCCTCGTTGGGGTGTAAATATGGTATACTATGTTCACAGCTGAAACCTGAAAGGAGATTCAAAGATGGCGAAGAGAGTGATGCTCATTGGCGCTGGCGGAGTTGCCGGAGTTGCGGCCGCGAAGATGGCCCAGAACCCTGACGTGTTCGGCGAAATTCTGATCGCCTCGCGCACGCAGTCGCGCTGCGACGCCATCAAGGCAGACGTTGACCGTCGCGCGGCCGAGGGGAAGGGCGCGTGGGCAAAGGCGGCCAAGTCTCCTGCGAAGATCACGACTGCGCAGATCGACGCGATGGATGTGCCGCGCCTAACCGCTCTCATCAAGGAGTTTAAGCCCGACCTCGTGATGAACATCGCGCTTCCTTACCAGGATCTCGCTATCATGGACGCGTGTCTCGCGGCTGGTGTAAGCTACTTGGACACCGCCAACTACGAGCCGCCGGACGAGGCGCACTTCGAGTATTCCTGGCAGTGGGCGTACCGCGAGAAGTTTGAGAAGGCGGGACTTATGGCGATCCTTGGCTGCGGCTTTGACCCCGGCGTAACGCAGGTGTTCTCGGCCTACGCCCAGAAGCACTACTTCGACACGATCGAGACTCTTGACATCCTCGACTGCAACGGCGGTGACCACGGCTATCCGTTTGCGACGAACTTCAACCCCGAGATCAACATCCGAGAAGTGGCGGCCAAAGGTTCATATTGGGTTGCAGATTCAGAAGTTGAAAGGTTGAAATGTTCCAAAGTTGAAAAGTCTGATGAAGATGAAAAACTCTTCAACTCTTCAACTCTTCAACCTTTCAACTTCCGCAAGGCGTTTGACAAGGGCTATTGGGTCGAGACTGCACCGATGGCGATCAAGCGCGAGTATGTCTTTGACCAGGTCGGCAAGAAGGACATGTACCTGCTCCACCACGAGGAACTCGAATCCTTGGGCTGCAACCTGAAGGGCATCAAGCGAATCCGCTTCTTCATGACTTTCGGCCAGAGCTACTTGACGCACCTCAAGTGTCTTGAGAATGTGGGGCTTACGCGCATCGACCCGATTGACTTCAAGGGTCAGAAGATCATTCCTATCGAGTTCTTGAAGGCGCTTCTTCCCGACCCCGCGTCTCTCGGCCCCCGCACAAAGGGCAAGACGAACATCGGTTGCATTTTCCACGGCGAGAAGGACGGCAAGCCGGTCGATTACTATGTGTACAACGTCTGCGACCACCAGGAGTGCTACGCCGAGGTCGGCTCGCAGGCGATTAGCTACACGACGGGCGTTCCCGCGATGATCGGCGCAAAGATGTTCCTCGAAGGCAAGTGGACGACTAAGGGCGTCCACACATGCGAGGAGTTCGATCCCGATCCGTTCATGGCCGAGCTCAACGTTCAGGGCCTTCCGTGGCAGGAGACGTTCGACCCCGTCAAGGTGGATTAACATTGGAGAACACTAACATTACAGAATTGTGGGGTAAATGCCTTGGCGGAATCCTTGGAATTCTGTCTTTGATAGTTCGCATTCTGCTGATTGGACTTGTTGTAGCCATTTTATTTCTGTTTGCACGGTTGGTTAAGTGAATACGCCACGATACATCATTGATGAAGCGGCGCTTGTGCGCAACTTGGAGATTCTTAAAAGCGTCTCCGAGCGTGCAGGCGTTCGCATCCTCCTTGCGCAGAAAGCGTTTTCGTGCACAGCCGTCTATCCGCTGTGCGCGAAGTATCTCGCGGGCACTACGGCGAGTTCGCTTTTCGAGGCGAAGCACGGGCACGACAACTTCGGCGGAGAGACGCATGTCTTCGCGCCGGCGTTTATCCCTGAGGAGATGGATGAGCTCTTGGGGCTCGTCGACCACATCGTCTTCAATTCGCCGCGGCAGGTCGCGCTCTATGGAGAGATGGCACGCAAGCGCGGCGTCTCTGTTGGGCTCAGGGTAAATCCTGAAGTCTCTGTCGCGACAACGCCCGCCTACGACCCCTGCCGCCCCTCGTCACGCCTCGGCACCAAACTTGTCGACTTAAAAGCCTCGGTCTCAACTTGCGACTTTCAACTTTCAACTCTTGATGGTCTTCATCTCCATTGCCTTTGCGAGCAGGGGCTTGGCGAACTTAAGAAAGTCCTTGCCGGTTTCGAGGAGAAGTTCGGTGAATTCCTCCCGCAGATGAAGTGGGTGAACTTCGGCGGTGGACATCACATCACGCGCGAGGGTTATGATGTCGAGGGGCTTGTTGCGTTGCTGAATGATTTCAAGGCGCGTCATCCGCACCTTGTCGTTTACCTTGAACCTGGCGAGGCGATTGCGCTCAATGCGGGAACGCTCGAGTCGCGCGTCCTCGAAATCCAGCCGAAGGGCGCGGACGGCATTTCCAACGCGATTCTCGACACGAGCGCCGCGTGCCACATGCCGGACGTTATTGAAATGCCCTACACCCCTCCAGTCGTCGGTGGGGTTATCTACAGAGATTCGCAGGAAGCGCCCGCCTTTGCCAAGGCTACGGCGGGCAGGCCAGGCACCTATCTCTACCGTTTCGGCGGGCCGACGTGCCTTGCGGGTGACGAGATAGGCGTCTATTCGTTCAAGCACAAGCTGTGCGAAGGCGACACGGTTGTCTTTGGCGACATGGCGATATACACGATGGTCAAGAACAACACCTTCAATGGCGTAAACCTGCCCGACATAGTCGTGCGCCATGTGGATGGAAGCGAAGAGCTTGTCCGCAAGTTCGGTTACGACGACTTCGCTTGTCGCCTCTGATATCCAACAACGGACGCCGTATTTTTGGTATAATTTACACTTCACATCGAAAGGACAAGAAAAGTGAAGATTGACACACTATGCGTTCAGGGCGGATGGTATCCTAAGTGTGGCGAGCCGCGCCAGGTTCCTGTGTATTCGTCTACGACGTTCAAGTACGACACGACGCAGCACATGGCTGACTTGTTTGACCTGAAAGCGTCAGGATATTTCTACACTCGACTCGCGAATCCGACGAACGACGCGGTGGCGAAGAAGATCGCCGCGCTCGAGGGTGGCGTTGCGGCGATTCTGACGAGCTCCGGACAGGCGGCCTCTACGTTCGCGGTCCTCAATCTCTGCAATGCGGGCGATCATGTCGTTTCCTCCGCGCAGATCTACGGCGGCACGTTCAATCTCTTCGCCGTGTCGCTCAAGAAGCTCGGCATCGAGTTCACTTTTGTCGATCCAGACGCGAGCGAGAAGGAAATCCAGGCCGCGTTCCGCCCGAACACGAAGTGCGTCTTCGGTGAGACGGTCGCGAACCCGTCGGGCTGCGTACTCGACATCGCAAAGTTCGCGTGCGCCGCGCACAAGAACGGCGTGCCGCTGATTGTCGACAACACGTTCCCGACGCCGATTCTCTGCCGTCCGTTCGAATTCGGCTGCGATATCGTCACCCACGCGACGACGAAGTACATGGACGGCCATTCCTCGCAGGTTGGCGGCTGCATCGTTGACTCCGGCAACTTCGACTGGTCGAAGCACGCCGACAAGTTCCCAGGCCTCGTCGAGCCAGATGCCTCTTACCACGGTCTCAGCTACGTCAAGGCGTTCGGCAAGATGGCCTACATTGTGAAGTGCACCGCACACTTGATGCGTGACTTCGGTTCGATTCCCTCGCCGTTCAACGCGTTTCTCCTGAACCTCGGCCTCGAGTCGCTGCACCTCAGGATACGCCGCCACGCGGAATCGGCACTCAAGATCGCCAAGTGGCTCAAGACCCAGAAGAAGGTCGCGTGGGTCAATTTCGCCGGGCTTCCCGGCTCGAAGTACAACAAGCTCGTCAAAAAGCAGTTCAACGGCAATTCGCCGTGTGGCGTGATGACGTTTGGCATCAAGGGCGGCCGCAAGGCGTCCATCA
>CACWJS010000173.1 GCA_902761275.1 uncultured bacterium | reverse complement strand
TGTCCACGTCCCAGGGATCGGTCGGGTAGTTGCCGCGGTCGTACTCATGGACGTCCGCGAGCTTGTCGCCGTCGTGATCCATCGACCTGTCGTCGAAGACCCACGGGCTGATGACCTTCGGGCTCGGCTCCATCGAAAGTTCCTGAGCGCCGCCATGGCCGAACATCACGTAGAGCTCCCAGCCGTCCGCAATGCCGTCGAGATCGTTGTCGCTGTCGAACGGCCTGAGCGAATACTGCGCCCACTGGCCCTTGACATTGACCTCGTCCTCGCTACAAAGCCCAAGCGCCTCGAGGTAGCGGATGACCAGATACTTGTCGAGCGCCGTGAACTCCTTGGTGTTGACGGCGGTTCCGTTGGCGAAGGCGACTGGGTTCGCCGTCCGAGGATTGAAGCCGAACTCGTCGTACACCTGCCAGTGGACAAGCACGACCTTGCCAGACGAGACGTCGATGACGCGGTTCGTCGTGCCGGCCGCCGCCTTGAGCTGCACCTCGGCGCCGCGTCCGTAGCAGCTCTCGACGCCGTTGCTCGTGACGACGGGGTAGTCGTACGGAACGTAGAGCGAGTACCCGTCGATGGAGTCTCCCCTGACAGGCGGCAACTGGCCTTCCTTCAGGATGTAGTTGACGGCATCGGAGCCGTCGGTGTTCCTAACCGTCACGATCGTGCAGTCCTGCTTGACAAAGGCCATCACGTCGCCTTCTGCCGCCTCGACTGCGTCGTTGAAGTTCGGGTCGAGGTCGGCGAACTTGACTTCCCATCCGTCGGGCATGCCGTCGCCGTCGGTATCCCAGATTGTCGACTCGGTGGCGTAGCTCGGCTCTTCCTCGTCGAGAAGGCCGTCGCGGTCCGTGTCGCCGGAGGCGGCAGAGGACGAGCTAACGTCCGCGTCTTCAAGGCAGTCGGGAATCTCGTTGCGGTTGATGTCGGTGTCCTCGATGAAGATCACGACCTTCGGCGGCTCGCCAGTCAGGTAGAGCTCGTCGGTCACCGTTACGTCACGCGGGGTGTAGATCGACAGATGGGCGGTGCCGATGTAGTTGGCATAGCCCCACGACTCGTTCACGTCACGGCGACCGTTGTTGTTCGCGTCGATATAGGCCATCAGGTAGACGGCGCCGGGCTCGATGCCCATGAACGCCGCGTTGACCGTGTCGATGTCGTCGATGTCGTCGAGCTGCGACACGTCGGCGCGCAGCTGCGCGAGCGGCTGACCGGCGAAGTCGGCCGACTTATGGACTTCGACGACGACCTGTCCCTCTGGCGCCTCGCCCGGGCCGAAGTAGCGGACAACTGCGCCACACTTGCCGTAGCCAGTAGGCAGCTTCGGGTAGCGGTTCTCGTTCGCGACGTCCATCTGGAACTCGGCCCATTCGCCCCAGCCCGCGTCAGGCGAGTTGTACTTGGCGTTCATCAGCGTCACGCGCCAGAAATAGTTGCTGCCGTCCACGAAGACGGGGGCGCCGTTCGTCGCGACGGAGTCGTTCACATACAGCTGCGGCGTGAACGTGCAGCCGATGGTACCGACCGCAGTCGGGAC
The DNA here is from genome assembly GCA_902761275.1 of uncultured bacterium. Classification (GTDB taxonomy): domain Bacteria; phylum Verrucomicrobiota; class Kiritimatiellia; order RFP12; family UBA1067; genus UBA1067. Next base: position 2,527 of record CACWJS010000173.1, on the reverse strand, counting down.
ACGGCCTGGCAGAGTACGGATGCCGGAGTCGTAGACGACGTCGGCCGCGTTCGTAGACGTCGAAACCTGCAGGCGGAACGCCGTCATCGTGTCGTCGGGCGACGTGAACGTGAAAGTCGGCGCCGCGCTGTAGACGGGCGATACAAGCGTCGGCGACACGGGCGCCGGCTTGACGCGCTGCGCGTTGAACGTGTTTACGAACGTCGACAGCGCGAGGTTCGTCGAACTGCCGTCGGGCAACGTGGCGACGGAGGATATCTCGTACTCGGCAGTCTTGAGGTCAACACCCGTGATTCCGAGCTTCTCGGCGTCCTTGGCGAGCCACTTCCAGTCGAGATCAAACTTGTCATCCGAGAGGACGTCGGCCTCCGTCAGATAGGCGCGGTCATCCAGGACAATCGTCTTCGAGACGAGCACGCGCTCTGGCACCGTCTTGTCGCCGACCCTCGGCTGGCCGTTCAGACTTACACGACGTACGAGGACGTCGGCCGTCAGACCGGCCGCAGCGATTGAGGCTCCGCCGCCTTCGCCGCCCGCGGCAGCCTCGGCGGGCAGCACACCGCTGGAGATGCCCTTGACCACCGCGCGGTCGCTCGAGCCGTCGGCAAGCAGATAACGCGGAATTACAGTCGAGGTGTCCTTTAGTTCAATTACCGTCTCGGCCGTCTTGTGCCAGCCAACGTTGACATTGCGCACGACACCGTATGGCTCGCCAGGCGTGTAAACTCCGTCAAGATTGAGGTCAATCCACGCCTCAATGGTGTTGAGACCCTGTCTGACGCGACCGGACGAAGGATTGTTGAGCCACAGCGTTTGCGGCCACTCGGTGCTGATCGAATAAGTGTATTCGAACTTCACCAACATTCCGTCAGGTTCAAGTCCGGCCGTCTCAAGCTGCGCCGGATTCAGAGTGAACTCACCCGTTATGAAATTGATGCTGCCAAACACGCTTTGATCGGTGGTCTGAGCGCTCGAAATTATTATGTCTCCGATGCGCCCGTCGTCGCGGCTGACCGCACGTCCAACAATTTCAAAGTCAAGTGCTGGATTATCAAGGATAACATTATCCCGCCCATAGGAACGAACGTCTGCGACATAATCTGGGAAAGTTCCTCTGAAATACCAGCAATCCACAGCTGTCCCATCGGCTCTGGTCAATGTTGTCGTAGCTATATACGTGCCAGAGGAACTTGGCGCCCTTATGCCATCACGCCACTGGACATCCTCCCTATAAATCGATCTCGGAATGCCCCAATAACTGACGCCTTCCTTTGAAAGATGCAAGCCGTAAACATAGCAAGAGGTTGGAACCACATTGCCCGGTTGCAAGAAGCCTTGTATTGGCGTGCTATTATCAATAAATGCCCCTACGGTGTATACAGCCATGCCGACCTCAGCCGCCTCTGGAGCCACAATGGTAAACGTTGCATCTGTCCTTGCACGGCCAGCGGTCATTGTCCTGACAACGACCGACTTCCCGGAGATGTCCTGGATGTTGCCCTCAGGATAAGTGAACCTGATGCCGATCGCCGGCTGCGGGTAGTTCTTGAGCGACACGTCGTCAGAGAGATACTTCGTGATCAGGTCGGAGAGCAGCGTGCCGTACCATGTTGCCGCGCGATTCTCGCTCCAGTTGTCCCAGCCATCGCCATCCACATCCTTGTCAGGGTCGTAGACGTGCGAGTTTACGTAGGCGAGCGGGAAGCTGTTCTCCCACCAGCTTTCCATGAAGTCATGGTCAGTGACGATTTCGCCGTAGTATTCATTCGCATTGATGTGGCGACCGCCATCGTCGAACGCCTTGGGCGCACGGAGATAGTAGTCCGGCACACGCTGGTCGGCCTTCGTCGAATAGGCGTTCAGCGGGCTGATGAACGCCCAGCCGTTCGTGATGCCATACGGATACGGGCCGAAGCTGATGAGGTATTCCGCGTAGTTCGGAAGTCCGTCCTTGTCGGGGTCGTCCTCGGCGCCGTATCCGGCGACGCCGAACAGGTTCTCCCACCAGTCGGGGATGTTGTCGGCGTCTGCGTCAACTGTCGAAGCGTATTCGCTATGATACTCGCCATCGGGCTGCATGCCGAGCGCGAGGTCGACGGTGTAGGCGATGTAGGCGGGCATCTGAGCGCCGTTCCAGTCGACCATGGAGTTCCAGTCATAGCCGCCCGCCGGGTCGAGACCGTAGAGGTCCTCCCACCAGTCAGGAAGTCCGTCGGCGTCCGTGTCGACCGATGTGTATTCCCAGGCGTCAGCGACGCCGTTGCCGTCCCACATGGCCGGGCAGGTCTTCGAGTACGCGCCGCCCATCGGGACGAGATCGGCCGTGCCGATGAAGTCGGAGCGAATCTCGTACTCGTAGCGGCAGACGAGATCTTCGAGCAGGAAGTTCTCGGGATCGGTCTGGGCGAGCAGGTTGAGCTTGAAGAGACGCTGGTAGCGCTCGAGGAAGTAATTGTGGTAAGGATACGGCATCGCCGAGTTGTTGAGCGCGTACTTGGAGAGCTCGTGCTGCGTCGCGGTTGTGGTG
>CACWJS010000172.1 GCA_902761275.1 uncultured bacterium | reverse complement strand
CTCGACAAGCTTGAAAAACTTTTGAAGGAATTCGGCTTCGCGCGTATCGTCTACACCGACCCAAAGCACCACGACGAGATGATCGCGTTCACGAGCCAGCTTTGCCACCTGATCTCGTCGGCATACGTCCGCGAACCGCTTGCGAAGGACCATGTCGGCTACTCGGCGGGGAGCTTCCGCGACATGGCGCGTGTCGGTGCGCCCGATCCCGACACGTGGACGGAACTTTTCTTCGCGAACCGCGACGCGCTTCTGCCCGTTCTCGAGCGCTACATCAGCCGCCTCGACGACTTCCGCGGCGCACTTGCCGCGAACGACCGTGCGCGACTCCACGCCGCGCTTGAAGACGGCGTCGCGGCAAAGGCACAGTTTGGAAAGGGACTAAAATGAAAAAAACGATGATTGCATCTCTGGCCGCGCTTTTTGCGTTGGCCGTCTACGCGAAGACTTCTACGCCCGAGGGATGGCTCGACGACTACGACGCTGCGCTCAAGAAAGCGGCGGACGAGAACAAGCACATAGTCGTCGATTTCTCCGGAAGCGACTGGTGCGGCTGGTGCAAGCGGCTCGACAAGGAGGTGTTTGCGACAGACGAATTCAAGAAGGCCGCGTCGGAGAAGTACGTCCTCCTGATGGTGGACTCGCCGATGAAAAAGTCGCTTTTGACGCCGAAGGCCGCCAAGGAGAACCCGAAGCTCGTCGAGAAGTTCGGCGTGAATGGCTTCCCCACGGTCGTCGTCCTCGACCCGAAGGGCGAGGAGGTGTGCCGTCTTGGCTATGAGAAGGGCGGGCCCGCGAAGTACATCGAGAAGCTCGACGCCGAGATACGCGATGCGCCGGACGTCAAGAAGTACATCAAGCCGATAGAGGATGTCCTTAACTCCCATGACAGCAAGATGGAAGAGGAGTCCCGTGCCGTGATGGAGAAGGTCGAGAAGAAGTTTCCGAAGCCGAAAGAGGGGGCGTCGAAATCAGAGCTTCGCAAGTATCGACGCGAGGCGATGAAATACGCGCAGCAGGTCATGTTTGAAGAGGTCTACGCCAAGTACGTTCCGCTCTACGACAAGGCGTTCGCCGAGGCGAAGGCGATGAAGGTCCCCGCGAACATGGAGTCGCGCAAGAAGGATTTAATCGACGAGCAGGAGTCGCGCTTCGAAATGCTCAAGACCGCGCTCAAGGCGTACGAGGAGGCGAAGAAGAACGGGACGCTCGACAAGGAGGACGAAGAAGGCGATGATGACGATGATGACGACGACGAGCGGATGTCGTCGCGCGTCGAACCCAGGGTCGTGCTGCCGCTTCCCGCGGATGCGAAGACGGATAAAAAGCTCATCGACGAGGTGACGTTTCCGTTCTACCGCAAGCACATAGTCGAGACCTACGACGCGGCGTCTGAGACGAACGACTCTGTGCGTACGCGCATGCTGCGCGTGCGCGAGTCGCTTGCGATTGCCATGGCCACGATGCGGGACGAGTTCCCGACGTCGAAGGCGGTTGGCGACGCGAACTGGCTGTGGGGCCAGAACTGCCGCGACGCGGCCGTCGCGATTGTGCGCTACATGGGCCTGGACAGCGAACCCAAGTTCTTCCAAGGCCAGAAGCTGTTCAAGGAGGCCATTGAGGCGCATGACGACGCGACCGAGCCGTTCCTGGGCTTTCTTCTCCGCCGCTGGGCGTACCGGCAGGCAAGGCACATGAAGGCGCTTGACAAAAAACGCACCCAGCCGGTCAAGGACGCGCTTGGCCCGTATGTCGAGGCGTTCGAGAAGGTCGTCCCCATCCTCAAGGCGGCCGACCGGCGCATCGCCGAGCGGCTCGACAGCGAGTATCTGCTTCCGGAGAACGCCGGCAAACAGCTCGACAACGAGTACCTGGCGCTTTGCGCATGGGCCGAGCGTTGCATGAGCGCCGCGTTCGAGTCCCGAGGGCAAGGATGGGCGAGCGAGGTGACGGAGGACGGATGGAAGGGGTGGCAGCTCAACAACAACCAGGCCGAGTCGAACCTCCTGGCCGCCGTGGCGATGCGCCCGGAGGAGGCGCGTCCGGCGCTGATGCTCTCCAGCCTGTACGGGCGCAGCTGCGGGAATGGCGATGCGTTTGAATGGTTCAACCGCGGCGTATCCAATTCCATCGACGTCGCCGCGCAATACGTCGACGACTTCGTCCACTACCAGACCTCGCGCTGGGGCGGCTCGACGCGCATGCTGCTCGACCTTGCGACGAACGCGGCTGCGACCGTTCGCACGGACTCCTGCTTCGCCTACGTCGCGGCATCCGCTGCGCTGAACAAGATATTCCGCTTCGAAACCGACGGCTCGTCCACGACGAACCAAGTCGCGCGCATTCTGACCCCGGAGGTCTGCGCCGCCATGTACCGCATGTTCGACACCTATGTCGCCGCCGGACCTCAGCCGAACATGCCGTCTCCGGACATATTCCGCTGCATGGGCCTCGACCTCGCCGTGTCCACAAGGGATTGGGCGCGGGTGCGCGCGTATGCCGCGGCGCTCGAGAAGCCGGTCAGTAGCTGGAAGGACCACCACTGGATACGGCGCGTCGCGCCGAGGGAAGACAAATACTACATGGGCGACCTCGCGCATTCAATTGCCAAGGGTCCCGACGCGAAGGGTGTCATCGCCGCCGAGGAGGCGATAGACGCCGGACGCCATGAAGAGGCGTATCGCTACTACGAGGGTATGAGCAAGCGCGAGCACCTGGACATCAACGAGCGGCAGCTGGCGGGGCGCCAGCTGTTTCGCGAGAGGCTCTTTTCCCAGGAGACGGCGGGCGGCTGGATGGACCTCATGCCGACCGGACTCCCGGGCGAGGCCGAGGTATGGTGGGGGCATATGCATCTCGACGAGGACGGACGGGCGCGCTTTCGCCACAACTTCCGGTCGTACTACTTCCTGCTGACGCCTCTGCACGGGCTCAACAGCGAGTTCGAGGCGACCGTCTACTTCGAGGAGAAAGATCCGAATCAGAAGGAGTGGGACATCGGATGGGGGCTCGCCCGTCCCACCTATGGACGCACCATCTCGTCTGGCGCCGTGCCGTACATCCACTTCTTCCGCGACAAGAATGGCGACCATGTCGCCGTCGAGTCGTACACCGAGGAGAACGCGGGCGCCAAGTACAAGGCCGCGACGAAGCACGAGGACGGACGGGACATCAGCCGCCAGATACTCGTCCGCGATCTCGCCAAGCAGCCGTCCCACAGCTTCAACCTCAAGACCGGCCCCGAGAATGTCGTCATCACCGTCGACGGAAACGAGATCCTCTCCAGTCCGTGCAAGGAATTCTTCGCGTCGTATGAGTTCGGCGAATGCATCATGTCGAACGGCGACGTCCTGCCGGTGTGGAAGCTCTTCAAGAACACGGCGTTCTCCGGCTACCACTACCGCCGCGTCCCGGCAAAAGAAGAAAGTGGTGCCGAAGGGCGGAATCCCCAAGCCCCTGCAGAAGCGCTGAAGGCTGCCATTGCGCCGCTTGCGACGTCAATGAGCGAAATCGTCAAGAACAAGGCGTATTCCGGCGGATGGGGCTATGACGAGAAAACGGCTGTTGTCATTTCGGCGGAGGATGAAATCTCCGGAGTAGAACTTGAGCGGCCGTTCCTGCTCCTGCGCAGCCAAAGCGAAGTCATTGCCGCGTTGGAAAAGACGAAACTCGGCACGAAGGATGACATTGACGCAGTCGTTCCGACGGTCAAGTCCCAGGGGCTGATCTCAAGCGGCGGCAGGTCGTATGACAGCATTGAGTATGAAGTTTGCGTGAAGCTGACCAATGGCGTGGTCTTCACATACGACGCAGAATGCTGGTTCGACATAACCTCCTTTTTCGGCAAGTAACCTATCCGCGAATTACCTCTTACACGATAGAATCTCGATTGATGCAAAGCATTCTCAGACTTGACGTCCGCGGTGCGTCGCACGCACGGAAGATGACGTTCACCCTCGAGAACTTCCCCGCCGGCGTGCGCGTAGACGCGGAGAAGGTCGCGGAGTTCATGGAGCGACGCGCACCCGGGCGCGACAAGCTCTCGACCGCGCGCCGAGAGACGGACGAAGTCGTCTGGCGCAGCGGATTTGCCGCGGAC
>CACWJS010000171.1 GCA_902761275.1 uncultured bacterium | reverse complement strand
CGGCCGTGGAAGCCCTGCCTGAACGTGACGACCTCGTAGCGGCCGCCGTTCGCGGAACCCCACTTGCGGGCGAGCTTGATCGCCGCCTCGTTCGCCTCGGCGCCCGAGTTGCAGAAGAAGACCTTGCCACCGAGCCCAGAAATCTCAACAAGCTTCGCGGCGAGGCGCGTAGCGGGCTCGTTTGCAAAGAGGTTGGAGCTGTGCGTCATCGCGGCTGCCTGTTCCTGGATCGCCTTGACGACCTTTGGGTGGGAATAGCCGACGGACTGGACGCCGATCCCGCTCGTGAAATCGTAGAACGGACGGTTGTCAACGTCCCTGACGGTAACGCCCTTGCCATTATGTCGGCATCAGAGACGCCTTGTAGATGTCGAGGATTTCCTGTGTCTTGTTGCTCATTCCGTTATCTCCGTTCCCACGCCTTCACGCGTGAATATTTCCAAAAGCAGCGAATGCGCCATGCGTCCGTCGACGAGGTGCACTTTCTTTACGCCCGACTTTATCGCGTCCGCGCAGCTCTCGACCTTCGGGAGCATGCCGCCCGAGATCACCCCTTCCGTCTTGAGCGTCGCTAGGTCCGCGAGGTGCAAGGTCGAGAAAAGAGTCGACGGGTCGGACGCGTCCTTCAGGATGCCGGGGACATCCGAGACGAGCGCGAATTTGCGAACCTTGAGCGCCTTCGCAAGAGCGGCGGCGGCAAAGTCGGCATTGATGTTGTAAAGATGGTTGTCTTCGACTCCAGTGCCAAGCGGCGTAACCACTGGTATGATCCCCGCATCGAGCATCTCCACCGCGGCACGTGTGTCCGCAGAGACGACCTCGCCAACATAACCGCGGTCGGGAGTCGCGATTTTGCGCGCGGCAAAGACCCAGTTCCCGTGGATCGGACGGGCATTCGCCCCGCGCTTCTGCAAGCGGCTCACGAGGTCAGGATTGACGACGTTGTTGAGGGTGCGGCGGACAATCTCCATCGTCGCTTCATCTGTAACCCTGAGGCCATCCACGAACTTTGGTTCGTGACCCGACTCCTTTATCGCCTTCGAAATCGCCTTTCCGCCACCGTGTACGATTACGACCTTCATGCCCACGGCGCGCATAAAAGCGATGTCGTCCATCAGCGAATCAAGATTCGCCTCTGTCTCCATCACGGAGCCGCCGAGCTTAACAAGCACGACCGAGCCGTGAAAATCACGAATATACGGCAAAGCTTCGGTCAAAACCGCCGCTTTCGCCACTGCTGTATCCATTGCACTCATTGAAGTGTATAGTATACCATAATCCGCCCCGGCTTTGTGCGGAAAATTGCCAATATGAGTTGGAGTTCAGAGTTGGAGTTGGAGGTCAGGGGTCAGGGGTCAGGGGTCAGAGTTGGAGTTCAGAGTTGGAGTTGGAGGTCAGGGGTCAGGAGTCAGGAGTTAGAGTTGGAGTTCAGAGTTGGAGTTGGAGGTCAGGGGTCAGGAGTCAGGAGTTAGAGTTGGAGTTCAGAGTTGGAGTTGGAGAATGGAGTTGGCGGTGGAGCGGAAGTCCGAGCGAGCGGATACGGCGTATTCGCCGAGGGTCCATGAGCCTTCGGCCACCGCCAGTCTACTTCAGCAAATCGCCAACAGCAAGCGAAATGGCCTCTGCGATTCGCTCATGGCCAGCGGCCGAGGGATGCAGACGATCTCTTTCTGCATTGCTGAAATACGCATCGTGCGCGCGAGAGACGGGATAAAGCCCTGAGTCGGCGTTCAGGTCAACAACCTTCGCCGCCCACACGTTACCCGCCTCCTTCACAACGGCAACATAGTCGTCGAGGAAAAGCCCGAGGGCGTTCGCGTAAGACTCGTCTGGCTGGACGTTGGTCGCGCCGAACGTGGCGTAGGCGCGGTGAATCGGCGTGAGAAGAACGACGCGCGCTGTCGGGAACTCGTCCCTGATGTACGACATCGCGGTGTTAATGCGCCCGCGCAGGGTGCCGCAGTCAAACGAGAATTCGCGCTTCTTCAAAACGACCTCGCGACCGTTCTTGTTCACCTTCGTATCTGCGACGGAATACCACTCGCCAAGGGGAATGTCGGAGTTGAAGTCGTTGGTGCCGGCAAAAACAAAGACCACGTCGGGGCACTCAGCGTGCTCTTCCTTGTACTTCTTCGCCTGACTCTTGATGTCGCACCACTGCTGTCCGTTGATGCCGTAGACAAGCGGATTGAACCCGTAGCGGTCGGCAAGGAAGCCCCAGTAGTTCTTCGTGCAGCCAATGTGATGCACATCCGTTATCGAGTCGCCGAGGAAGAGAACCTTTTTCTGCGGACGGGCAAACTTACCAAGCCAGGCAGCAGCCTCGGACGACCACGTGTCGACAGACTTCCCCGTCCTGCGAAGCCCGTAGCCGTGGCCACCGTTCGGGTATATCTTCGCAACGGAATCGACTCCCGCCTTACGCAAGCTCCAGTCGTAGGCAATCGTCGTCTCTATCTCGCAGAAGTCGTCAATCGCCTGAGCAATAAAGGCAGGAGGCGTTTCGGAATCGACCGGATATTCAGGACGGAGTTCCATGCCGACCCAGTCCTTCCACGGGTTATCGGGATTCTTCCTCTGGCGGAGATCCCACGGATAGATAGGAAGCTGGAAGTCGGGACGGCACGAGAAACCGTCGGCGTCGTCGACACGCTCATAACGGCGCTTGCGCCAGTTAGTCGCGATGCGGACGGCAAGGTTCGCGCCAGCGGAAAAGCCGATGACACCGACGCGACCAGGGTCAATGGCGTACTTCGCTGCATCGCGGCGAAGAATCCCGATCGTGCGCTGTACATCGCAAAGCGCCGCCTCGCGCTGGTTGGGAGCGCGGTATACGAGAACCGCCGCGGAGAAGCCGAGCGTGTTAAGCCATTCCGCAATCTCAGAGCCCTCCTTGTTGAGCCCAAGACGCATATAGCCGCCACCAGGAAGAACCACGACAGCTGGCTTCGCGCCAGCGCCAGACGCAGGGAAGAACCTGAAATACGGGACATTCACGTCAGTGACGACGAGGTTGCGCTGCCAAAGCTCGTCCTCGCAGTTCTTTATCGGGGCGTCGCCCGCCTTCATGGGAATCTTGCCCTCGGGCCATATCTTAGTGTCGGCCGGAGACTCCTTGTGCCAAAGCTCCTCGATGAGCGCGTCGATTTCCTCGCGCGTTTCCGCGCCGGAGCAGTAGCAAGCAGGATAGTGTCTTTCCTTCGCCACCTCCTCAGGAGTCTTTGCGCCAAACGCCGAAAGCGCGATGAAAACCGAAAGAGCCGCAAAAGCGGCATACGACGAGAATAGGTTTGCCTTGTTCATGGATTGTCGTTGCTATAGTTGCGATGGTGTGAAAGCCGTACCGACAATGGCCGCGGCGATGGTAGCAGGAAGCGCTGCGACAGCGGCAACTGCGACATACACCCACGGTATCGATCCGCCGCCAGAGAGCGCGGCGGAAAGGCAGTAATTGCCGGCAAAGGGAAGGAAGCAGGCAGCGAGCACCGCGCATACGGCGCTCGTGGCGTTGATCTTGAGATGTGCCGCGGCGGCCGTCGAGGCCATCACGAAAAACGCCGCAGGAAGGAAGAGAAGCGCAATCGCGGGGAGAAGACGCAGAAGCGAAGCGTCAGGACGGTAACAAAGCGATGCGAGCGCAATGGCAAGCGTCGTAACGAACGCAGAAAGCGAAAACCTGAAGCGGAAGAAACGGTTGAGCACCGCACCAACTATGTATGGAAGCACGATGCTGGCAACACCGCATGCGTAGGATACGCCCCAGAGCCGCGGGATGTCGCCAGACTTGCGCGCAACCGCGGCGCCAATCTCTGCTCCGTTGACGATGACAGCCGTGACCGAGCCGATCGCAAGCGCAAAAAGCGCAAACGCGGCGTATGCGCCGCACGCCTTTGCGACGAGAAACTGCACACACGAGACGGGATGCGACAGCGCAACGGCGGCAGTTCCGCTCTCGAACTCACGCCGCACCGAACGCGCGGCGCCAACGATCGCAAACAACATGCCGCCGACGAAAAGCGCCGAAAGCCCCGCGTCGCGAGCCATGCGCGACGGCTCGCCGAACTGGTGGTAGTGGAACGCGGGCGCGAACACGGCAATGGCGAGTGACGCCGTAAGGACTAAAAGCGACAACGGCTCTGCGAGAATTTCGAGAGCCGTCGTACTTGCTATGGCGATGAAACGTCTCACTGACCCCAGCCACACCCGCCGCAGAAGAGCGGCAACTGGGCGTCAAGGTAGAGGAAGTACGCAAGCGCGCCGACAACGACACACGCCGCGATCTGGAAGATTATTCCCGTGATCGTCACGCCCTTTGAAAGCGATGGCACCGCGTTAGCGGGCATCGTCGCCGCAGCAGGAGCCGCTGGAGCGACCGCGGGCATATCGGGAATATCAGGTATGTCGGCAACATCGCCACCTTCGCCGGCAGGAGCCGCGGAAGCCGCAGGTGCTGCGGGGGCAGGTGCCTCATCCGGAAGAGGC
>CACWJS010000170.1 GCA_902761275.1 uncultured bacterium | reverse complement strand
CTCGCTGCCCGTGCTGTAGGTGCCGTTGTAGAATGCGACCGAGCCGTCCTTCGGCAGAATCGCGGTAGTGACGGAAAGCGAATTGCCGCCCAAGTCGAGTCCGCCCGCCTGCATGTCGATTCCGTTCGAAATGCCCGCCGAGGCGACGAGCGTCCCGGCGCCTGTCTTGGCGAAAGACGACACCGGTGCCATGCCAAGCGTAAGCGTCGTGCCTTCCGAAACTTCGATTTCGTCCGCCGAAAGCGTCGGCGAGTAGTCTATCGTCCAGACTCCGGCGCTCGCCTTTCTCTCCGACGTTGCCGTGAATCCGCTGCGGACGTCCAAGTCGACCCATATTGCCCCAGACGAATCCGGATTGTCATTCGAGCCTTGCAACCTCCACGCGGCAGGGTCTCTCGCCTCGGCATCGTTAGCGGTGAACCATTCATACTTCGTGACCTGCTTTGGCTCGCTGAACCCGACCGCAAGCCACACGGCGTCGAGGCTCGCCGGCGACGAGCCGTCCTTGAGGCGCCTGTCGAGCCACTTTGTGTCAATATCTCTATCGACGAGCTTGTATGGCGCCTCATTATCAGGGTACTTTTCGCCGTCCACGTTCACTGTAGATGAATCGTAGTACCGCTGGATATTCTCTTGTGTTATGTCCGTGTCGCCGCTGTAGAGCTTCAGCTCGGCGATCTGGACCATGCCGTTGTCATTGCCTTTGCGCCCCTCTATCTTGAAGCGGAAGTAAGTGTATGAGTTGGTCGTCGCCTCGCCTTTGGAGATCGTCGTGGGGATGGAGGCGGAAATCTTCGCCGCCGTGACGTCCGTATCGACAGTCGCGCTGGCGGTTTTATCTCCGTAGTAGTCTGAGAACACGGCGTTGTCCCCGTCTTCGAAACAGTCGCCGTTGCCGATCCAGTTTCTGCCGCTCCATGCCGTGCTGCCGGATTGCGGATACCAAAACTTGTCGGACGCAAAGGCGCACGACGCGGCGACTAGGGCAAATGCAAGAACTGTCTTTTTCATAACTGTATTCCTCCTTGGCAACGCAAATTATATCCTAAATCCACCGCCAGCGGAGAGCTGGTGTGTACCACTTTTTTTGGAACTACTGCAATTTGTAGAAAACCGAGGTCGTGCGACCTCGGTTTTCTATCGTTGGACAAAAGGGTGTAGAGTAGAGCGGGACGCCCCCGCAGGGTACGCCCGCTCGGCCTTCGGCTACCCTCAAAACGTGCTTCGCCGTTTTTCGGCGGATACCCCTCATCGAACCGTACGTGCAGTTTTCCCGCATACGGCTCTCCGTGTGGGACCCGTAACGTGTCACTTCCGCCTCCATTGAAGCCAGTGCAGCCCCATTGCCTGTAGTTCTGAGTAGAAGTTCGGCGCATATTTCAAGCCATAGCCCCTTTGGCTCTTCCTGTTGAAATGAAGGTACAGGCGGTTTCGCACGTACCAGTTCACCTTGTCAAACGCCTTCTTCGGATATCCGCATTGGAAGTAGTTTCCCCAGCCGACAAGTATCTTGTTGACCCTCTGCACAACTTCCTCGTTCTTCACGGGCTTGAAGATGCTTAGAGTCTGTTCCTTGACCTTCGCGCAAACCTTCTTGACCGATTTCATCGACGGGCCGTAGGTCAGGTAGTCTCTCCCTGTGCCATAGCGCCTGTCCTTGACATATCGGAAACTTGAGGGACAGGCCCCACGAAAGGCCCATTTTTCAAGGGGGTTGCGTTTCTATTCTCCGGGCAACGCTCATGGCAGCAGTGCCAGCAGCTTCGCAATCTCCTTCTGGTCGCGGGTGGAGTAGGAAGTGACGCGACGGCCGAGGCAGTTGATGGGCGAGCCAAGGCCGTGCAGCTCGATGTTGTCGGATTTGGAGAATCACGGATGGATGATGGTTGTGTCGAAATCGTTCATGGATTCGACACGAAGGATGGTTGTGTCGTGGGTGTTTGCCAAGCGCGGGATCGTCCGTCTGGCGGCTTCGGGCGGCTGGAATGTGATTGGAAAACAATTGAGGCGTGGTTGTGATTGGCTCGCGGTTGCGTGGCGGTTGAAGGACGGATGAAGATTGGTTGAGGTTCCCGATGGTTGGCGCGGGGTTGGAAAGCGGTTGTGTAGCGGTTGAATTAGCGTTGAGGTAGCCGAAAGGCGGGCGGCTCGGTCGCCTGACGCCTCCCCCGCAAAGGGGGCCGCGCCTGCGGACCCGCAGATTTCGCGCTTGCGGGCGCAGGCAAGGACGGCCACCGTCACGCAGACAGGACGACCGAGAGGATGTTGCGGCCGTGCGAGCGGCGGTAGGCGATCGAAGAGGCCATTCTCTTGACCATGAAGATGCCGAGGCCGCCGATAGGCCGCTCCGCCGCGGGAAGCGTCGTGTCTGGATCGGCGTGCGCAAGGGGATCGTAGGCATCGCCGTCGTCGATGAACGTCAGTCTCACGCCGAGCGGCGTCTCAACGATCTCTATGTCGACCTCGAAGCCGGCGGCGTTGGAGTAGCGCACGATGTTGGAGCACATTTCGTCGAGTATCACGTGCAGCGACGGCAGAAGCGGCGAAAGCTGCTTGTCGCGCAGCTCCTCCCTGCCGATCGTCTCGTCGAGGAACTCCGACGCATTGGCGACGCCTTCCTGCCGCGGCGGGAACTTGCGCGAGTACAGCTTGGGCGGCTTAAGGTAGCGGACGGCCATCACGGTTATGTCGTCGGCCTGCGGCAGCCCCTCGGAGAACGCCGCGACCACTGTGCGGACGACGCCGCAGATAGCGTGCGGATCTGGGTCGGTCACGGCGTTCAGCGCGTCGAGCAGCCGCTCCTCGCCGAACAGCCCGTTCTTCGCATCCGTGGCCTCGGTAACGCCGTCGGTGTAGAGGAAGAGAGTCCCCCCCGGCGGAAGACGCATAGTGCGCGCGGCGTACTTGACGCCGTCGATGAACGCGAGGACCGGGCCCGACGTCTTCCGCACGAAGGCGGCCGACTTCGGCCCCGCGATGGCGACGGGCGGGTTGTGGCCAGCGTTTGCGAAGGTAACCACCCCCGTCTCGAGATCGAGAACCCCGACCCACGCCGTGAGGAACATCATGGCGGGGTTGTTGGCGCAGAGCTCGGCGTTCGCCTCGGTGAGCGCCGCGGCCGGGTCTCGCACGGCGAGGAGCGTGTTCTTTATGAGCGTCTTCGCCGTCATCATGTAGAGCGCCGCGGTGACGCCCTTTCCCGACACGTCGGCGACGAGAAAGGCGATGTGCGTCGCGTCGAGGACGAAATAGTCGTAGAAGTCGCCGCCGACATCGCGCGCCGCGTGCATCGCGGCGTCTATCCTGAAGCACGGGCTCTCGGGCGCAGCGGTCGGCAGAGCGGAGTTCTGGATCGTCTTCGCGATCTCCATGTCCTTCGCGCGGCGGTCGTCCTCGGCGGCATAGAACCTCTTGAGCCTGTCGGAGTCGCGGAATATCCTGTCCAGCAGAATCGCGAACGCGCCGAGCACCACGAGGAAGGTCACCCCGAACACGACGGCGAGCATGTTCCGCCCGCCGTAGTACTCGCGCTCCGGCAGCGCGGCGACGAAGCGATGCCCGCCGAACAGAAAAGCCCGGCAGAAGCACTTCTCCCCGAAAAGCGTCTGGACGAACGTCCTGCCCATGTTCTTCCCGTCGGCGATCACCTCGTACCGCCTGGCGCCTTCGGTGTCGTAGCCCGCCTCGGCGAGCGTGCGCGCCTCGCCGCGGTGCCGCGACGGATTTGATATGAGGCGCCCGGTATCCATGTCGGCGCACAGGAAAAAGCCCTTCTCGCCGAGCAGCCATTCGTCGAATATGTAGCCGAGGATCGACGGCAGCATCTTCTTCAGCCGCGACTCCTCGAGCCCGACCTGCACGTAACCGTCGCCGCCGGGAAACGCCGCGGCGAGGTACTTGGCCCGGAAATTGGGATTGCGGGCGTGCGCCCTGAACGGCTGCGAGACAGTCGCCGTGACTCCGTTCGTGAGCTCCATGAATTCGTTCAGCACGGGAGAGGCGGTCATGTCCACGCCGATGCTGCGGGGGTCGTTCGAGGCGATGACGATGCCTTCGCGGGAAACCGTGCTAACCTCGTCAATGTCGAGCTCCTTCGCGCCGGCGGCCATCCGCTCCAGCGACATCACCTGCGCGCTGCCTATGTGCCGCACGGCCGTGCGCGCAATG
>CACWJS010000169.1 GCA_902761275.1 uncultured bacterium | reverse complement strand
TTATGAGCTCCTCGTACTTGCCGTTGCCGCGAGGCCTCAGCTCGTCGAGAATCGAGCAGACGGTCTTGACCACCTCGAGATTCGTGCGCTCGTTGTGCCCGCCGACATTGTATGTCTCGCCGGCAACGCCCTTTTCGTTGACGAGGCAGAGCGCCTTCACGTGGTCGTCGACATAGAGCCAGTCGCGCACGTTCGCGCCCTTCCCGTAGACCGGGAGCGGCTTCCCGTCGAGGCAGTTCAGTATGATCAACGGGATGAGCTTCTCTGGGAAGTGGTAGGGGCCGTAGTTGTTGGAGCAGTTGGTGATGAGGACCGGCATCCCGTACGTGTCGTGCCAGGCGCGGACCATGTGGTCGCTCGAGGCCTTCGACGCGGAATATGGCGAATGCGGCGAATACGGCGTCTTCTCGGTGAAGAAGCCCGTCTCGCCCAGGGTGCCGTACACCTCGTCCGTGGAGATGTGCTGGAAGACGAACGCGTCCCTGTCGGGAAGAGCCTTCCAGTACTTTAGCGCGGACTGCAGCAGGGTAGCCGTGCCGACGACGTTCGTCCTGACGAATTCGCCGGGGCCGTCAATCGACCGGTCGACATGCGACTCCGCGGCAAGGTGGAATATCGTGTCGGGCTTGAACTCCGCGAAGGCGGCATCCATCGCCTCCTGGTCGCAGATGTCCTTCACGAGCAGCTTGTACTTCCCCTCGACTTCCCTAAGCGACTCGACGTTGCCCGCATAAGTGAGCTTGTCCACGACGAGGACGTCGCGTCCCTCGCGGCAGAGATGGCGGACGAGCGCGGAGCCGATGAACCCGCAGCCTCCCGTTACGATGCAGCGGCGGCTATTCCTCATCTGCAAGCTCCTCGTGGATAAGCCGGCGCTTCGCATCGGCGGCGGGATTGCCCTGCTTCCCGCCGTCGCCGCCATCATTGGCATTTTCGGCCTTCTTCGGCCTGTAGCCGTAACCGTAGCCATAGCCGTAGCCGTAGCCATAGCCGTAGTGGCGATGGGACGACGGATCGAACACCGAGACGCTCGAGACCTCGACGTCGTTGACAACGACGCCAAGGATGTTGGCGCCCGCCTCGGTAAGGCTCCTGGAGCAGTACTGGATCGGCCTGAAGTGGGTCCGGTCGGGGCAGCACATTATGATCACCGAATCCACCTGCGCCGCGAGCGAGACGACGTCGCCCACTATGCCGTACGGCGGAGCGTCGACCACGATGCGGTCGTAGTTGGCGCGGGCCCACTCGAAGAATTCGGTGACGGCAGCAGAGCCGAATATCGTGGCAGGAGAGACGCCCTCCGGCGGAAGCGAGCAGATGACGTCGAGACCAGGGACGGTTGACTTGTTGACGAGCTGCGAGAAGTCCGGCTTGCTGCCGCCGTTCGCGGCCTGCAGCACATGCGAAAAGCTCCTGTCCTGCGTCAGCTCTATGCCCCAGACCCTTGCAAGGCGCGGACGCCTGAGGTCAAAGTCGACGTGAAGGACCTTCTTGCCGGTCTGGGCATGCGAAATCGCCACGGACGTCGAAGTGATCGTCTTGCCTTCGCCGGGCTGGGTCGATATGATGAGAAGGCACCGCGTGAACGCCTCGTAGCGGGGCGAGTCGAGAAGGTTCCTCAAGCCCGCGACCGCCTCGGAGAACTGCGAGTACTTGTCCTCGATCAGGAACTTGGCGACCTGTTCGCGGCGCTTGCGGCGGACGTGCGGAAACACCGCGAGGACCTTGAGCGCGAGACGCCCCTCGATGTCGGAGAGGTTCACGACCGTATCCTCGAGATTGTCGATGACAAGGACGAAGAGAAGCCCGAGGCCAATCGACAGGACGACGCCGATGCCGAAGATGATGAGCGGATTCGGAAGGACCGGCTTCGTGGGAACGGTCGCCTGGCGCGCGACGCGGACGATTTCGTTGTTGGACTCGGCCTGGATGCGCATCTTGTTCTCGTCCATGATCAGCCCTTCGAGCACGCGGTGCGCGACGCCGTACTCCGCCTCAAGCTTCCCGAGCCCGGACTCCGCGAAGACGATCTGCTGCTCGACCGAGGCGAGGTCGTTCCTGAGGTCGGCCTGCTTCTGCTTGAGGTTGGAAAGCTGGTTGCGGACGACGTTGAGGGTCGACCGGCCCGTCAGGAGCGCGCGCGACGTCGCGTCAAGGAAGCGCTGCTTGGCGAGGTCGAGCTCCTTTTTCTTCGAGACAACCTCGGGATGGTTCTCGGTATAGGCGACGAGCAGGCCCTGGTACGCGCCGGAGGCGTCCTGGAAGGCGCGGTACTCCTTGGCGATCTCCTCTGCGCGCGGCACGCCCGTGGAGAGGTTGCCGAACGTCTCGGGGTCCTTCTGCACCTCGGTCAGGAGCTTCTCCCATTCGACGAGCTGCGTCTCCTGGGTCTCAAGCGCAAGGATGTCGGCCGTGGTCTTGGAGAGGCCCTGCTGGATGGTGTCGCGCGAGGAGCGCAGGTTGTCCACCTTGTGGGTGGTGCGGAAGTCGAGGAGCTGCTTCGTGATCTTGTCGACGTCGCGGCGCTTCTTCTCGACGTTCTCGTGCGTCTGGCTGACGGCCTTGTCGCAGCGGACCTTGTTCTCTTCGTCGGTGTACGCCTCGATGGACTCCGCATAGGCGTTGGCGAGCGCCGTCGCGAGCTGCGCGGACTTGGACCTCACCGATATCGTGATGATGCGGGAGTTGCGCTGAAGCTCGAGCTTCGAGTCGGCGAGCGTCGCCATGATGTCGTCGTCGGAGACGGTCGACGCGGGGTTGCTCGTCCTGTACTGCTGCTGAATCATCAGCACGATCTTCTCGGAGCGCCAGTCGGAGATTCGCGTGTTGAATATCTCGGCGTAGTTGGCGCCGAAGTCCGGCAGCGTTTCGTCGAGCGCGCTTGAAGTGCCGCGCGTGACGCGCCGCATGTCGACCGTGAACTCGCTCTTCGCCTCGTAGATCGTCGGGGAGATTCGGTAGACCGCAAACGAGATGATGAGGCCCACCAGAAGAAACACGAACACAGAGAGCCACCGCTGCGAGACGACCCTGAGCATGCGGCTCATCGTGACGGTCCCGACCAGGGAGCCGTCTTCGCCTTCGCCGCCGTAGCCGCCGTACGAACCGTAGGAACCGTAGGCGCCGTACGAGCCGCCGTACTTTGGACCGCCGCCATAGTACATAGGACCCTGTCCGCCACCGTAGTACATGGGTCCCTTGCCGCCGTAGTACATCGGCCCCGCACCCTTCGTGCTTCCGTAATAGAGAGGTTTGTCCGCCATTTCTTATTTCTCCGTCAAAGTCTCGTCATCCGCCTTCTTCGGCGCCGGGAACGAACTTCCGGCCATCGCAAACATCGCCGCGACCATCATCATCACCTCGGAGCGCCAAAAAGAGTGGTCGTAGAACCCGCAGGCCGCGACCACAATGACTGCAATCGGCCCGAGCACGCAGGCCGGGTGGAATATCAGCGCGCCAAGACCATGTCGCGCCTTTGAGATGACATCGGAGATCGCAAAAAAAGCCCGGAACACATACGTCCACAGCAGGAAGAGCAGCGGCGAGACGAAAAACACGACGCCGGATATGCCTCGCTCGGCAAGCATCTGCAGCCATCCGTTCAGCGCGCCGGCCTGGCCGGAGGCGAACAGGACCCAGTCGGCGTCCTCCGCGTTAAAGCGGATGTCAAAACCGAAGGTCCCGAGCCCGGTCCCGAGCCAGGGATTCTCCTTCCATACCTTCTCGGCGATTGCGGAGAGGGCTGCGCGGAGTTCAGGGAATCCCGCCGGCAGGAGCCCGGAGCCCTCTTCGCCGAAGAACAGCGCCAGCTTTTCTGCCTTCATGCTTTCCGGGACGACTCCCATTACGAAAAGCACCGGAGGTATCGACGCCACAAGCAGGAAGGCGAGGCACTTCGGCACGACGAGGCCGCCAATGCGGCGCTGCGCGTAGGCGAGCGCAAACGCAAGGACGAGGACCGCGCATGCGCCGTGCGCCAGAATGACGATGTCGGGCGAAAAGAGATATAGCCCAAGGGCCGAACCACCGACGGCGATGGCAAGAAGCGGCATAGCCATGTGCCATTTGCGCTCGAAAGCTCCCGCTATGGCGACCATCGACCCCAGAAAGCAAAGTCCAAACGCGGTGCCGGGATACGTCGCGTCGACTGTGGACGAAGACGCAAAGCTCATGGCGACCGGATTTCCGAAAATGCATGCAAGCGCCGCGACCACCGCCGCCACCCCGGCAAGGACGGCGGCAATGAAGAGGAAGCACACGCGCGCTGACTTCCCAAGCG
>CACWJS010000168.1 GCA_902761275.1 uncultured bacterium | reverse complement strand
TGGCGATCAATGCGCGATGGTCCCAGGTGAATCCGCGCATCGGCAAAGAGGGCTACGTTCTCATCGCCGTTCGATTCAACGCGTCGGGGCAGATGGTCAACTGTCGCCTCAGCGAATCGTGCGGCGACAGGGTTTCCGATTCTGCCGCGCTTACCGTTGTGCGCTCGGTCGGCCCAATAGCGGGTCTCGACAAGGAGTTCCTCCGCGAGTTCAGCAAGCAGGATCTCGTCATCCGCTACAAGGTGGTGGCGCGATGACGTGTGCCGTTTTCCTTCTTGCCGCGATACGGCTTGTCGGCGTTACTGGCGGTGAGCTTACGACACGCGCCTACTTCGACGTGAACAACGCCAAGGTGGGCGATCCTCTCGTCCTCACAATCGACTTCGTAGGCGATGCAGACTTTACCGCCCTCCATCCGCCTCCGCTTTCGAAGCACGTCTCGAAGGAGGACTGGAAGGTCGACGACCTCAGCGCGAAGACAGAGACTGACACGAAGCGCATCGGCGGTTTTTTCAGTTCGCGCGAAGTTGCGGTGGCTCGTACGCTCACCTATCGCGTCCGCCCGATGCGCGAGGGCATTCTCTGGTTCCCCGCGCTCGAGTTTGAGTACGAAGGGCCTGGCGGCACCGTTCGGACTGTCACGGCAAACGAGATTCCAGTCCATGCGAAGAAGGGCGAGCAGGTCGTCGTGAAGGAGCTTTCCGCCGACACGGAGAAGATGCCCGAGCCGCCTGAACTTGCGATGGATCCTGGGGTCGCTCTCGGCGACGACGAGCTCTTTGCGTGGCGCAAGGCGTGCGCCGAGCCGACAGCCGACGCGTTCGCGGAATTTGCTTTCCCGGCGGGTCGCATGAACGAGGCGACATGCGCGATACGCGATGGGCAGTGGCGCCGCGCGCTCAAGATCTATTCGCGGCTCGAGTGGTCGGTCGGCCAGACGCCAGAGATCGAGCGCGGCATACTTGCCGCGCGTGCGCTCAAGTTCGACAATGCGGCGGCAGAGCTTCCAGTGTGGCGAGAAGTTGGAAGGCCTTTTCTCAAGTATGCGTGGATGGGTCGTGTCGGAATTCTTCTTGGCTTTGCCATCGGCGTGTCGCTCCTCTTCTGGCTTCTCGGCCGCGCCATCCGTGCGCTTGCGTGCATCGCGATTGTGCTGTTCTTGATCCCTGCGGCGCAGGGGCAGGGCATCTTCGAGGAGATGGAGCGCATGATGGAGGAGTCTCAGCGGCAGATGCAGCAGCACATGCAGCAGATGCAGACGATGAGCTTCTCTATTGGCGGAGAGAGGCAGAAGCCAGTCGAGATAAAGGCGACAGTCCGCACGGAACCTGCGGAACTCCAGGTCGGCGAGCCGTTCTCGTTCATTCTCGCCCTTGAGTCGCCAAAGTCTGTCTCGATAGGACAGGTCCAGATTGCGCCGAGCGAGATGTTCGGGCTTACGGTTGTCGGCAAGGTCGAGAATATGACTGATGGCGTATCGCCAAATCCGTCAAATGTTGTAAAGCGTCTTTCGATACCGGTGCGCTACGATGTGCCTTTCAAGGGGAAGCTCTCGTTCAAGGTCTCAGGCATGGTCTCTGGGCGTCAGAGGGCGGGCAACATGTCGTTCTCGTTCTCCAACAACTTCAGCGTTGACGCGGCGCCGATAGACATCGACATCAAGCCGCTTCCCTCGGCTGGGCAGCCAGACGACTTTAGCGGAATAATCTCCGAGGGTCTTAGGATATCCGAGCGCCTTGACGCCAGGAAAGTCGGAACGAATGACGTCATCAAGATAACGTATCATCTCGAATGCCGTGGGTATATCCCGAAGGGTTGGAGGCCCGAGGGCGTCGCCTTCGAGATTGGGCGCGGCTCGCGCAATGGCTTTGTAGTCTTCGAGTGGCTGCGCTACTTCGTCGCCGACGGCGCGGCGGAAACGCCGCGGCTAAAGGTGGTCTACTATGATGTAAAGACAAAGTCGTACAAGAAGGCGGAAACTGGAGGCACGCATGTCGAATACGAATAAGAGGATATTCCTCTCGCCGCCGTTCGTCGGCGCGGCGGAGCGCGCGGCGGTTAGAGGTGCGTTTGATTCCGGGTATGTCGCGCCGTGCGGTCCGCAAGTAGACGAGTTTGAGCGACGGCTCGCGAAGCTTGCGGGGCGCAAGTATGCCGTCGCGGTGTCGAGCGGGACTGCGGCAATCGATCTTTTGATGGCGGAACTTGGCGTTGACAAGACGTGGACGGTAGTTGCGCCGACGCTGACGTTCATCGCGACGGTTGGCCCCGCGTATCATCGCGGTGCAAAACTTGTCTTTGTCGACTCCGATGCGACAGGCAATATCGACGTTGACCTCCTTGAGCAGGCTTTGACGTCGCTTCGCACCAAGCACCAGCGGCGTAGCTGCGAAAGCACCAGCGGCGTAGCCGCGAAAGCACCTCGTACTCTCGTCATCGGCGTTGATCTTTATGGCAACTGCTGCGACTACGGCGCGATAGCAAAACTCTGCCGCAAGTTCGGCGCTGTCTTTCTGACCGACGCCGCCGAGGCCGTAGGCGCTATGCGCGATGGTCGACCCGCCGGCTCCGCCGGGCTTGCCGGCGTCTACTCCTTTAACGGCAATAAGATCGTCACGACATCTGGCGGCGGCGCGATTGTGACCGACGACCGAGGCCTCGCCGAGCGCGCGAGAAAGCGCTCGCAGCAGTCGCGCGAGAAGTGCGTATGGTATGAGCACCGCGAAGTTGGGTACAACTACCGCCTGAGCAACATCCTCGCCGCGATAGGGCTCGCCCAGCTTGATCGGCTTCCGGCAATCCTCAAGAAGCGCAAGGCAAACTACGACTGGTACGCAAGGAACTTCAAGGGTGACTTGCTTTCTCCAGCGTCTGGCGCAAACCATTGGCTGACGGTCGCCGTTCTCTCCTCGCGCCGCGAGCGTGACCGTCTCTTGCGCCGCTTCGAGGCGGCCAACATCGAGGCGCGACCAGTCTGGAAGCCGCTTCATCTCCAGCCCATCTTTGCCAAGTGTCGCGTCTTCGGCGGCGAGGTTGCTGAGGCGCTTTTTGAGCGCGGGGTGTGTCTACCTAACGGTACTGGTCTTAAAAGTGGCGATTTTGCGCGAATAGCAGCTTGCCTTTCCTGACGGGTGTTTATACCCCTTGTGGCTGAATCGCAATTTGTTGTAGTTTGCCGTTGCGTTGAGCCACAACATTTGGTATCATACGCGCCATGAAACGTTTTATCAGAGCAGTTTTGCCGGCATTCCTTCTTGCAGTGTCGGTGGGTCAAATCTATGCATTCACCAACTTTTCCACTGAGATCGCTCAATACATAGGCGAGACGCAGAAAAATGTCCAGTTCGCATTCTCCTTAGGCATATTCTTCCTTGGCATGGGCGCGGCGTTTTTCGGGAAGATCGTCGAGAAGAACATCCGGCTCTCGACGATCATCGGTACGACGCTCTTCCTTTCGGGGCTTCTCGTGACGGAGGCCGGAATCCACATGAAGTCGCTCATGATGATCTACCTCGGCTACGGCTTTCTCATCGGCCTCGGCACTGGCGTTATCTATATCTCGCCAGTGAAGACGATGATGCTCTGGTTCCCTGAACACAAGGCGATTGCAGCGGCTTTGCCGATTATTTCGTTTGGTCTCGGCTCCACCTTGTCGACGATTCTCTTTAGTGGCATCCACTGGGGAACGCCCGGCTCGTCGGTCGCCGTGTTCCAGCTTCGTGGCTTTATGGATTATGGCATCACGAACGTCTTCCATGCCTACGCGATCTTCTATGCCGTTCCTATGATCATCGCGTGCTTCCTCCTCAAGAAGCCGAAGATTCAGGTGCAGAGCTTTGGCCACGGCATACCATCGCTCGAGTTCAGCTACGGACAGCTTCTTCAGAACCGCTTCTTCTGGCAGTCGTGGCTCTTCATGTTCCTCAACATTTCCGCTGGCCTCTGCCTCATTCCACTCGCGAAGCAGATGATGAGCTCGCCCGATGTCTACGGCGACAACGTGAAGCTTATCACGTGGATTGTCGCGCTTTCGGGGCTCATGAACGGTGGCGGCAGGTTCCTCTTCGCGTGGTGGTCCGATCGCCTCGCGAAGCGCATCAACATTCTGCTCATCATCCTCGCAATTTCCGCAGGCATCATGCTCGCGAGTTTCCTGCCGATTTTGATTGGCCTCGCGCTGCTCGTCATCAACGCCTGCTATGGCGCGGGCTTCTCGGTGATCCCCGCGATTCTCGCCGACCACTTCGGCATGACGAACATCTCGAAGATTCACGGCGCCGTTCTCTCTGCGTGGGG
>CACWJS010000167.1 GCA_902761275.1 uncultured bacterium | reverse complement strand
GTTGTAGCACGTCTGAAGCCAGCCGTCGGGATGAAGCATCGTCTTCCACGCGAAGACGCGGACGACGAAACTCGTCCAGAACGGAAGCATTATGGAGCCCGCGACGATCGCGCGCCAGCGCTTGTTCATGCGGGCTATCGCGTAGGCGCAGGGAACGGCGAGGACGATGGACCAGATCGTGACTTCGACGGAAATGCGGATCGTGTTCCAGATGATCGTCGGATAGTCGGGGTCGACGAGCTCGCGCCACGTCGAAAGCGACCACTCGCCGACGCCGCCCGAGATGTCGTGCCCGTGGAAAGTGAATGCGAGGACGATTACCGCCGGCACCGCGAAAAAGAGCGCGAGCCAGAGGAACGACGGCGCGGTTACGAGCCATTCGGCCCTCCGTGTGCGAAGCGGACTGTTCATTGCTTCGCTTCCACCATGTAGCCGTCGTCGGGATGCCACCAAACGAAGACCTTGTCGTTCCACGTAATCGGCTCCTGGTCGAGAAGGAACCGCGAGTGCGGCTTGAGGGCCGCGATGCGCAGGTCTGAGCTCTTGATCCAGTACTTGGTGTAGACGCCCTGGTAGACGATGTCCTGGACCGTCGAGGAGTAGACGTTGATCGACGCCCCCTTCTCGGGCGGCGGCGGCGCGAGCGTCACGCGTATCTTCTCGGGGCGGACGGAGAGATCGACCTTCTGGCCGACCTTGAGCTGTTTGTCGTTGTAGGCGCGGATATCCGGGAAGCCCTCGGGGCGGATTGTGCAGTAGTCGCCTTCCGTCGCGACGATCTCGCCGGAGAAGAAGTTGGTGTCGCCGATGAACGAGGCGACAAAGCGCGAGGACGGCGCCTCGTATATCTTCGCGGGGCCGTCGAGCTGCTCGATCGTGCCGCGGTTGATGACTGCGATGCGGTCGGAGAGCGACATCGCCTCGCCCTGGTCGTGCGTGACGTACATGAACGTGATGCCGACCTGGTCGTGGATCGTATCTAGCTCGAGGAGCATGTGCTGGCGAAGCTTCAGGTCGAGCGCGGCGAGCGGCTCGTCAAGAAGGAGCACCTTCGGACGGTCGACGAGGGCGCGCGCAATCGCGACGCGCTGCTTCTGACCGCCGGAGAGCTGGTTCGGGTACTTCCACGCGTGCTCGCTCATCTGGATCATAGCGAGTATTGCGTCGACCTTCTCCTCTATTTCCTTCTTCGGGAGCTTCGCAAGCCGCAACGAGAACGCAATGTTGTCCCAGATCGTCATCGTCGGAAAGAGCGCGTAGTTCTGGAACACCGTGTGGACGCGCCGCTCGTTCGGAGCGAGGTCTGTAATGTCCTTGCCCTCGAGAAAGATGCGGCCGGAATCGGGCTTCTCAAAGCCGCCGAGCATCCTTAGGAGCGTCGTCTTGCCGCATCCCGAAGGTCCAAGCAGCGAGAAGAACTCGCCCTTGTTTACCGAAAAAGAGACGTCGTTGACAGCCGTCAACGCGCCGAACCGCTTCGTTACATGATCGAAGACGAGAAAATCGTTGCTCAATTCAGGTATGCCTCCATTAGGACAAGCTTTGGTGTTGGGTGGAATAATACCTAATTTCACCGCTCGGCGCAAGTGTGAAATTTCAGAAAAATTCAGATGTTCCTCAGGCGGGCGAACTCGTCGAAGAATCCAGGGTAGGACTTCGCAGCGCATTCGGCGTTGTCGATCGCTACGGAACCGTCAGCAATCGTCGCTCCAACTGCAATTGCCATGGCGATTCGGTGGTCGTCGTACGAGTGGAACTCGCCGCCGTCGAACTTGCCGCCAGAACCGCGAACAAGAAACGAATCCTCCTCTACCTCTGTATCGACGCCAAAGCGCTTCAAGACGTCAGCCATCGCAGATACTCGGTCCGATTCCTTGAGCTTCAGGCGACGCGTCCCCGAGAAGCGCGTAACGCCAGCAGACGCCCCCGCGAGCACGGCAAGGGCCGGAAAGAGGTCTGGGCAACCCGAGACGCTGACGTCGACATTCTCGCCCTTCCACGCCGAAGCGATCCTCGGCGCAAGCTCGACTATGGCGCGGTCGGGCTGCGAGGAATGTGCGTCGGGCTTCTCGAACATTACGAGACTGCCCATCGAATTCATCGCGTACCAGAACGCGGCCCCCGACCAGTCAAGCTCGACTTTGGCGTCCGGCTGGGCAATGTATTTCTGGCCGCCAGGAACGTCAAAGCCGTCGTCCCTTATCGCAACATATATGCCCGCGCCAGAAAGGACGCGGAGAGTCATGTCTACGTAGCCGCGCGACTCAAGCGGAGTCGTGAAACGTATCTGCGAATCCCCGTCAAGAAGCGGCAATGCAAAGAGAAGACCCGTCACGAACTGCGACGAAATATCACCCGCGAGCTCGTGGAGTCCGCTCTTGAGTTCGGAGTAGTCGAGCTGCGGACGCTCAGAAAGGCGCCCGCGCGTGAGGAACGTCACCGACTTTCCGAGCGCGGCGGCAACAGGAGCGAGAAAGCGCCGCGTCGAGCCGCTTTCGCCGCAGTCGAGAATGGCAAGCTGGCCATCGCCCTTCAGCGCCTCAAGACACCGCTTCGTGGCAATGATGTCTTCGCTGTCGTCCTCAGCGGGTGCAAGGCGAGAATAGTCGCCAGCGAGAAAGTCGGCGACGAGAAGACGGTGTTCATGCGACTTTGAGCGCGGTATCGTGACCGAGCCGGTCCGTTTGCCGGGTTGAATCGTGGTCATCAAAGACTCTCCTTAGAAAGGTCTATCTTAATTCCGCGCACATCACCCCAGCCACACGGCAAGGCAAAAGTCACTACGCCACCTTCTCGTTTCTTGTCGCCACGCATCAGTGGCACAAGCACATCGAGCGAAATCCCGTCTGGGAGTGAAGTCGGAAGTCCTGCAGCCGCAAAGCGCGCGGCAAATTCTTCAGGCCAAGAGGCCGAGGCAAGACCGCGGCGGACCGCGATCTTCGCCTCTTCTACGCAGCCGATCGCGACCGCTTCACCATGCGAGACGCAGTAACCAGTCGCCTTTTCAATTGCATGCGCAACCGTATGCCCGCAGTTGAGGAGAATTCGGCGGCCAAGCGTCTCAAGAGGATCCTCGCGCACGATCCCGACCTTCACCATCAAATTCTCAGCAATCTCCTTCGCACTGACTCCTGCCCCCTCTCTCCTACTAAAATCTCCCTCACCGCTCTCCAACTCCAACTCTGAACTCCAACTCCTGCCCCCAATCGCCTCGTGCTTGATCATTTCGGCGCGGCCGTCGGCGACAAGTTTCGGGGAAAGCGTCTCAAGGAAGTCGGTGTCGATCACGACGAGCTTAGGGAAATGGAATGCGCCCGCAAGGTTCTTGCCATCTGGAAGATCGCACCCAGTCTTGCCGCCAGTCGACGCGTCAACCATCGAAAGAAGCGTAGTAGGAACATTGATCCAGGAGATGCCGCGCATCCAAGTAGCGGCGGCGAAGCCAGTCAAATCACCTGTGACGCCACCGCCAAGCGCAACGACAGTGTCCTTGCGGCCGAGCCCCCTCTCGGAAAAAGCGCGCCAGAGTTTGGCGACAGTCACAGGCGTCTTGTGCTCTTCGCCCGATGGAATGATTGCGAAAGGCGAGACTCCAAGCCGAGCAGACCAGAGTCGAGCGACCGTCTCGTCTGCCACGACATTGCGCCCCGCGAGGATTGCAGGCGCGATGCCACGACCGACTACGACAAGCGATGACTGCGCGTCGAAAAACGCGGCGACGCGGTTCGGGAAAGACGCATAATGCGCGGCACGTTCCTTGGCCTTGTCGCCGAGCGGCCGCGACCCAGGCGCCGCGCCGATGCGACGCGCAAGCTCTTCGTCTGACGGAGTGTCGATGCAGAAAATGGTGCCATTCTCTTCGCAAAGCGATCTGTTCTCGTCACGCAGAAGAGTGCCGCCGCCGAGCGAGACGACAGTAAGAGTTGAAAGTTCAAAGTTTAAAGTTGAAAGTTTTTCGTAAGACGCAGAAACAACTTCCTGCAGGACCTTGCTCTCTATGTCGCGGAAAGCCGGCTCACCGCGAGTCTTGAATATCTCGGGAATCGACATGCCAGCTTCGGCGACAATGCGCTCGTCAAGGTCGACAAAGCCAGCGCCAAGCCGTTCGGCCAGCGCCTTGCCGAGCGTGGATTTTCCGCTCGCAGGCGCGCCGTACAAGAAAATCGCCTTCTGCAGGCACTCTATTCCGCTTTTGTCGCGCATACGATGAAATTATACCATATTCTGCCCGCCGTCGTGGCCTTCGCCTTCGCCAATCCGCCCGATGGATCGCGGGGCTCTCGTTCGGCTCCAGGCTCGCGACGGCTCTCGCACATCAGACAAATAACCGTATTCAGCCTGCCGTGCCTCGGCGTCTATCACTGGTTG
>CACWJS010000166.1 GCA_902761275.1 uncultured bacterium | reverse complement strand
AGAATCGCCTCGCCCGAAGGACCGACAGGGTCGACCTGCTTCAAGCCGCCATAACGCGAGCCCATGCCCGCCGCCAACACTACCAATGTGGGTTTCATAGGTGTATATTATAGCATAAATGCGGATCAGAGGAGATTGCGCTGGATCTTGCCGGAGATGGTCTTCGGCAGCTCGTCGCGGAAGACGACGATGCGCGGGTACTTGTAGGGAGCGGTGTGCTCCTTCACGTACCGCTGCACTTCCTCCTTGAGCGTATCGGTGCCGTGCACTCCCTTGACGAGCACGATGGACGCCTTCACGACCTGCCCGCGCACGGGATCCGGCGCGGCGGAAACGCCGCACTCGAGGACGAACGGAAGCTCCATTATGACGTTCTCGATCTCCGCAGGGCCGATGCGGTAGCCAGACGACTTTATGACGTCGTCTGCACGACCAACGTAGTGGTAGTATCCGTTCTCGTCCTTCCACGCGAGGTCGCCCGTGTGGTAGAAGCCGTGACGCCACACCTCGTCCGTCTTCTCCTCATCCTTGTAGTAGCCGAGGAAGATGCCGGGATGCGGGTTCTTGCGGTCGGTCCTGATGACGATCTCGCCGTTCTCGCCTGCGGGCACCGGGTTGCCGTCCGTGTCCACGAGATCGACGCCGTAGTCGGGAACGGGCTTGCCCATCGACCCCGGCTCCAGCTCGTCGCCAAGGAGGTTCGCAAGCGAAAGCGTCGTCTCGGTCTGGCCGAAGCCCTCGGCTATCTGGAGACCTGTCGCACGCTCGAACTGCGTCCACACCTCGGGGTTCAGCGCCTCGCCCGCAGTCGTAGCGTGGCGGACAGACGTGAAGTCGTACTTCGAGATGTCCTCTTTTATGAGCATGCGATAGATGGTGGGAGGCGCGCAGAACGTCGTGATGTTGTACTTCTCGAACATCGGCAGCACCTTTTCCGCGTCGAAGCGCTCGAAGTCGTAGGTGAACACCGCGCCCTCGCAGAGCCACTGCCCGTAGAACTTACCCCAGAGCGCCTTGCCCCAGCCGGTCTCGGAGATCGTGAAGTGGAGCCCGTCGCGTTCGACGAGATGCCAGTACTTCGCCGTCACGTAGTGGCCGAGCGCATACTTGCAGCTGTGAAGTGCCATCTTCGGGTAGCCGGTCGTGCCGCTCGTGAAGAACATGAGCATCGGGTCGTTGCCGCGCGGCGAGTCGGCGGTGCGCTCGAAGACGTCGGGGAATCCAGGAACTTCGGCGTTGTAGTCGTGCCAGCCCTCGCGCTTGCCGTAGACGAGCACCTTGACGAGCTTCGCACCGATTTCCTTCTCGGCGGCATCGGCCTCTATCGCCACATCGCCGTCGCCAGTGCAGAAGATCGCCTTCACGTCGCCCGCCTGGAAGCGGTACGTGAGGTCGTGGCTCTTGAGCTGGCTCGTCGCGGGAATCGCTATTGCGCCGAGCTTTTGGCAGGCGAGCATCGTCGGCCAGAACTGGAAGTGGCGCTTGAGGATGAGCATCACCTTGTCGCCCTTCTTTATCCCGAGCGACTGCATGTAGTTGGCGACGCGATTGGAGAGCTCCATCATGTCCTTGAACGTGAAGCGCCTCTCGCGCATGTGCGCCGAGACGTGGAGCATCGCGAGGCGGTTCGGGTCCTTCTTCGCAATCTCGTCGACGATGTCGAACGCAAAGTTGAACTCGTCGTCGTGCTCGTAACGGATGTGGGCGAGCTTCCCGTTTTCGTCCTCCTCGCACTTGACGAACTTCTCGGCAAGCAGCGGCTCGTTCGGCTTGCGGCGTCGCATCCTTACCATCGGGAGCGCCTGCTCCTCGGTGTTGCCCGCCATGATCATCGCGATAAAGGTGCACTTCTCGCCGCCGACCGCGATCATGCCGTGGGGCGTCGAGGACTTGTAGAATATCGAGTCGCCGGCGTTGAGCGTCTCCTCGTGATCGCCCACCTTGACACGCATCGAGCCGGAAACGACGTAGTCGAACTCCTGGCCGTCGTGGGTCGTCGTGTGGATGGGCATCTTCTGCTGGCGTTCGTCATATTCGTATGTGACGAAGTAGGGCGTCGCAAGGCGGCCCTTGAACATCGCAGCCATGTTGCGGATGAGAATGCCCTGCTCGTTTACGGTGACGGGGCCTTGCCCCGCGCGGTTCACCTGGAAATGCGAGAGCTTGGCGGAATGGCCTTCGAGAAGCGCGGTGATGTCAATGCCGAACGCAAGCGCACACTTGTGGAGGAACGTGAACGGCGGGTCCATGTGCCCGGACTCGATGGCAATATAGTCCCTCTCGGGGACCTCCGTTAGACGAGCCATGTCGGCCGTCGTCTTGCCACCGATCTCGCGCAGTTCCTTTATGCGCGACGATATCTCCTTCAGTTCGTTCATTTTTGCCTTTCGTGTTTTGTTTCCGCCGGTCGCCATTATGCAGAAAGGCGAATCGCCGTTTTGGTGATCCGCCTTTTTACTTGGGTGCCTTGGGTCTGTCGTCGAACTATGCAACGGAATACCCGGCGGATCTGCACCCGTCAAGTCCAATGATAATTCGAATGATGATGTTTCGTGTCATCGGCGCGTATTATACCATATTTGTCCGCGTTGTGCGTAACCAAGTGATACAAAATCAAAAAATTATGGATTCCTAAGTCTCTCTGTCTGCTGCGCTAAACAAGCTGTCTGAGTCTGCGCTGCGACTGTGCTGCGATTTCTTTGTAGAGTGGAGATGGATGCCCTGTGTCGGAAAGCTCTGCGGACACATCGTCCATCGCGTCGGATAATTCGTCGGAAAGCTTCGCGATCCTGTCTCGCACGAACTTCGGATTTATGTCGCACTTCTCCGCAAACATATCGAACGACGCCGCTGTCACTTCGTCGAAGTCGTGTGCGCCACCGATGCTCATGGCCATGCGCGGCGTCAGATTTGGATAGGCAGCCGTTGAGAGCGTGTCGTAAAGCGGCGCGAGCGACGCTTTGCCATCACGATAGAGGATGGCGAAGTTCTTCGCGTGAGCATCAGCATTCCCGACGATGAAATTGAATGCAAGCGCATCGACAAAGCCCACAAGCGCGGGAAACCCGAAACCATTATCACGCAGGAACCGAAAGCACCGAACTGCCGAAGGACCGCCGTCGGTCTCGTACTTCTCTTCGGCTGGGACTCCCATCGCCTGGCAAAAATCTTCCTGGAGAATGCGTCGAACGAATCCGCCGTTCTCCTCGCGGTCGTACCGCTCCGACACATAATACGCCCTCGACTTGATGTCAAGTATAGACGCCTCTGCCGCCGCCATACCGAGCCTAGAGGCAAGACGCTGGCAAAAGCACTCGTTTTTGACAGAACCATGACAAATCGACATTTCCGGCTTGACAATGTGAGTCGATGCCGCACCATAGAGAGGCAAGGATAGCCGTCCGTCGCGGACTCTGACAACGAGTTTGTCCTGCGCTCCTGCAACGGAAATTCGATACCCCTCGACAAGACCTTGAAGCAGAGGTCTCTCCGGCAATGCCCTCAGTATTTCATCGGCCTCATCTTCCGTAAGTTCTCGGATGTTGTCATCGACACTTCCCGGTTCGACATTTTCTGGACAAAGTGATATGGCACCAGCACAGTCACCGCCAAGCTCCTTCAAAAAGGCAAAAGTATTGCGCCAATCGTGATGAAGGATCTTCTCCAACTTGCGGCGGACAACTTCCGGCGGGAGAAGGTTCTCGAAAAAAGTTCGCGAGGCAAGGGCGTCGAAAGAGTCTTCTCTAAGTGGCAGCGACTTTGATATTGGCACCGCCCTGTCTCGCCCAAGATAATCGGAAATGTATCTAAACGAGAAAACATCAAGTTCAGAATCCCATGTAAGGTATCCCGCCTGTATTCCGCTCAGATAGACTTTGAGCCGTTCTGTCATGCCGTCGTCTCTTCGTTCGTAAGAATATCGACTGTAATGCCAAGAACAGATAAAATGCGCATTAACTTGTCAAAATGCACAGATGGTTTGCCGTCTTCCACATCCCGCAAAAAGCGAATTCCAACATTGGCAACTTGAGACAACTCGACCTGTGTTGCTCCTTGACGCTTTCTCTCTCGGCGGACAATGCCAGCTATATCTGCCATTGATGTCGTTTTCATGCCGTGAAGTATATCATTTCCCATCGTCACCTGTCAACCCGTTCGGGTTGATTTTCCTAAAATCTGATGCCCGACGGGCAATATCAACCCGAACGGGGCGACAATAAAAAAGTATCGCAATCTTCATCGCGGCGTATTATACCAAAAAAGCCCTTGTGGAAAGGGCATAAAAAAAGCTGGCGACGTCCTACTCTCGCACGTCCGGGAGACGCACTACCCTCGGCGATGGAGCCCTTGACTTCCGTGTTCGGAATGGGAACGG
>CACWJS010000165.1 GCA_902761275.1 uncultured bacterium | reverse complement strand
GGGCGCGCGTGAAATGCACCTGCGGCGAAGCCGTCAGGTTCCCCGACGAGCGCAGCGAGGAGCCTTGCGAAGCAAGGTCGCAAGAGGGTGCGCGCGCGCGTCAAAATCATGCTGGTGGGGCGCCCGCAAACTGCGGGTCGGGCGAGCAGGTCGGGCGCAGGCCTCGCTTTCGGACGCCGACAACAAGCGAGCCGCCGCTACTACTTCTTGCCGCCCTTGAATGCGGAGGAGCCGGAGCGGGCGAGACGATAGCTCATCATGCGCGGCGAAAGTCCGAGCTCGCGCGCGGCTGCGGAGTGGTTTCCACTATGCCGGTTCAGCGCATCCTCGAGAAGCCTCCGCTCGAATGCGGCAATCTGCTCGTCAAGCGTAAGCGACGGATTGCCGCCGCCGAAAGGATCTTCGCTGAACTCCTCGGTCTGTACGGTCGCGGGAAGATTGTAGCTGTGGATGCAATCGTCACGCGTCGTAAGCACCGCGCGCTCGATGCAGTTCTCGAGTTCGCGCACGTTGCCCGGCCACGAATACGCCTTTAGCGCATTGAGCGCGGGAACGGAAATCTGCGACACGATCTTCTCGTACTTCACACTCATCTTCGTGAGGAAATGCTGCGCGAGAAGGACGATGTCGTCCGCTCGATCCGCGAGACGCGGCAAGGCAATCGGGAAAACAGAGAGGCGATAGTAGAGGTCCTCGCGGAAAAGTTTCTTCGCCATCAGATCCTCAAGGTCGCGGCTCGTCGCCGCGATGAAGCGGACGTCGCTCTGCAGTATCTCGTTCGATCCGACGCGCGAGAAAGTGCGCTCCTGGAGAAAGCGGAGAAGCTTTACCTGCACCGGTATCGAGAGATCACCAATCTCATCGAGGAAAAGCGTGCCGCCGTTCGCGGCCTCGGCGCGGCCAATGCGCCGCTCGCGAGCGTCGGTGAACGCGCCCTTCTCGTGGCCGAAAAGCTCTGACTCGACAAGCGCCTCTGGAAGCGCCGCGCAGTTGAGAACCACAAACGGCTTATCCTTGCGTGGTGAAAGACTCTGTATCGCCTGCGCGACAAGCTCCTTGCCAGTGCCGCTCTCGCCGCGTATCAGCACAGTCGCCCCGCTCGGCGCGACCTGGCGTATCTGCTCGTAGACCGCGCGCATCGCAGGGCAGCTGCCGATGATGCGACCGGGAGTCTCTTCGGAAATCATGCCGCGAAGACGGCGGTTTTCGTTGACAAGCGCCTCTTTCTCGCGATCCTCCTCACGGCAGACGAACGCCGCCTCGGCAACGAGGTTCGCTATGATCTCAAGAAGCTCGACATCGTGCGCAAGTGCACTCGTCTGGCCCGACATCGCGCGGTCCGCAGCGAGCGTGCCGATGATCTGTCCACGATGGATCAGCGGAACGCAGACAAACGAAAGCGCCTCATCCGGGCCACGCGACTGAGTGCGGTTCAAAAAGCGGCGGTCCTTGCGAACATCGCAGACGACCTCGGCCTTGCCAGTCTTGGCGACAAGGCCAGTGATGCCTTCGCCTACATGATAGCGGCCAAGCGCACGTTCTTCGGCGTTGAGCGCACGAGTCGAGGCGACGATTCTAAGTTCGTCGCCCTCAAGAAGCGTAAATGTCCCGCGCAACATTCCCATGCTGCGCTCAAGGATGCCGAGGACATTTTCAAGAAGCTTGCGAACATCGCGTTCCCGCGCAACTGCAGAGGCAATTTCGCGCAGAACGGCCATCTCGGACGTTAATCTATCCTCAATCTCGCTCATCGTGTGTTGGCGCATATTATATCAAATGGAGCAATTACCGTGCCATTGGAAATATTGTGTAAAAGAAATCACCGAACGTTACAAATCGTGTAATTGCAAAATTAGAGAATTACAAAACTTGTAATAAACAGCCCCAAAACGTCCCTCGCAAGCCAAGTGGCACGATTTTTGCTATAATATTCAAAAAGGTCTTGTACCGAAACAACAACAAACAACGAAGGTTAACATGAGCAAATACGTTGATAGCGTCTTGAAGAACCTCAAGACGAAGAACGCGAACGAACCCGAGTTCATCCAGGCTGCCGAGGAAGTGCTCCTCACGCTCGACCCGGTCCTCAAGGCGAATCCGCAGTATGAAAAGAACGCGATTCTCGAGCGCATCGTCGAGCCTGAGCGCGTTATTATGTTCCGCGTTCCGTGGGTGGACGATACGGGCAAGATCCGCGTCAACCGCGGCTACCGCATCCAGCAGAACAGCGCGATCGGTCCGTACAAGGGCGGCCTTCGCTTCGACCCCTCGGTCAATCTCTCCGTTCTCAAGTTCCTCGCGTTCGAGCAGGTCTTCAAGAACTCGCTCACGACGCTCCCGATGGGCGGCGGCAAGGGCGGTTCAGACTTCAACCCGAAGCAGAGCCCCCACACCCCCGGCAAGCGCTGCAGCGACGCCGAGGTTATGCGCTTCTGCCAGAGCTTCATGACGGAGCTCTTCCGCCACATCGGCCCCGATACCGACGTCCCCGCAGGCGACATGAACGTCGGCGGCCGCGAAATCGGCTACCTCTTCGGCCAGTACAAGCGCCTCGCGAACGAGTTCACGGGCGTTCTCACGGGCAAGGCCCTCTCCTTCGGCGGCTCGCTGATCCGTCCCGAGGCAACCGGCTACGGCGACGTCTACTTCGCCGAGAACATGCTCGCGAAGCGCGGCGAGACCTTTGAAGGCAAGCGCTGCGTCATTTCCGGTTCGGGCAATGTCGCGAGCTTCGCGGCCGAAAAGCTCATGCAGCTCGGAGCGAAGGTTCTCACCCTTTCCGACCGCTCTGGCGCGATCCTCTGCGAGAGCGGCATTACGGAGAAGATGCTCAAGGACATCATGTACCTCAAGAACGTGACGCGCGGCGAGCTCGCCGACTTCGCCAAGAAGACGAAGGCCGTCAAGTTCTTCAAGGGCGTCAACAGCTGGCAGCTCACCGACAAGATCGACGCAGCCTTCCCGTGCGCCCGCCAGAACGAGCTCAACGGCAAGGACGCCGCCTACCTGCTCAAGCACGGCTGCACGCTCGTCGGCGAAGGCGCGAACATGCCTTCGACGCCTGACGCGATCGATGCGTTCGTCAAGGCGAAGATCATGTACTCGCCCGGCAAGGCGTCGAACGCCGGCGGCGTCGCGACCTCGGGCCTCGAGATGTCGCAGAACTCCGAGCGCCTCTCCTGGAGCCGCGAGGAAGTCGATGCGAAGCTCAAGGGCATCATGAAGGCAATCCACGACAACGCGTGGGAGTCGGCCGCCAAGTACGGCAAGAAAGGCAACTACGTGGTCGGCGCGAACATCGCCGGCTTCACGAAGGTCGCCGACGCGATGGTCGCGCAGGGCGTCTGCTAAGCAGCGGCGAGGCGGCAGACATTCGCTCCACCGCCTCGCTACCGCAGAAAGTTCTGAAAAAGAGACGCTCGGCCTCACGCCGGGCGCCTCTTTTTTTATCTCTACCGCCTACTGTCGCTCATATGTAAATAAATACACAGTGCGGAACCCGGCTTCGTTCAAGCGTCTGATACAGGCGGCGAAAGCGGCGCAAGACTATGACTGCGAGAAACGCTCTTCTATGATAGCAATCATTTGCGCGGGAGTCACCACTATTGGCGACACCGGATAGTGGCGCAAATTACCTGTCACAAGGCGAGTGTCATCATCCTGCCCCGCAAGCGCGACTTCATAGAACACCCTATCTGACTCGTCTGCAAATGTCTCGCCACTCAACTTCGGCTCAAGAAATATAGCATTAGAGACAATGGCGTCTATCGTCTGCCTTACATCTGCCTCCACGAATTGAAACTTGCTACGCGACAAGACCTCGCCATATTCAGCAACGATGTCAGGTGACAACACTGGCCTCAAGCGACCATCACGGACTGCGTTTATAACTTTTACCGTTGCGCTATCCGAATGCTTCGACATCATTGCCGCAACAATGACATTCGTATCTATGACGGCGAAGATCATGCTGTTGCCGGTGCCTGTCTGCGTTCACGACGCTCCCGACGAGATGCCGCGATCTCTGCGTCTATCTCTTCCATCGTCCACTCGTGGTCTTTGTGGTCAATAGCCGCCTTTGCCCTGATTCGGTCAAATGCATTCCATCGTGAGTCGCCACCTTGCGTCGCAATGTCCTCCTTAGAGACAACAGACGCCACAGACGGATTCTGAGACAGAAGGAAACGAACGAACATGACGACAGCGTTCTTCTGCGTTTCGTCCAACCGTTCAATCTCTTTTTCAAGCACTGTGTATGGCATGCCTTCACCTCGCTTTCTATTTAGGGCACACAAGCCCTGTCAAGAAAACGCAGATAGTTTAGCATATTTCGCCGCCTACGGCAAATCCAAGTATACCCCGCCGGAGCGGGGCACATGGTGATTTAGTTCATGGCGCATGAAGCCCGTGGATATTGAATTTACCGCACCCCATTGACAAATGCGGCGAAATATGAGATGATATCCTCGTCT
>CACWJS010000164.1 GCA_902761275.1 uncultured bacterium | reverse complement strand
ATGCTGAAGATGCATCAGATGCGAGGATGGCCGTCATTTCGGCCTTTATCTCATTTGGCTCGCCGTAGTTCTGCCGCGCGAGCTCGCGCATAACTGGCAGCACTCCCTCGGTGCTGTAGCCCTCGGCCGGGTTGCCGTTCTCGTCCGTCGCGCTGACGGAGGCGACTTCCACTACCGGTATCGAGTGTGCGACGGACGCAATCGTCGGCCAGCGCGAGGCGAACAGCCTGCCCGCGCCGCCGGCCGCGGCAAGTTCGCCGCGGTAGCGGTCTGCCTGCGTAAGCCCGATGACGACCCCTGCGCCCGGCAGCTTTTCGCGCGCGAAGTCGAGAAGCCCGCGCGTGACCCACATAGCCTCGGTGTCGCGTTCGAATTCCTCTATCGAGACACTGCCTGGGTCGCGCAGAAGTTCCTTTATCGAGACGAGCACGACAACGGAGTCTGCGGCGGCGAGATAGTCGAGAAGCGCCTTTTCCGACTGCTTGCGCATCTTCTCCCCGCCTTCGCCGCGGAAGACGGCCCTGAGCGTCTCGCCGCCGAACTCGAGCATGTCTATGTCGGCAATGACGTCGTCGCCCGAGCGTAGCGACCATTCAAGCTCGACCGTCTTGTCGGGGTTTGTCGCGGCCGGCCATTGGCGGAGGCTCCGCATCTGGCGCACGAGCATCCTGGAGAAGCGGTTCGTGGAGGAATTCTCCGGCACGAGGCAGAGGCCGTTCGTCGTCTCGGGGCGATAGTGGTCGGAAAGCGCCGCCATGAACACGGTCTTCCCGCTCGCTTCGCACCCTACGACGGCAAGTCTCATTTTGCGCCCTCCGACGGTTTTCTCCATTCGCCGCATTCTACGGTGGCGTTTCCGTCGTCGCAAAGCCGGACAGTCCACCTCGCGGAGTTCTTGCCGTATGCGGCGAGAAGCGCTCCCGCCGCATGTGGGTCGAAGCGGTCGAGGATGTGCCTGCAGAGGAGCCGCCCCGCGGCGTCGGTCGGCGGAATCGCGGACTGCGGGCCCGAATACTCTATTGTCGCCGGCGGTTCGCGGAACGGCAACGCGAAGAAGGGGTTCGCGAGCAGGGCGACGAGGTCTATGCGAACGGTGTCCTCAACCGGCATCAGCGCAAGCGCCAGGTACTCTGACGCACGGCCTTCGCTGTCCCATCCTGCGACTGTGCGAACCGAGTAGGCTGCGGCAAACCGCCCGTCTGAGACGAGTCCACGCGCCATGGCGTCCGGTTCCGGGAAATCGCCGCGTCCGTCGCATGCGAGGCGCCGCAGCGCGTCAAGCACGGCCTCGTCGGTGCCGGGCGGGATGCGCGACCATGCGTATCCGCGAAATGCGGAGTACGTCGTCGTCGCGATTCTGGCAAAACCTTCCACTGCCGTAGATTATACCAAATACAGCGCCGTTCCGCCGCTGTATTTGGTATAATATGCGTCATGATGAACGTCTATAACTCGCTGACGAGAAGGGTCGAGGAACTGAAGCCGCTCGAGGGGAACGAAATCCGCCTCTATACATGCGGCCCGACCGTCTACAATTTCGCGCATATCGGGAACTTCCGCGCGTACGCTTTCGAGGACATACTCCGTCGCGTTGTCCAGTTCAACGGGATGAAGATCCGCCAGGTGATGAACTTGACGGACGTCGACGACAAGACGATCCGCGGCGCAAATGCCGCGGGCGTAGCGCTCACGGACTACACGAAGACGTACAAGGACGCTTTCTTCGCGGATTTGAAGAAGCTCAACATCCAGCCGGCCGAGGTCTATCCTGCGGCGACGGACCATATCCCCGAGATGATCGCGCTCGTCCAGAAGCTGATGGACAAGGGCGTCGCCTACCAGAGCGAAGACGGCTCGGTCTACTTCAAGGTTCGCGAGTTCCCGGGCTACGGCAAACTCGCCCACATCGACTTCGACAACCAGCGTACCGGGCTTCGCTGCGCGGCGGACGAATACGACAAGGAGAACGTCGGCGACTTCGCGCTTTGGAAAGCGTGGGAGGAATCTGACGGCCCAGTTGGCTGGGATTCGCCGTGGGGACGCGGCCGCCCCGGCTGGCATATCGAGTGCTCCGCGATGTCGATGAAGTACCTGGGCGAGACGTTTGACCTTCATACTGGCGGCATAGACAACCTCTTCCCGCACCACGAGAACGAAATCGCCCAGGCCGAGGCCGCGACAGGCAAGGAGTTTGTCAGGACTTGGATGCACTGCGCGCACCTGCGCGTGAACGGCGAGAAGATGTCGAAGAGCGCGGGCAACTTCTTCACGCTCCGCGACCTCCTCGAAAAGGGATATACCGGGCGCGAGATACGGTACGTCCTCATCAACGCCCACTACCGCACGGGCCTCAACTTCGCGTTTGACGCGCTCGAGGACGCGAGGAAGTCGCTCAGCCGCATTGACGCATGCGTCGACCGCTTGGCTCGAGTCGCGAAAACATCCTCCTCGGGAGATTCCGCTTCGCGCCTCCCTCGCTCGGAGTTTTCCGCGCCTCTCGCCAAGTTCACCGAAGCCGTCAATGACGATCTCAACATCCCGAAGGCCTTTGCCTCGCTCTTTGAGCTTGTGAGGATGTGCAACGGAATGGAAATGGACGCCGAAGCCGCGAACGAGGCCTTAGGCGTGTTCAAGCGCATGGACGAAGTGCTTGGAGTCATCTTCTTCGAAAACGAGAAGAAGGAAGTCGAGGTTCCCGCCGAAGTCCAGTCGCTTCTCGATGCCCGCGCCGAGGCGAGGAAGGCGAAGAACTGGGCGGAGTCCGACCGGCTCCGCGACGAAATCGCCGCGCTTGGCTGGGCGGTAAAGGACTCCCGTGATGGACAGAGTTTGGAGAAGAAGGGTTAGGAGTCAGGGGTCAGGAGTCAGGAAGTAGGGGTGGCAAAGAAAATTGTTATTCTTGGCGCGACGGGGTCGATCGGCAGAAATGCGATTGACGTCGCCCTGTCTCATCCTGACGAATTCAAGGTCGTTGCGCTTGCTGTGCGCAATTCGCGCGAGCAATGCGAGGCGCTTGCCCGCGAGCTTGGCGCGAAAGCGTATTGCGGCGAAGACGCCGCAGTTCGCGCAGTCGAGGAGAATGACGCCGACATCTGTTTAGTTGCAACCGTCGGAATGTCTGGTCTCAAGCCGACGATGGCCGCGATCGAGAAGGGAATGGACGTCGCGCTCGCCACGAAAGAAGTCATGGTGATGGCGGGCGAGTTCGTCACGCGCCGCGCGAGGGAAAAGGGCGTGCGACTTCTTCCCGTTGACAGCGAACATTCTGCGATCTTCCAGTGTCTGCAGGGGTCGCCGCGTGAATCCGTCGAGCGGCTTGTCCTGACGGCGAGCGGCGGACCTTTTCTCGACGAGCCCGCCGATCTTTCGGCCGTTACTGTTGAACAGGCGCTCAACCATCCGCGTTGGAAGATGGGGCCTAAGGTCACGATCGACAGCTCCACGATGATGAACAAGGGCTTCGAGATTCTTGAGGCGCGTTGGCTTTTCGATGTCCCTGTCGAGAAGATTGACGTCGTTGTGCATCCAGAATCAATCGTCCATTCTCTCGTCACATTTTCAGATGGCGCGACGCTTGCGCAGCTCTCGCCGCCTGATATGCGCGTTGCGATACAGTACGCGCTCACTTGGCCCAGCCGTCTTGCGTCGAAGCGCGAACAGCTCGACCTCGCGGCGCTCGGTTCTCTTACCTTCCGTGCGCCAGACCCCGTGCGCTTTCCCTGTCTTCGGCTCGTTAAGGAGGCGTGCGTGCGCGGCGGATGCGCCACGGCCGTTCTCGCCGCGGCGGACGAACTTGCGGTGCAGGCGTTCCTTGACGGCAAAATTAAGTACACTGACATCGCAGCCACGGTCGCCGACTGCCTGGAACGCGCCCCCGAAATCCCCTGCGATTCCCTCGACGCAGTTTGGGCCGCGACGGATTGGGTATCGAAGCATCTGCGGGCTTAAAGTGCTCGCATCAGATTTTGAGGAGCTGTTTGCGAAGGGCTGCGGCAACGGCCTCGACGCGGTTTGAGACGCCGAGCTTTTCAAAGATTATCGTCGTGTGATCCCTGACTACGGTAGGGCTGATGCCGAGGAGGTTTGCGATTTCGGTATTGGACTTGCCGGCCACTATTCCCTTGAGGATGTCTATCTGACGCGGCGAAAGGTGGTCAGCCGGAGGGTCGCACTTGAACTGGCGGTCGATGGCTGGCGACACGAACTTCCCTCCGCCCGCGACTGTGCGTATGGCCGTGATAAGCTCGTCGTTCGCGTCGCTCTTGAAAACCGCGCCGTATGCGCCGCTGTCGATGGCAGATGCAATGCCGTCGGTGGTCGTGTATGTCGTGAGGATGACAACGTTGGTTTCGGGCAGTTGTTCGCGTATCTTTCTCGTCGCCTCGGTTCCATCCATGACAGGCATCATCAAGTCCATGATGACGACGTCCGGCTTGAGCCGCAGCGCTTCCTCCACCGCCTCCTTGCCGTTCTTCGCCTGGCCGACGACATGCATGTCGCGCTGCATGTCGAGAAGCGCCGAGAGCCCCATGCGGACTACCGTGTGGTCGTCTGCGACAAGTATTCTAATCTTTTCCATCTGGCA
>CACWJS010000163.1 GCA_902761275.1 uncultured bacterium | reverse complement strand
TTCCCGCCATCTCGTATCCGGCGAACTTTTTATTCCAGTAGCAGCGCGAGATGTCGCAGTCCTCGATCGTCGACCAGACTGCGCCGAAACCGCCGCAGATGCCGGCCTGTCCGCAATCTGAGATGCGGCAACGGCGAACCGTATGCCTGCCCACTTCCGAAAGGTCGCGCTCCGACATCCGCTTGCCCCAAAGCGAAAAGCTCTGCTTGGGATCGTACCAAAAGGAGTCAAAGTCGTTGGCGCACTTGCCGAGGGTAAGACCCGCGCAGCACGAGCCAGAGATTTCGCAATCCTCGATCATCCAGCCGCGGCTCCAGTTCGTGCCGACGACTCCGGGTTGCTCGCCTCGCGGATGCGCCCATGTCGGCGCAGCGTCGCGGAACACGATTCCCCTAAGCGTGACGTAATCGCGGCGCGTCGTAGTTGGATAGAAGCAACATGGCCGCACTACAAGTTCAGGCACTTCCACATTCGGGTCATGCGCGAAGGCGGCGACGATCATCCCCGAAACGCGGCCTGGAATCAGCGCGGCAGTCTCCCGCTCAAGATGCGGAACGCCGTGGTCGGGCGGCGCAAGTATCTCATTGCCAACAAGGTTCAGCGGCTTCCCGCACTGTATGAGACGAGTGCGAAAATGGTTTGCGTCCTTCGGCAGAAACCAGGATCCCTCGATGAAATCCGTGAAGGGATTGACGCCTCCGAATCGCCCGCCGCACGCTCCAGCACGCTCGCCCTTTGCGGCACGGTAGGTGATCGGCGCACCTTCGCGACCGGCATTTGCGGGCCTTACCCACTCGCGGTAAACGCCTGCGTGGATTGTCACTGTATCGCCCGCTTCTGCGACCGCCGCAGCATGGCTGATTGTGCGCCACGGATGCGCGGCCGAGCCGTCCGATGCGTCGTTTCCGGCGGGAGACACGAAAAACTCGCGCTTGGCGGAAACGCCCTTCGTCATCCACTTTGCAGTATCAGTCTCGCCGTCATCACCTTTCGCATTTAGGATCGCATCGATGACCGCCTGATCGGCGCAATAGAGCGCGTACGAAACCTTCGGCGCACCTACGCCGCACAACACTCTGACCTCGCAGCCTTTGGCAGCGACTGGCTCTTTAAGGAGCCGTATGCGCTTGTTGCCAATCGACTTGCCGCGCAGAATCGCCTTGCCGTCCGCCACGAACTCCCATTCGTCCACGAGCTCTCCGTGCGAAAGGTCTTCGCGCATGACGACTATGTTGAACTTGCCGCCGTCCTTCACCTCGTTGGCAAACAGCGCCCTGCGGAGGATGCCAAAATCCTTTAGCGCCTTCACGTCGTCCGCATCAAGAACGCCGTCCTTGTTCGGCGCGACGCCGATGTCCATCGTGCCGCCGTTGCCGACCGTCCCGACGTACAGCCTCGCGAGATACGCGCCGCTCTTCGTCGTGCCGCGATCCTCCTCGTGGTAGAACCACCCGCGACGGAGCGGGAAATCCGCCTCGTTTACGCGGAAGAAATCTCCGTTTGGCGAACCCTCGTTCCGCGTGGGCACATAGTCGGGATTGCCGTACTTTCCGTCGCAGAAGCCGCCGGTGCGGACAACGGTCGCCCGCGAATCGTCGCAGACGTAGCCTCGCTCGTTGCCGCACCAGCGGATGTCCGAATCGTCATGAGCACCTGAGAAGATAGTTACATTTGGCTGAAGCTCGCGGACAAACTTGAACACTTCGCCAAAGCGGTAGTAGTCCGCGCCGATCTTGCGTTTTTCCCTTGCGCCGCCGTAGTATCCATCACCGCCGTTCGCGCCGTCGAACCACATTTCGAAGATGTCCCCGTAGGCACCGCCAAGAAGTTCCTTGAGCTGCGCATGGTAGATTTCGACGTACTTGTCAGTGGCGTAATACGCGCTGTTTCGATCCCACGGCGAGCAATAGACGCCGAACTTGAGCCCCGCCCTTCTGCACGCCTTCTCCATTTCCTTCACGTAATCTCTCCCCGTTCCCGGTTCCCCGTTCCCCGTTCCCCGCCAGAACGGAGTTTTGGTAATGTTATGATCGGTCGTCTTCGTCGGCCAGAGGCAGAAACCGTCGTGGTGCTTTGCGACGACGACAAGACCTTTGAGCCCGCCTGCCTTGCAAGCCGCGACAATCTGGTCCGCGTCGAATTTTGCCGGATTCAGCATCGCCGGGTCTTCATCGCCATAGCCCCATTCGCGGTCAGTGTAGGTATTGAGCCCCCAGTGGACGATGCCGATAACGTCGACGTCCGTCGCAAGCCGCTCCGCCATCGCCGGCCTTGGAACAGGTCTTTCCCGGGCTTTCTCAACAGCGGGAACAGGCGCCGACACAGGTTCGGCCTGCCTGATCTCCGCGCCTGCGGCGTTCGTCAATCCGGCAATGCGGAGAATCCCATTCGGCGTCGGAATCTCGGCTTTCAAGTTTACGCACCCGGGCAGCGGACGATACGACCACGCCCGCCAGCCGTCCGCAGTAGGCCGGATGCCCAGACCTTCCGAAACGAAGATGAAGGCAGGCCATGCGCTCCAGACGTGACAAAGGCTCTTCGCCCACGGCCGTCCGTAGAATGCGTATCGCTCATCACCAGTCTCCTTCGGGTCGTAGCTTTCCCAATACGTCGTAGCGCCATTGTCGAGCATTCCGCCGAATATCCGCTCGAGCCCCGAGAAGAATGCGCCGGCATGGCCCGTGCGCGCCAGCGCCACCATTTCCCATCCGAAGACGTAGGGCGTCCCGACAGGCGGAAGGCGGTCCTGGGCAAGTTCGTCGCCGATCAGGGCCGACTGGCGGTCGTCGGCCACGCCGAAGACCACCGCAAAGATGTTCGCCTGCCGGCCGAAAACCGCCGCATCCGTCGGGTCGGCCCTGTAGAGACCGCGCGGCTCGTCCCACGCCAGCCTGTTCAGGCTCTCGCGGATCTTAGCGGCCAGAGCGCGGTAGTCATCCGCCTGCGGATCGCCTACGCGGTCCGCAAGTCGCGCCGCCGCCTGCAGCGATCCATACCATATCATCTGCAGCGCAGTATCGG
Organism: uncultured bacterium; assembly: GCA_902761275.1. Taxonomy (GTDB): domain Bacteria; phylum Verrucomicrobiota; class Kiritimatiellia; order RFP12; family UBA1067; genus UBA1067. Next base: position 2,347 of record CACWJS010000163.1, on the reverse strand, counting down.
ACTTCGGCTTCGCCCAGTCGACAAAGACCCAATCTAGTCCCCGCACGACAAAACCCGTCTCGTCCGTGCGGGACATGAGGTCGTTGACACGAGCCTTGATCCGCCACCAGCGGTCCCGAAGGAACTGCGCATCCCCGAAATAAAGCTGGTAGAGGTCGTGCGAGACAACCGTCCACATCGAATACGTGACGATTCCATTGACGTCGCCTTCGTAGGCGTCCATGACAGATAAAGTCCGCCGCGCAATTTCCGCGTCGCCATAGACGTATGCATCCGCCATGAGAGAAACGGTCAAATCTCCACCCCACGGCAGGCGGTCGCGCTTGATGCCGTCCACCAAGAAGTCGTTCGAGCACAGCGCCAGCGTCCGTTCGCCGACCTCGACCATCTTCCGCCAGCGGGCGTTGTCCGTTACGATCCGGCCCTTCACGGGACGCCGCCGTCCGACAGGCACGACTTTGACGTTCGTCACTTCTGATCCAAAGCGCAGATACCGGAATGCAAGCGCATGACGCGTCCGCCAGCAGCCGTCCGACACTTCGTCCATCGTCGCGTCATACTCGAAATCCTCCGGCTTTTCCGCCAGCATCTCGGAGATGGACTCGCCGACGAATAGCCTCGGCTCTGCATTGGCCCGACACTCGACGTACGCGAATTGCTCCGCGAGCGCATCGTACCAGCCGTTCGTCGCCACAAGCCCGGAGAAGGAGCGGTCCACCGGCAGCCGCTCGCGGTGCGGAGGCACCGGCGCGTCTGGATACGCGGCGACCGGACGCCAGCTACCGTCAAAGACCCGCGCCTCCCAGTTCGTTTCCGCAGAACGGATAGCGCCCCCGCCCATCAATCCGCCGTCGACCGTCACATAACGGCGTCCCTCGGCGGAATCGTAGTGCGTTTCGGAAATCCTGCGGAACGCCTCAGGCAGTGGGTCGTCTTCGGCGCACACGCGGCGGAACTCAGCCTTGTCGCGCAACGGCGGCAACACGCCCGGATGATAGGCGTATAGACCCGCGCGCCGGACATCGTCCCGCATCTGATGGACGCGGAAAAGCTCCATGTCCATCTGGGGATACAGCCAGGCGGACGAAAGGCAAGGCTCGGTCTCGCGGATGGTTGCCCCGTTGACGACAACACCCTTCGCGTCCACCGTCTTTGCGCCCGCCGCGAACGCGACCGCCGCCGCCAAAGCGCAAACCCCAATCGTGCTTATTCTTCTCATTTGGATTCTCCATTCACTTTTACCTCAATACGCTTTTCCTCGTCCCAGAGGTCGGGCTGGTTGTAGTCCGCCGCCAGCGAACGCCGGTACGTGGCGAGCGCGCCTTCCCAGTCTCCATCCGCCTCGTAGAGCGCAGCGATCGAGCGGTAGATGCCGAGATCGACCGGCTTTGCGCGAACGGCCTTTTCGTAAAGCGCAATCGCCTTGGCGCGATCGCCCCCCTCCTTCGCCGCCAGCGCTTCGGAAACAAACCTCTCGTGCAACCTTTCGCGCTCTTCGGCGGTGAGCGCGGAGTACTCCGCCTCTCGCGCACCGAGCGTTACTGCAAAAATGCCGACAACGGCGCAGTTTTTCTCGCCTCTTAGAAACTCGACAGAGCGAACTGTCTTTTCGGGATGCGGATTCACCCAGCTCGTCGAATAGATGTTGAACCGTGTGAACTTGCCCGCTTTAGTCCTCAGCACACGAAGTGCGGTGACAGTATCCCTTTCGCCTGAGAAGTTTGGAGTCTCCGAAACCCAGTCGAATAGGTTAACCCCGCCCGTCCCGTCAACCTGCTGCGAAGTTCCGTCAGCATAGTTGACGCGCACCGTGTAGTCGCGCTTCCCCTTCCCGACCCATGCGGCGGTGCAAAGCCAGTTGAGCGTATCGAATCTGCGGCCGATCTGAATCTCCACCTTCTCGTTGCCGCTCTTGCAATATTCGCTTTTGAGTACGAATGAGCAGGGACCTTCCGTCTTTATTTCGTACGGCACCGGGCCAACCCATCCGTGTCCGTCGAAGAAAGGCGCAGGCAGACACTGTTCCGGTCCTTGGTCGTTCCACGATCCCTTGCCGTCGCCGCCCTTTTCGTCGCATAGCGTCCGGTCGAGATGCGCGGTCAAATCGACGGAATCGTAGAAGAGCCCCTTTGGAATGTACGGACGCGAGAAGCCCTTCACCCGCACGCCGACATTGCCGAGAATCGTCGCCCACAGGCGCGAAACTTGCGATGCGACATCCTTCGGAGCGTTCGCCGGGTCAAGCGTCGTGAAGACAATGTTGCCGCGACGGACGACATACGCCGGATACATAAGAACGCCATCTTCCGTATCGAACTCCTCTTCAGCCATTTCCGCAAATGCGGTC
>CACWJS010000162.1 GCA_902761275.1 uncultured bacterium | reverse complement strand
AGACGAGGATATCATCTCATATTTCGCCGCATTTGTCAATGGGGTGCGGTAAATTCAATATCCACGGGCTTCATGCGCCATGAACTAAATCACCATGGCATTGACTCTCCTGATGTCGTAAGCCCATTTCATTATAGCCCGATTTTTGATATACTATTCCCGTTTTTAACCATTAAAGGAAACAGGAGCCAAAAAATGGGCGAAGTAATCGGAGCCGGAGAGCTGCACAAGGGTGTGAAGCTTCTTATCGACGGGGAGCCGTGGGAAATCACGGAGTTCTCGTTCTCGAAGCCTGGCAAGGGACAGGCGATCTACAACTGCAAGCTCAGGAACATGATGACCGGCGGCGGCTGCACCAAGAGCTACCGCTCGGGCGACAAGTTCGAGAAGCCCGAGCTCGTGCAGATGAGCGTCACGTACTCGTACGACGACGGCACGGCGTTCGTCTTCACCGACGACAACTTCGAGGAGATCCGCGTCAGCTACGACGTCATGGGCGACAAGAAGTACTTCCTCATGGACGAGATGGAGGTCAAGGCGCTGTTCTTCAACGACAAGGTCATCGGCGTCGACCTTCCCCAGCTCGTAGAGCGCAAGGTCGTCAAGGTCGAGCCCGGCGTCAAGGGCAACACCGCGTCCGGCAAGGTCACCAAGCCGGCGACCGTCGAGGGCGGCTATACGCTGGCCGTCCCGCTCTTCATCAACGAGGGCGACGTGATCCGCATCAACACGGAGACGGGCGAATACAACGACCGCACTTCGACGAAGTAAGGCCGCCTTCGCGGGCCGGAGACCAGCCATGCCGGAAAAGAAGAGACGCATAGTCGTTACGAGCGCGCTTCCGTACGCCAACGGTGACATCCACCTCGGGCACCTGGTGGAATACATCCAGACCGACTTCTGGGTGCGATTCCAGAAGCTGCGCGGGAACGAGTGCGTCTATGTCTGCGCGGACGACACACACGGCACGCCCGTGATGATCCGCGCCCGCAAGGAGGGCATCTCGCCCGAAGACCTCATCGCGCGCACGCACGCGATACACCTCAAGGACTTCACCGACTTCCAAGTCGCCTTCGACAACTACTATTCGACGAACTCGCCAGAAAACAAGGCGTTCTCCGAGCAGTTCTTCGCGGCGATGGAGAAGTCGGGCGGCATCACTCGCAAGACGTCGCCCCAGCTCTACTGCGAGCACTGCAAGATGTTCCTCCCCGACCGCTTCGTGAAGGGCACTTGCCCGAAGTGCGGCGCGGAGGGGCAGTACGGCGACAGCTGCGACAAGTGCGGCTCGACCTACGGCGCCGAGGAGCTTGGCAGTCCCAAGTGCACGACCTGCGGCGGAACGCCAGTCGTGAAGGAGTCTGAGCACCTCTACTTTGAGCTTGAGCCGCAGCACGACTTCCTCGAGAAGTGGATCCCAGGGCACACGACGAGCGATGTTTCGAACAAGCTCCTCGAGTGGTTCAAGGAGCCCCTGCGCGGCTGGTGCATCTCGCGCGACGCGCCGTACTTCGGCTTTGAGATTCCCGGCCACAAGGACAAGTTCTTCTATGTCTGGGTCGATGCGCCGATCGGCTATCTCGCCTCGCTCCGCAACTGGTGCGAGAAGAACGGCGAGAAGTTCGAGGACTGGTGGCAGAACCCGGACGCCGAGCGCTACCACTTCATCGGCAAGGACATCATTAGGTTCCACTGCCTCTTCTGGCCTGGAATGCTGAATGTCGCCGGCTTCCAGCAGCCGAACAAGATCTTCGTCCACGGCTTTCTCACCGTCAACGGCGAGAAGATGTCGAAGTCGAAGGGCACTTTCGTCAACGCGAGGACATATCTCGACCATCTCCCGCCCGAGGCGCTTAGGTACTACTACGCGGCTAAGCTCGGCGGCACGACCGACGACATGGACTTGAATCTCGCGGACTTTGTCCAGCGCGTCAACTCCGATCTCGTCGGCAAGATAACGAATATCGCCTCGCGCTCTGCGCAGATGCTCCAGAAGAAGCTCGACGGCAAGCTCGCGAGTCTTGCGGGGCATGACGAGGAGCTGGCGCTTTTGAAGAAGCTCCGCGACGGCGGCGAGACGATTGCGCGCTACTACGAGGATCGCCGCTTCAACCTGGCGGTCGTTGAGATCTGCCGCCTTGCAGACGCGGCGAACGAATATTTCGACCGCAAGGAACCGTGGAAGACGGTCAAGGCCGACGCCGAGGCGACTCGCGTCGTCCTCACGGCCGCGCTCAACGCGTTCCGCATATTGGCAATTTACCTGAAGCCCATTCTCCCAGTCTACGCCGACAAGGCGATGACGCTCTTTGGCGAGACGGAGTGGACATGGGATTCGCGCGACACGGCCATTGGAGGCATCGCGCTTGGGCCTTACGAATATCTCGCGAGCCGCATCGACGCAAAACAAGTTGACGCGATGATCGCCGCGGCTACGGTGAAGCCCGCCGATTCCGGCGAAGTCGCCCACGAGTCGAGGGCGAGCAAGAACAAGGGGTCAGGGGATAGGGGTCAGGAGTCAGGGGTCAGGAGTCAGGGGTCAGTGGCGCCGGCTGTTCCACTTAAGCCCGAGATCGCCTTCCCAGATTTCGAGAAGCTCGACCTCAGGGTTGGTGTCGTCGAGAGTTGCGAGATAGTTCCGAAGAGCTCGAAGCTCCTCAAGTTTGTTCTCGATGCGGGCTCGCTTGGAAAGCGTACAATCTTCTCGGGAATTCGCGGGGCGTATCCCGACCCCGCAGAGCTCGTCGGGAAGGAAGTCGTCTTTGTCGCGAACCTCGCGCCGAGGAAGATGTCGGTCGGCGTCAGCGAAGGCATGATTCTCTTCGCCGGCGAACCAGGTGTTTGCGGAGGGGTTGTCTCGCCCGCATCATGCGCGGGTGGCGGAACGTGCGTAACCTGAACGATGATTGACTTTACCGACAGCCAGAAGAAGACGATAGCGGCGGGAATAACGGTCCTGGCGCTGTCGCTTGTGTTCGCCTTTACGGCCTTTGTGCTGTGGGTCGTCTTCAAGGTTCTTTCGTTTGCGTCATCCGCGATAATCCCCGTCGTGCTTGGCTTTTTCCTGTCGCTTTTCTTCAAGCCCTACTACGAATGGTGGCAGAAGCAGGTGAGAAACCCGACGCTCGCGCTTGCCGCGATGTTGCTGACGATATTCGTTCCGCTTGGGTTCTTCCTCTGGTATGCGGGCGCTGTCACGATTGACCAGATATCGAATCTCATACGCCAGGGACCTACGATGGCAAACCATGTCGTAGAGTGGTTCAAGGCGACGTTCCCGAAGTCGGTGTCGCTTCTCGACCAGCTCGGCGTGCGCTACGATAGTTTAGGCGATTTCTACACGAACTACGGCGGCGCCGCGCTCAAGGCGGGTTCTGGCGCGCTCAAGTTCGTCGGCGGCATTCTTTCTGCGCTCGTGACGCTGATCTTCTTCGTGTTCTTCCTTACGTCCAAGCCGAGGCGCGGCAGCGACATCGTTTCGCAGCTTACGTTCCTCAAACCCGAGACGCGCGACTTCGCCGCCGAGCAGATCGATGCGTTCGTCGAGATTCTCGTCAGCTTCTTCCAGCGCCAGACGGTCATCTGCCTTGTCGAGGGCGTGTACTACGGGCTCGGCTTTGCGCTCGTCGGTCTTCCCTACGGCTTTCTCATCGGCTTCATGCTCGGTGTCCTCAACCTCGTTCCGCTCTTCGGCACGGTCGTGTGCCTTCCGGTCGCGATGCCGCTTGCCTATTTTGGCGCGGGCGGGTCTACGACGCGGCTTGTCCTCGTCCTCGTCGTGTGGGCGATCGGCCAGGTCCTCGACGGCTACCTCATCACGCCGAAGATCCAGGGCAACAAGACAGGGCTCGGCTACGCGGGCGTAATCTTCTCGTTCTTCTTCTGGGGAATCGTCCTCGGTCCCGTCCTCGGGCTTCTCCTCGCGATTCCGCTCTCGGCGTTCTGCGTCGTGCTGTGGCGCGCTCTAAAGTCTAAGTACATCCGTCCCGTCGTCTGACGGTTGCTGCCGCCATGAAGAAGAATCGCGCAAGCTGGTCTGGTTCGGTTGCATTCGTGCTTGCGGCGGCGGCATCTGCCATTGGGCTTGGCAACCTCTGGCGCTTTCCCTATCTCGCGGCTCGGTATGGGGGCGGCGTGTTCATCGCGGTCTACCTCGCGCTCTCGCTCACGCTTGGCTTCGTTCTCCTCGTCACCGAGATCGCGATCGGACGCTATGCTCGGCAGAGCCAGCTCACGGCGTTCGGCGAACTTGGGTATCCGAAGTGGAATTTCCTCGGCGTCCTCGCGACTCTCGTGCCGCTTTTTATCCTGCCTTACTACAATGTCATAGGCGGGTGGGTCGTCCGCTATTTCGCGGCGTATGCTGGAACGGCATTCGCGGGAATTGCGCCGGTTGCAGACCCCAAGGCGTTCTTCGATGCGTTCGTCGCCGCGCCATGGGCGCCGTTCGTGGCGATGTGCGTTTTTACGGCGGCGGTTCTTGTAGTGATTGTCCTCGGCGTGAAGAACGGCATCGAGAAGGCGAACCTCGTCCTCGTGCCGGCTCTTCTTGTAATGGCCGTCGCGCTTTCCGTGTATGTCGCGACGCTTCCCGGCGCGGGCGCTGGAATCAGGTACTATCTTGTTCCCGACTTCTCGTCGTGCGACAACGTCGGCAAGGTCGTGCTTGGTGCGATGGGGCAGATGTTCTACTCGCTTTCG
>CACWJS010000161.1 GCA_902761275.1 uncultured bacterium | reverse complement strand
GACAGTATCTTGGTTGTACACCGTATTGAAGATACGGCTTGCTGCGATCTCATCCGGCGGTTCATCATTAAACGCCTCGTCGAGTTGTTTCCTCTCCTCGTCGGAACATTCCCTATAGGTGATACCGCGACTTAAGACTTGGCTCGTCCGCGAGACAACCCGATAGGGCTTGAGAACATCGTCCTTGAATCCCTGCTCCATCGAATAGTCAAAGTCCGGGACATCGCTCTCGCATTGGAAGAGCGAATAGGTGTTCTTGTCAACCTCGCCGCGCGGCGTGGCGGTAAGCCCCACGAGAAGCGCATCGAAATACTTGAATATCGCACCGTACTTGTTGAAGATGGACCGATGCGCCTCGTCAACGACCACGAGATCGAAGCGTCCGGCAGTGAACTCCTTTTCCGCGCCGTCAATCTTGTTGATCATCGTCTGGTATGTCGAAAAGGAGATACGGGCATTGGGACTTCCCTTGAGCGCGGAATCCGATATGACCGAGCGCGGGTAGTCCGGCAAATGCTCCTGAAACGAATCATGCGCCTGTTTCACAAGCGACGTGCGGTCGGCGAGGAACAAGACATTCGTGATCCAGTTCTGCCGCGCCAGCACATCGACAAGCGATATGACCGTCCTCGTCTTGCCCGTTCCCGTAGCCATGACGAGAAGTCCCGCACGTTTCTTGTCGCTCAGCTTCTCGCATATCTTCGTGACGGCTGTGATCTGGTAGTCCCGCCCAGCAATGTCCCGGTTGATCTGAAGGTCGATCCCTTTGAGCGACTTGCGCTCACGTTTCTGCATCAGCCGTTCCAGCTCTTCGAGCGTATGGAACGCCCGAATCTGCCGCGATGGATAGAACCCGTCGATGCACCAGATCTGATAGCCGTTCGTGTAGTAGAGTATCGGCGTGTATCCGTACTTCTTTTCGAGGCATTCTCCATACAACTTCACCTGCTGGCGACCTTTCTCTGGCCCGACGGTCGTCTTCTTCGCCTCGATGACGGCCAGCGGTTTCAGGTCGCGCCCGTAAAGCACATAGTCGCAGAATCCCTCGCCCGTGTTGTTAGGCATCCCCTCGACCTTGATTTCAACACATGCCTTGCCGGGGAGCATCGTCCCCTCGATTTCAAGGACGTCCCATCCAGCCTCTTCAAGATAAACATCAATGTAGGCGCGTCTCGTCTCCGCCTCGGAAATGCCCTGCTGCGGCACGCTTGGCAGGGTGGTCGCCTCGCGACCGCCGCCATTCAGCTTCGCATCCACCATTTCAAGAAAATCGGAGCTGATCTCGGCGGCAAGCTGCGCGTATGTACGCTTCACCTTGCGCTTGTGTTCGGCGTTCATTCCGAGGACGCGCACAAACTCCAGATCGCGCAAACGATCGTCGTCGGCTACGAACTCGCGCACCGGCGTGTCGGCGAGCAGTTCCAGGAGCGACGCCTTGGGCGGCATTTCCGCCCCTTTGCTCTTGTAGATTTCGCCAACGCAGTCGCGGACGGCTCCCCGACACGCAACAGCCGTAGCCGCCGGGTCTTTCTTCCCGGCCACCTCGGCGATCTTCCGTATAAGGTCTTTGATTGTCACGTTGGCATTCCTTGTTTGAGGTTCTATGCGATAAATCGTTTATGCGAGTTCTTGACGTTGCTCTGGTTTACAAGCGCATACTGCATGGTCGTGTCGATCTTCGAGTGGCCGAGCAGACGCTGGACTTGTTCAACAGGCATGCCCTTGTCAATGGCTCTCGTCGCCATTGTCCGGCGGAACTTGTGCGGATGCACCCTGTTGATGCCGAGCCGCCGCCCCAGCCGCCGCAGCCGTATCTCCACGCCGCTGATCTTCAACCGAGAGTGCGGCGAGGCGAGCGACACAAACAAGGCGGGGTTGTCGTCGCTCCGCGTCCCCAGATAGTTCTTTAGGTGTATCTTCGTCCTCGCGTCAAAGTACGCGGGACGCTCCTTGCCGCCCTTGCCGAAGACGACGCACTCGCGGTTCTCGAAGTCGATGTCGGCGCGGTTCAGCCCCACCAGCTCACCCACGCGCATCCCCGTAGACGACAACAGATCGATGATGGCAAGGTCGCGGACACTGCCGCAGTTGTCCCGCATCTGCTCCAGCGCCTCGTCCGTGTACGCCTCCTTGACGGGACACTCCATGCGGATTTTGTGGATGCGCCGAACCGGACTCTTCAGGATGTAGTTCTCGTCCTCAAGCCACGAGAAGAAACTGGAGAGGATGCGCCTGATGTTGTCCATGTTCAGCTTACTGCACTTGCGCTCCTCTTGATAGTCGGAGAGATAGGTGCGCAGATGCTCCGTCGTCATGTGGACAAGCGGCATGGCGAGCGTTTCGAGCATCTTGCAGATTGTCAGACGGTAGTAGCGGATCGTCCGTTCGCTGCATCCCTCCAGACGCTTCGCCTCGAAGAAGCGTTCGGCTATCGTCTCGTTCGGAACCTCCGGCTTCGCGCCGACGGACTCGTCCTTGACAACGACAGCACCGAAGAGTGCATGTTCCAGCACCCTGTGCAGTTGCGCCCTTTGCGCGTTGTCAAGAACCTCTAACATTCCTTGCTCTACCTCTCGTATGACTTTCTCTTTCATTTTAGCGTTTCCTTGTCGCCTTGTAAACGCACCGCGTTCCCGGCGGCGTAGGATTCGCCGTGCTCGGGCTACCCGAAGAACTCCTGTATCTTCGCCTTATACAATTGCTTCGCTACATCCCGCCTCTGCCGGGCGGCAAACGCCAATTTGTCGACCTTCGCCACAAACGCCGCGAACTCGCGCTGGAGAGCGAGGGGTGGGAGCGGCAAAACCTTACCAGAAAGATTGCTCTTGCTCAAGATTCCTTTCAGGCATTTGTTAATGCCCTTGTGAAGAACTGGCTTCGCAAGTTGCAGCAACCACAACAGAAACACTACATCGTCTTTGTAAGGTGTGATTGCATTTAACTGTTGATTAAACGTTACATTACGATCGACCAATGCACTATTGCCTATCGAATTGAGACTACCAGCAATGCAAGTCATAAGAATCGACCCAGGTCCAACATGACGAGACTTGCCATATCCAATTTCAGACAGATATTCGCTTGCGGTTGTTAATCTCCCATCGACAAGATTGTCCGACTTAATCCATTCTATAAAATCACCGTAATTCTCCTTCTCGTTTCGTGAAGGAGTGTTCCCCGTTGTAATCAAACACCTATCACCAAGTCTCGCCATTGGCCACCCATTGGGGTTGGTCATCGGATCCCCGAACATCTCCACAAACCGCGATTTGTGCGGGCGTCTATATGAACGACGGTGTCTCATTATGCCGCCTCCACAAACCGCGATTTGACAAGTTGATCGAGCTGCGCGAGCTGTTGCTTGCGCTTGGCAATAATATCGCAAAGACGGTCGAGTTTTGCTGCGATTCGCCGCTGGGCGGCAAGCGGCGGGAGGGGAAAGAGAAGGTTGCTCAATGCCTTCTTGTTTATGGCCTTGAATGTACTGCCTGTTCCTCTCGCGTTGAGTTCAGTCACGTTGCTTTTGAGCGCATAGTAGATAAACTTCGAGTCACTATCAGGTTTAACGCGAAGCGCGGCAAGGCCACGTCCAATACAGCATCTTTCATTTGCAAAATTCAATGCGCCGATAGGCGCTCGCACAGAGACCAAAAGATCTCCTGCTTCCGCGATTTTCACCGGAGAGTTACACCAAACTCGTGGTGTAGGATAAATCGGGCCGAAATCTGCATTCCCTTGATAGAATGGCAACCCTTCGGTCACTGTGTTGTATGACGCCGATTCTGGCGATTGACCCATATTCAACTCGCACACATCCCCCAGCCGCGCCTGCGTTACTACGCCGATCTCTGCGCTTTGGCGTCTCTGCGTTAAGACCTCCCCGTTCACTTTCTGCTTCCCTTCGCCGCGAGGCCTTTTGGCGTAAGGCGGTATTTCTGCGTGGGCGAACGCGGCGAATTGGGCTGAGTCATCTCGACAAGGCCCAGTTTCAGCGCGGGAGACAGATAGTAATCCGTAAAAGTAACACGATCTTTTATCCCTATCGCTTTCATCACTTTAGCCCGCGACATCTCACCATCAAGCACGTCAAGAAGCAACCTCACCGCACGAGACAGGGCAAGCGTTTTACTTGCAGGGGACTTTGCGGCATTACTTGTAGGGGCGGGGAGCTTACTTGTAGGGGCGTCGCCTTTACTTGTAGGGGTAGAATCCCCTTTCCAGCCCCCTACAAGTAGAAATCGACTTTGAAGCTTGTTTTCCTCGCCCATGAGCGCGTTACGGAAGAACCGTTCAAGGTACTCGGTCGTCTCTTCAATGCCCTTGGGAATGTTCGAGTAATTGGCTCGAACCAGGGCATTGCGAAAATAGTATGAGTTGTCATAGAAGATGTCGTTGTCAACATCAAACCCAAGAGTGCGCAGATATTTCATGGCGAACGTCGAGGTCGTCCGCGTGTTCCCCTCGCCGAATGGATGTATCTGCCAGATGCCGGCAATGAACTTGGAAAAATGGCGTATCACCTCATCCATCGAAACCGCCGCGTATGAAAACTTTTTCTCTTCCGAGAAATCGAAGGCCATCGTCTCGACAAGGCGGAAGCAACTTGCATACTGGACGGTGTCGCCCTTCAGGACCCATTCGTTTTTGGTTATATTATAGTCGCGGATCGTGCCGGCGTGTTTGAAGATTCCATCGAAAAGCCTGCGGTGTATGGAAACGAGCTGTTCCGGCGAGAACGAG
>CACWJS010000160.1 GCA_902761275.1 uncultured bacterium | reverse complement strand
TGCCGTGGATGAAGCGGATGATGAGCTTCGCCATGTAGTACCCGGGGGCCGCCTTCGCCGCGAAGATGAACTGGCGCGGCACGGGATCGTACTTCGGGTCGTTGAGGAGCCGGTTGTAGAACATCACGATGTAGATCGCGAGCATGAGCTGGCGCTTGTACTCGTGGAGACGCTTAACCTGGACGTCGAAGATGGCGTCGGGGTTCAGCTCGATGCCGAGGTTCTTCTTCGTCCAGTTCGCGAGCTGGCCCTTGTTGCTGCGCTTGATCTTCGCCATCGCCGAGAGGAAATTCGAGTCGTTCGAGAACTTCTCGAGCTTCTTGAGGTCGTCGAGGTGCGTGATCCAGCTGTCGCCAATAGACTCGGAGATAAGCTGCGAAAGCGAGGGGTTCGCCTTCAAGAGCCAGCGGCGCGGCGTGATGCCATTAGTGACGTTGTGGAACTTCTCTGGCCAGAGCTCGTAGAAGTCCTTGAAGAGCGTCGACTTGAGGATCTCGGTGTGGAGCTCGGCGACGCCGTTCACGGAAGACGTGCCGACGACGCAGAGGTTCGCCATCCTGACATAGCGCTCGCCGTTCTCGTCGATGAGCGACATCCTCTGGAGCTTCTTGATGTCGCCTGGATAGAGCGAGCTGATCTCCTGGAGAAAGCGGCCGTTGATCTCGTAGATGATCTGGAGGTGGCGGGGGAGAAGGCGCTCCATCATCGGAACGGGCCACTTCTCAAGCGCCTCCTGCAAAATCGTGTGGTTAGTGTAGCCGGTCGAGCGGCGCGTCAGATCCCACGCCTTGTCCCAGTCGAGCCCCTCGAGGTCGATGAGGATGCGCATGAGCTCTGGCACGACGAGCGTCGGGTGCGTGTCGTTCAGCTGGATGAATACCTTGTCGGGAAGCGCGTCCCAGCTGTCGTTCGTCTGGCGGAAACGCCTGAGGATGTCGCGAAGCGAGCAGGCGACGAAGAAGTACTGCTGCCTGAGGCGAAGCTCCTTGCCCTGCATCGTGTTGTCGTTCGGGTAGAGGACTTTCGTCAGGTTCTCGGCGAGCACCTTCTGCTCGACGGCCTCGACGTAGGAGCCCTTGTCGAAGTCGGCGAGGTCAAAGTCGTCCACGGCCTTCGCGCTCCAGAGGCGGAGCGAGTTGACGGCCTTGTCGTAGCCGACGATCGGGAGGTCGTACGGAACGCCCTGCACCGTCTCAGCGGGAACCCAATACCACTGCTGCCTTCCGCTTTCGGAACGGCACTCGACGTGGCCACCGAAGTGGACGTGCTGTGCGTACTCGGGACGCGCCATCTCCCACGGATAGCCGTCCTTGAGCCAGTGGTCCGGCTCCTCGACCTGGCTGCCGTTCACGATCTTCTGGCGGAAGATGCCGTAATCGTAGCGAAGCCCGTAGCCCATGCCCGCAAGGTTCAGCGTCGACATCGAGTCGATGTAGCACGCGGCGAGACGGCCAAGGCCGCCGTTGCCAAGGCCCGCATCGGACTCGTAGTCCCTCAAGCTGTTCCAGTCGATGCCGTATTCCTTCAGCGCCTCGCGGCAGAGCTGGTCGGCCTTGAGATTGATGACGTTGTTGCCGAGGAGTCGCCCGATCAGGAACTCGAGCGACATGTAGTAGACGCGCTTCGTGTTCTGGCGCGCGTACTCCTCCTGGGTCGAGATCCAGCGCTCGACGAGCCGGTCGCGGACGGCCATTGCAAACGCGGTGTATTCGTCGCGCTCGGTCGCGCGCGTGTCGCCCTTTGCAAGCGAGTACCTGAGGTGCCACGCGAAATCGTCCTTGAGCCCTTCGACCGACATCTCAACGCGGCGGTCTTTCCTCTTCAGTGTCTTCTTTTCCATTTCCTGTCTTTTCGTCCTAATGCGAATTGTTTTGTCTTGGTAAAATTATTACTTGAACAGGCCCTTAAGCCCGTCGCCCGCACTCTTGAGGGCGTCAGCAGCAGCACCACCGGCATCCTTCAAGGCGTCAGTAGCGGCACCACCGGCATCCTTCAAGGCATCAGTAGCGGCACCACCGGCATCCTTCAAGGTATCTGTCGCAGCGCCGCCTGCGTCCTTGAGAGCGTCTGCCGCGGCGCCGCCAGCATTCTTGAGGGTGTCAGCCGCAGCACCACCTGCATCCTTCAGGGCATTGGCTGCACCCTTGCCCAAGTCGCCGAGCGCCCCACCGACGGAATTGGCAACGGACAGCACCTTGTCCTTTACTGCAATCCAGACGTCCATAAACGCCGCACCGTACTCCGAATCTGCGCCGATGCCAGTAAGCTCGATATCCATGGGAATCTTGGCGGGAATGCCGTACTTTATCGTCACGTCCTTGAGGGTGATGCGGTCTATCTGCACGCCCTTGGACGGCTTCTCCTCGGGCTGCTCGGACTCGGCGGACTCATCGGCCTTGGGCGCCTCCGTCTCGACCTTGGGCTGTTCGACTTCCGACACTTCGGCTTCCGGCTCCTTCTTGCCACCCATCGCATTTTCTGCTATCTGGAGGAAGTTGTCGGCCTTGGGAACGTCGATGTGGACGAACACTCCGTTGACCTCCACAAACTCGACACGGTATTTCTTGCCGAAGAGAAGCGAAGTCACCGCGAAGTCGACATCGAGGGACTTGAGGTCCACCGCGTTCTTCTCGGAGAAACTGGTCGGGTTCGCAAGCTGCATGTCGCCAACGTGGAGCGTACCGGCGTAGGGATTGAGGCCAAACTCGCCGAGATGGAAGTCTGTTCCCGTGATGCCCGGAACGACGGCATTCGCGACGACCTTTGCGACAGGCCCGATCCAGAGCGGCAGTGCAAGCAGCAACACCACTACGATGGCGACTATCCAAAGCAGGATTTTTCCGATGACCTTGATTGCTTTCATTTTGATTCCTCCACTTTTAGTTCTTCGACTGTTATTTTTGTGCGGTGACCAGACCCAGTGGTTTCCACTTCCATCACATTGGCCATCCAGCGTTCCCCAAACTTCTTGAGACGTGTCCCCCAGAGCCGACGCACGGCCTTGCCGTTCTTCATCTCCTCGGCCTGCATGAGAGCGCCAGTCTTGCGGTCGACCCAGACACGCACCAGTCTTTCGCCCTTCTTCATCACAATCACGGTGCAGACCTGGCCGTGAACCGTCTCGCCCTCGCGCTCGGCGTCAAAGGAAACGTCTTCCCACCAGAGGTAGTCGAGCGTCAAGTCGCTCCACGTGACGTCGGTGCCAAGAATCTGCCCCGACTTCTCGAATTCGACGTCCTTGTCATCCTTCGTAAGCTTGAGATCGGTCGCACCCGCCTTGCGAACGAGGTCGTAGCCATATTCGGCCTGGACAATCCCCCTGCGGCTCCTAAGGACGATGCGACCCTTGAGCTCGGCGTCGGCCGGTATCATCGAGCGGCAGTTCGCTACGACCTCTGCCGCGGGCGCATTAGTCGAAATCAGCAAGGCGGCGGCAAGAGCAATCATTTCAAAAGCTCCTCAAGTTTCGCGTCGACGGGTCCGCCGAGGGATCTCCCCGCCTCGTAGTAGCGCTTGGCACCGGACCTGTTGCCCTTCAAACCGGCCATGAGCCGCGCCATGTTGTAGTAGGCGTGGTATCCGCGGGGATTAGACATTATCGCCTGGTCGAGCGTCTTCTCTGCGGCCTTCGCGTCGCCCTGCGCCATCTCGGCCGCGGCCTTGAGGTTCAGCGCCGCCGCGTCGTTCGGCCGCTCTTCGAGAATCTCCTTGACCGTGAGTTCAACCGCCGCAAAGTCGCGTTTCGCGAGATCCTCGAGCGCAATCGCCATCTTGGATTTTGGCTTCTGCGGAAGCTCGATCACCTCGGGCTGCTCAGTAGGTGACTCGATCTCGCCAGCCACCTCGGTCGACTCAGTCGTCGCCTCGGACTCGGGCTTGGCAGCGCCCCTCTCTTCCATCTTCGGCGCCTTGCCGTGCTTGGCATCGTACTTCTTCTGAAGTTCGGTAGTGTCAGAGACGGCTATCGCCCTCGCGTTGTCCTGCGCCTCGGAGAGGAGCAGAGAGTCTATCGCGGCCATCACCGTCGCACGCTTGTTCTTGAGGGTGTTGAACTCCGGTTCCTTCACACGGTCGGGATTTTCCGCCTCGATGCGGTCAAGCTCTGCAAGCGCCGCGCGGTATTTTTCGACGGCTTCCGAAGTCTTGCCCTCGTCCGCAAGATCGTATGCCTCGTCAATCATTACCGACGCCGGCTCCATCAGCTCAGAGACACGCGGCGGCTTCGTCTCGTCGTCGGAGGAGAACGGCCAATACCACGATGCCTCGGCCCCTGCACACAGCGCAAGGACGAGCGCAAATGACAACAACTGCTTCATGTCCGTATATTATACCAAAAAATGGGCACAAATGGGGGAATAGCGCAGTAAAAAACGCAAAAAGAAGGCCGCGGCAGATTTGCCGCGGCCTCTTTTTGCATTGTCGCGAGAAGCGTTACTTCGCGATGACGCGAGCCATCTCGACGACCTTGTTCGAGTAGCCCCACTCGTTGTCGTACCAAGCGCAGACCTTGACGAACGTCGGGTCGAGCTGGATGCCGGCCTTGACGTCGAAGACGGAGGTCTTGGACTCGTTGCGGAAGTCGGTGGAGACGACGGCCTCGTCGGTGTAGCCGAGGACGCCCTTGAGACCGCCGGCGGCGATCTCGGTCTCGCTGGCCTTCTTCATCGCCGCGCAGATCTCCTCGTACGTCGCGGGCTTCTCGAGCTCGGCCGTGAGGTCGACGAACGAGACGTCAGACGTGGGAACGCGGACGGACATGCCGGTGAGCTTGCCGTTGAGCGCCGGGAGAACCTTGCCGACGGCCTTCGCCGCGCCCGTCGAGGACGGGATCATG